>JBJKSM010000034.1:0-16332 GCA_046704045.1 Thermodesulfovibrionales bacterium | reverse complement strand
AACATGGAAGCGCCGCTCATTCAAACATGCCCGGAAAATCCGGTTTCAGATGAGAAAGCGTACGATGCGGCGAGCGTCTGGCAACGCACGATTGCCAGGATCGATCCCCCGCTCGCATCCAAGATCGCGCATGCGGCGGCCGAATTGAAAGAAGATACACTGCACCTCACCCTCGATGGAGGGCATGCGGTCTTCGAGGATTCGATCAGGAAAAACCTGAATGAGATAGAAAGGATATTCGCTGAAGAGTCCGGGAGAAAGATCGGCATCGCCCTGTCGGCTTCCCCCAAAAAAACCGGCCGGAAAAAGGGGCTGAAGGAAAAAGTCATGGAGGAACCGCTTATCAGGGAGGCGCTCGAACTCTTCGAGGGGAGAGTCGTGGCAAAAAACCCTGTCGCCGGTTTTTAAAAAAAACGTAAAAACGGAGGAGATCATGTCTAAAAAAAATCTCGGGGTTTTGATGCGCCAGGCCCAGAAGCTCCAGGAGGAGATGCAGAAGACGCAGGAGGAGGCAAAGAAGAAGACCGCAGAGGCATCGGCGGGCGGAGGGATGGTGACCGTGGTCGCAAGCGGGGCCGGTGAGATCGTCTCGATAAAGATAGAAAAGGACGTGGTGAACCCCGAGGACGTCGAGATGCTCCAGGACCTCATCCTCGCCGCGGCGAACGAGGCGCTCAGAAGGGCGCAGGAGATGGTGTCCGAGGAGATGTCGAAGCTGACCGGCGGCCTGCAGCTGCCCGGACTCGGCGGACTCGGCAACATGTTCGGGAGATAGAGTAAAGGCCCGGGCAATGGGCAATAGGCAAACGACCCGAAGCGCGAACATCCGCCTCGAAGTTTGGTAAGTATGCATGGAATTATAGAAAACCTGACCAATGAACTGACACGGCTCCCGGGCATAGGGAGGAAGACCGCGCAGCGGCTCGCCTTTTTTATCCTCTCGATGTCCCGGTCAGAGGCGCTCTCGATCGCAAAGGCGATAGAGGACGTGAAGGAAAAAGCGCGGTTCTGCGGCAGGTGCTTCAACATCACCGACAAGGAGATATGCGACATCTGCAATGACGATTCCCGCGACAGGACTAGACTCTGCGTTGTCGAAGAGCCGAGCAATATCCTGGTCATCGAGCGGGTGAAGGGTTTTCACTGCCTCTACCATGTGCTCCTCGGCGCCCTGTCGCCGATCGACGGGATCACACCCGAGAAGCTCAAGATCAAGGAGCTGGTCGAACGCGTCAGAGCCGAATCCATTCAGGAGGTGGTCATTGCTACGAACCCGAACACCAGGGGCGAGATCACCGCACAGTATATCAGGGAGGTACTCGGCCCGCTCGGAGTGAAGGTAACGCGGATCGCCTACGGCCTTCCGATGGGAAGCGATATCGAATTCGCGGATGAGGTCACCCTCGGAAAGGCCCTTGAGGGCCGGCGGGAAATCTGAACCCGGCAAGTATCTTCGGAAACACCTTTCCTTTTTTCGGATCATCGGGCATTCCTATCAAATCACCGGTATAGCCTGCCCATTGACAACTGCCCCGCAGGCGGTATGATATGAAAAGGAACCTCGTAAAAACTTCACAAAACAAGCCCGGGATCAAGCTGTTTCCGGCACGGCACATCAGGGGGGTGCAACAATGAAGAGATTTCGATCTGTCCGTCTTTTTCCAGGCCTTTCACTGCTTCTCATGTTCGTCCTGGTCGTTTCGGCCGGGGCCGCAGATGCGGCCTACAATTCGAATCCGCCTTTTAAACTCAGGCTGCTCAAGAAGGTGGAGATCAAGGCCGGCATCCCGGCAAGGAAGGTGGCGGCCTATGATCCAAAGAACCCGTATAACATCTTTATCAACTATGAACTCGGCATGCACTGCGTGGGATTCGATATTTCCTATTGCTGCGTAATCCCTCCCTACAACAGCGTGCAGGCCCAGCCGGTCATGTCGGGGTCCGAGGGAAGAAAACCGAAGCTGCTGTCACCGGATGACGGCGTGAAACTCTACTATCACATCAGGGACAACAGTTACAGCCAGGGCAACAAGATGAAATACTGGTCGGTCCTCAAGGACGTCAACGGCAACGGCAACATGGACGATCCGGGCGACAACATGGCAAACTATGTGTGGGACCACCTGTTCATTTACAAGGATCTTCAGGGCACCCTCCCCTCAGACTGGCAAAAGGAAAAGAGGTTATATGTGGGAAAGGAGATCCAGGTGAACATAGACTCCGGGCCCACGGGCAAGATCGTCGCCGGCGACTATATGGATTACGCGCCCGACAAGGGCGGCAACATCGTATTTACCGACTCCATGATCCCGGCCGTAAAGAACGTGCCCCTGAAACTGACCGCTTCCTACATCTGGGACGCGCTCGGGCTGCCCCTTACCGCTTTCTACGACAGCAGGAGAAAGGGGTCCATAAGGACCATAACGAACAGGGACTTTCAACCCTATCAGTATTCGACCGTCGAACTGCGCGACAAAAAGGGAAAACCCGTCACCGCAAAGGGCAAGAAAGTCGTGTTTTTCGGCACAAACCCTATTGACATCCCCAACTGCTATGTCTGCCATTCCGGCGATGGGAAGGCGGCCGTGCTTGCGAGAAAAGAGGGGCTTTCGCTGTTCGACAAGGAGTTCTCTTACTGGAAGAAGAATTATCATGACATGTCGGATTACATGGCACGGCTGTCGGCGGCGTCGATCAATATCCTCGAGCTTCACGACAAGCTCAACGGGACAACCCTCCTGAAATACTATAATCCCAATGCACCTTCCAACAGACTCGGCGCTACGGGATCGGTCTACTGCGCCGATTGCCACGGCGACAATATTTCGGGCAATCTCCAGTCCCCCAGGCCGGGCGCAACAGGATATAAGGCGGTAAAAGCGGAGCCTCTCACTGAAGCGATCCACTCCGTCCACGCCAAAGCCATCCCGATGCCGGACAAGGCGGGAAGGACCCAGAGCTGCCAGGCATGCCATCCGACCCACTGGCAATCCGAGGAGATGAACGACTTCGCGAAGAACCCTTACCAGATCGTCGATGATGAGGGGAACCCGAGGTTTTCCGGAAAAGACCTGAGGACCGCCGGCGGAGGATGTTACCTGAGAAGGGACGCCCACACCAACCCCGACGTAAAGCCTCCTTTTTTCCTGAACGAGATCGGGAAATGGTTCCTGCGGGAAGTGAGCATGAGGGACGAAAACAGAAAACCGGTGGCGAAGATAAGAGGACTGTATTGCACCAACTGTCACAATCATCTGGCGCAGGCGCTTTACAAGTATGACAACCTCCAGGATACTACCTCGCAGACCGGGAAGACCCTTCGAGACAAATCTCTTGAGGAAACGGTAAAAACAGTAGCCAACGGCGACCGGAAAAAATTCGACGAGTATTTCGCCGATCCCGTCGCAGGCGCTCAGGGAGATCCGCTTTACACCTATACCGCCGATCATAAGGGCGTTACGCTCGTTAAGGCTGAAAAAGATGCGGAGGGCAAGCTGCACCTGCTTCCCTGGAACGCGGACAAAGGCGACGCGGTGCCGTACGATGCGGCAGCCGCAGGCAAGGACTGGTGGCTGGCGCCTGCAGAGCCGCACTGCGCGGACTGCCACATCGCTCCGCTGGTGGAGAGCGAAGGGGGGAGCTATTTCCCGATCGACCAGCCGAACAAGTACTCGCTCTACCGGTATTCGAAGGCCCACGGCGTGATCGCCTGCCAGTCGTGCCACGAGTCGATCCACGAGCTGTATCCGGTGCGTTACGAAGGACCCAAGAAGAGCGTCGATCTTACGACACATCAACAGGCGCTCCAGTTCAGCCCGGACGGAAAATATGCAGGTCCTGTAACGTGCGCGGCCTGCCATACGGTAAACAGAAAAGGCGTGCCGGTCCAGCTCGAAGGAAGCGCTTATTATAACGACTATTGGGCCTCGGTGGTCCTGCTGCACTTCATGCGCGAAGGCGACGAAAAACTGCCGGTTGCAGAACTGCTGAAGAAGTTCCCTTACGAGAGGTCAAAGAAGATCGTCGAGGAAGGCTGGAAGTAGAGCGGCCTCTATTCATTGCGGTCAGGGGACAAAGGTCGGTTTAGGTGTCGGCATCTCTGCCGATCTTCTGTCCCCATTCGACCGCCTTGGCAATGATCTCCGCCTCGTCCGCGGTAGTCAGTCTGCCCCTGTCGACAACGATCCTTCCGCTTACGAGGACCGTCTCGATATCAGATGACCTCATCGAATAGACGATGTGCGAATAGACGTCGTAGACCGGAACGAGATGCGGCCTGTTCAGGTCCGCGATGACCATATCCGCCGCCTTCCCCTCTTCGATGCTTCCTGTGACCTCGCCAAGACCGAGCGCCTCTGCGCCCCATCTGGTCGCCATGAGCAATACGAGTTTTGCATTCAGTGCGGTCGGGTCTCCCGATACGGCCTTGTGGACCTTCGCCGCAGTCGACATCTCGCTCAGGATATCGAGGTCGTTGTTGCTCGCGGCGCCGTCGGTGCCGAAGGTCACCTTCACACCCGCCCCGACCATCTTCACCACCGGGGCGATGCCCGCGGCGAGCTTAAGATTGCTCTCTATGCAGTGAGCGACTCCAACCTTCCTGCCGGCGAGAATCTCTATCTCTTCATCGTTCACATGCACGCAGTGGGCGGCGATCACGCTGTCGTCGAGGACCCCGATACCGTCCAGAAGTTCCACGGGGGTCTTGCCGTATCTCCTCCCTATCTCCTCCACCTCCCACTTGGTTTCCGAAAGGTGCAGATGGAGGGGCACATTAAAGCGCTCCGAGACAGCCTTTGCCCTCTCGATGGTTTGGGGACAACAGGCATACGGCGAGTGGGGAGCGATCGCCGGGACTATCAGGTCGTCGCCGGTCCAGCTGCCGATGAAATTCTCGGCATTCCAGAAGTATTCGTCAACGGTCTTTGCCGTCCTGCCCGGGAAATCGAGAATACCTGCGCCGACGACCGCCCTCATACCGGTCTTTTTCGTGACACCGGCGATCACCTCGCCGAAAAAATACATGTCGTTGTAAAGGGTGATCCCCGCCTTCAGCATCTCGAGGCAGGCCAACTGCGCGGCGTCGCCGACGAACTGCGGGCTGAGCCACCTGTTCTCCGCCGGCCAGATATGCTCTTCGAGCCATACCTTCAGGGGAAGATCGTCTTTGAGGCCCCTGAAATAGACCATAGGGGCGTGAGTGTGGGCATTTACGAGGCCGGGGAATACGACTTTTCCCTTTCCGCCGACCGTCCTGCCTGAAGAATAACGCCCGCTGATGTCGGAAGCGGCCCCGACGGCGATCACTTTTCCGTCTTTGACCGCAACGGCGCCGTCAATGAGCACGGACTGATCGGCGTCCATCGTGAGGACGCTGTCAGCCAGAATGATGATATCGACGTTTTCGCTCATGACAAAGTTGCCATCAAAGATTAAAAATTAACCGCAGAGATCGCAGAGAACACAGAGAATTCATAGTTCCATGGTTTGTCTTTCCCCTGTCCTTCTCCGCGCTCTCCGCGGTGAGATATCTGTAGCAGTCTTATGTCTCTGTCAGGATGCGCAGCATGCGCCTCAACGGCTCGGCCGCGCCCCACAGGAGCTGGTCGCCGCAGGTGAACGCGGCAAGATATTCACGCCCCATGTTCATCTTGCGCAGGCGTCCGACGGGAACTGTAAGCGTTCCGGTCACCGCCGCGGGGGTGAGTTCGCGGACCGTTATCTCCCGCTGGTTCGGCACCACCTTCACCCATTTGTTATGGCCGGCGAGCATTGCGTTGATTTCATCGAGCGGCACGTCCTTCGTGAGCTTGATCGTAAGGGCCTGGCTGTGGCAGCGCATCGCGCCGACGCGCACGCAGATGCCGTCGATGGGGATCGGGTTTTCCTCGCGGCCGAGGATCTTGTTCGTCTCCGCCTGGCCCTTCCATTCCTCGCGGCTCTGGCCGTTTTCGAGCTGCCTGTCGATCCATGGGATCAGAGAGCAGGCCAGAGGCGCGCCGAAGAATTCGGTCGGGTAGGCATCGGAGCGGACGTGCTCGGCCAGTGTCCGGTCGATCTCGAGTATTGCGCTCGACGGGTCGGTCAGCAGGCCCTTCACCGACCCGTGGGCCGAGCCCATCTGCCTGATCAGCTCGCGCATGTTCTGGGCGCCCGCTCCCGAGGCCGCCTGGTAGGTCATCGCCGACATCCATTCGACGAGTCCGCGTTCGTACAATCCGCCGAGCGCTATGAGCATGAGCGAAACGGTGCAGTTGCCGCCGATGTAGTTCCTGACGCCCTTCGCAAGGCCGTCTTTGATAACGTTCATGTTGACGGGGTCGAGAATGATGATCGCGTCCCTGTCCATGCGGAGCGTTGAAGCGGCGTCGATCCAGTAGCCGTTCCAGCCGGCGGCTCGCAGCTTCGGGAAGATCTCCTTCGTATATTCGCCGCCCTGGCACGAGACGATCGTCTCCATCGCCTTCAGCTCTTCGATGTCGCGCGCGTCCCTGAGCGGCGGCACGTCTTTGCCGACCTCCGGGGCCTTGCCCCCGACATTTGAGGTGGTGAAAAATACCGGCTCTACAAGATCGAAGTCCCTTTCCTGGCGCATGCGGCCCATGAGCACCGAGCCCACCATGCCGCGCCACCCGACAAAACCCGCTCGCATCATATTTCACGACTCCCTTGGCGTCAGATTGGAATGTAAAAACATATTATACTCAATGCGTCGGGGTCTTTGCACTCATCGTGTCTGCCGTTTCCAGGCATTTCGGAGGTTTTTCGATGACCGTGGCAGGCCGGTCCCCGGCCTTTCGACATTGAACGCCGCACGATGCGCGTCTCACTGTCTTTCCCCTGCCGGGCAGGAGAAACCGCAGAGTGCGCAGAACTTCCCGCAGAGCCTCAGATCGTCGCCGTAAGCTTTGCCGCGAGGTCGCCGACCTCTTTCGTGCCCATTCCCATCCTGCCGGCCGCGAGGCTCCTGATGTGCTTTCCGGTCACTTCCATGGCCGCTTTCTCGATCGTCTTTCCGGCCGCGTCTTCGCCGAGGTGTTCGAGCATCATCCCGCCTGCGCAGATGGCCGCAAGGGGGTTGATCACGTTCTGGCCCTTGTACTTCGGGGCCGACCCGCCGATAGGCTCGAACATCGAGACGCCCTCGGGGTTGATGTTTCCGCCGGCGGCAATGCCCATCCCGCCCTGGATCATCGCGCCGAGGTCGGTGATGATGTCGCCGAACATGTTGTCCGTCACGATCACGTCGAACCACTCCGGGTTCTTCACAAACCACATCGTTATCGCGTCGACGTGTGCATAGTCGGCCTTGATGCCGGGGTATTCCTTTGCCACTTCGTAAAAGGCCCGCTCCCAGAGGTCAAAGGCGAATGTGAGGACGTTCGTCTTGCCGCAGAGGGTAAGCCTGTTCATTTTGTTTCTCTTCCTGCAGTATTCGAAGGCATAGCGTATGCACCGCTCCACGCCCTTCCTCGTATTGATCGATTCCTGGACCGAAACCTCGTCAGGAGTCCCTTTCTTCAGGACCCCGCCGGCCCCAGCATAGAGGCCCTCGGTGTTTTCCCTCACGACAACGAAATCTATATGCTCGGGTCCCTTGTCCTTCAGGGGGCAGTCGACACCAGGATAGAGCTTTACAGGCCTGAGGTTCACGTACTGGTCGAGCTCGAACCTGAGCCTGAGGAGTATCCCCTTTTCGAGAATTCCGGGTTTCACATCGGGATGCCCGATTGCGCCGAGATAGATCGCATCGAACTTCCTGAGATCGTCCACCGCACCCGCCGGCAGGACCTCGCCGGTCTTCAGATACCGGTCTCCGCCGAAATCGAAATAGGTAAGGTTCGTCCTGAAGCCAAACCGCGCGGACGCCGCATCGAGCGCCTTGATCCCTTCGGCAATGACCTCCGGGCCGGTGCCGTCGCCCGGGATGACCGCTATATTGTATGTCTTCGGCATAGCTTCCTCCTGATAAAAAAGTCACCTATAATAGCACAGTCAGGAGGCTTCTTAGAAGGCCGGGCGTTCATTCCACGACCATTTTTCGAGCATCGCCAGCACCCGCGCGCGGTATTTTTCGATCCATTCCCTCCTGTCCGCGTCGGCGGCGAAAAAGTCTTCGGAGGGTTCCGGGATGATGCTCAGCAGCGTGGCGCACAATCCGGACGCGTTTTGAAACGGCGCCTGTGCTGTTTCGGAAGGAAAATGTGATAAAATTGATTTTATCCATTTATACCGGAGGAAACATGCCCCAATTTCAGAATGCCGCCTCATGCTGGAAGACGATCCTGTCCGATGCCTCGAAGAACAGAGGCCTGCTGCCGGCGATAGAGAGATTTGCAAGAGATAATACGGCGCCCGCGAAGGTCGTATTCGGAACGTCCGGATGGAGAGGGGAGATCGGGACCGACTTCACCTTCAAAAATGTGCGCATCGTCACGTCCGCGATCATCGAGATGTTCAGGGGCGAAGATCCTTCCGTCATGCGGGCCATGGGGGTGTCCGGGTTCGAAGAGATCAGCAGGCGCGGCGTCATCGTCGGGCATGACAACAGGTTTCTGGGAGAGAAGTTCGCCGGCGAAGTACTGGGCCTTCTCCGGAAAGAGGGGATCAGGACGTGGTATGCGGGCGAAGCGCCGACCCCGGAATTCTCGGCCGGCATCGAGATGCTCAACGCAGCGTGTTCGATCAACCTCACTCCTTCCCATAACCCCGCGAACTACGCCGGCTTCAAATTCAATCCCTCGGACGGCGGCCCCGCCGGCTCCGAAATCACGGCAAAGATAGAAGAGATATCCAACAGGATGATGTCGGATTCGACGGCGCCCGATTCGCCCGGCCCCGGGAGCATCGAGAGGGTCGACCTCACCGCGCTCTACATCGAATACATAAAAGAGCGGGGGACACTCGATACCGGCACCATCGGGGATTTCATCGGGAACGCGGACTGTCTCATCTGCGTCGACAACGTTCACGGCTCAACGAGGGGCCGCATTCCGCGCATCGTCGGAGAGAGCGAAAAGATCAGATACCTGAGGACGGAGGACGACTATCTCTTCGGCGGGATCGCCCCCGAGCCCACCGAAAAGAACATGGCCGGGGTCGAAAGGGTCCTGGGGAGAAGCGCGGCTAAATTCCGGCTCGGCGTCATCATGGACCCCGACGGTGACAGGGTGAGGTTCAGCGACGGTACGGTGCAGATCCCGATGAACTATTTCGGGGCCATGGCCCTTCATTTCCTGCACGTGCATAAGGGGATCACAGGCGCTGTCGCGAAATCCGTAGGCACGAGCAACTTCGTAAATGCCATAGCCGAAAGGTTCGGATTGCCCGTGAAGGAGACGAAGGTGGGGTTCAAGAATTTCAGGCCATACCTGCTTAAGACGTCGCCGGAGAGGGCGATCGTCGCCTTCGAAGAATCGGACGGCATATCGGGTTACAACCATACGCTCGAAAAAGACGCGATCTTCGGTCTTCTGCTCGCTATCGAGATGATGGCCGTGACGGGCAGAAACATCGGCGAATATCTCGGTTCTCTCATGGAAGAGTACGGCCATTACTACCCCGACCGCTCCGGAATCAGTGTCGACCGGTCGCTCGTCGGAGAGCCCCTCGTCAGAAGGCTTTCAGTGCTGCGTGAAAAATACAGGAAAGGCACCGAACTCGACATGGGCGGAACAAGGAGAACGGTGAAAGACGTCATCACCGTCGACGGCACGAAACTCGTCTTCGACGACGGCTCCTGGCTCATGATCCGGCCTTCCGGCACCGAGCCCAAGGTGAGGTTCTACATCGAGGCGAGAACAGCCGAGGGGAAAAAGGCGGTCTTCGAGGCGGCGGAGCGCATGACGAAAGAGGCGCTGGGAATCGCCTGAACCCGGCCGGCGGCGTTTTTCATCCGGGCAGGTAATGCAGGCAGTAAAAGAAAAGGGCGGATGCAGGGCCCGCCCTGAACAGACCGCACCTCTCACTGACGTCCCCTCAGAGCATGTAGCCGTTTTCCTCGTGCTGGCTCAGGTCGAGACCGAGGACTTCCTCCTCGTTCGACACCCGGAGCCCCAGCGTCAGATCGATCAGTTTCAGAAGGACGAACGTTATAGTGAACGAATACGCCATGGCCGCGAGGACCCCGAGCCCCTGCACGATCACCTGGTGGGCGTTACCGAAGAAAAGGCCGTTGGCGCCGGCAGGATTGATCATTTTCTCCGCCAGGAACCCGGCGGCGAGCGTACCGAGTATTCCTCCTACGCCATGGACGCCGAAGGCGTCGAGGGAGTCGTCATATCCGAGTTTCCCCTTTATGTTAAGGGACACGTAACAGACAGCGCCTGCCAGAAGACCGATGATAAGCGCGGACACGGGACTCACGAAGCCGCAAGCCGGGGTG
The DNA here is from genome assembly GCA_046704045.1 of Thermodesulfovibrionales bacterium. Taxonomy (GTDB): domain Bacteria; phylum Nitrospirota; class Thermodesulfovibrionia; order Thermodesulfovibrionales; family UBA6898; genus JAWOKY01. The sequence continues at coordinate 5,948 of JBJKSM010000034.1, read as the reverse complement.
ATCGTAGCAAGTCCGGCAATCGCGCCGGTCGCCGCTCCGAACATCGTCGGTTTTCCCCTGTGCACCCATTCGATGATCATCCAGGTCATCGTGGCCGCCACAGCCGCCGCGTGCGTCGCAACGAAAGCCGTCACGCTGAGCCCGCCAGCCGAGAGGGCGCTTCCAGCGTTGAATCCGAACCAGCCGAACCACAGGAGACCTGCGCCCAGCACCGTCATCGGGAGGTTATGGGGCGGCATCTGCTCATGAAGATAATTCTTCCTCCTGCCTATGAAGAGGGCAGCGGCGAGGGCGGAGATCCCCGAGGTGATATGTACGACTATGCCCCCGGCGAAATCGAGGACGCCGAGGGCCTTAAGCCATCCTCCCGTGCCCCAGACCCAGTGAGCGACGGGGTCATAGACGATCGTCGTCCACAGGAGGGTGAAAAGGAGGTAGGAGGAGAATTTCATCCTTTCGGCGATCGCCCCGCTGATAAGGGCCGGCGTTATGACCGCAAACATCGCCTGGTAGATCATGAAGGCCATGTGCGGAATGGTGGGGGCATAATCGGGATTGGGAGCTATCCCCACGCCGCTGAGCCATGCCCAATCGAGGTTGCCTATGATGCCTTTGATATCGGGCCCGAAGGATAGGCTGTAGCCTATGGCGATCCACTGAATGCTCACGAGGGCTATGGCGATGAAACTGTGCATGATCGTGCCCAGGACATTTTTCTTTCTCACCATTCCGCCGTAAAACATGGCGAGACCCGGGGTCATGAGCATCACCAGCGCCGCCGAAATAAGCACGAACGCGGTATCGCCCGGGTCTATCTTTCCGACGCCCTGGGCATAGGCGTTTATCGGGACAAAAAATGCAAAAAGGAAGACTCCCCCCAAAAGGACCTTGTTTTTCATCGCTTCGCTCCTCTTTTCTTTTATCGAGAAATGGGTTTGGAAAAAAGAAGCGAAAAGCATGCCATGTGAAAGCAGCCGCCGGACAAGGGGAAAAAATCAGAAAGCGCCGGGAGCGGCATACATTTTTGTAGGATTAAAGGCAAATGTTATCTTTTTTCCCTTTAAAAACCGGAAGATCCCGGCCACCATACATTTATGTATGATTTACATTATTGTCTGTAATACAATTTATGCTTCAACGGTGGCCGCAGCACGAGAAAACAGACCCGAACTCAACGCCCGAAGTTGCAGATTCGTTTGACACGGCTACAATATAAAAAAGGGGCACAGTATGATTCCCGAAGCACGTCACGGGACCTGTACGGTCCCTGAAGAGGGGGAAGGTGAAAGACATCATGGAAAGAGCCCGCGTTCTCTGCATCGGGTGTGAAGGCTCCGGGACGGCGCATGTCCTTGGCAGGCTTCAGGGTCTCGGCTATTCCGTTTCCGTCTCGGCTTTACCAGGAGCGCCGGACAAGGCTGTACAGATAAAGCCCGACCTGATCATCGCCGGCATCGGGGAACCGGGAAAAGCAGGCGCCGAGGCCGGCAGAATAGGCAGAGACCTCGACATCCCGGTGCTCCTTCTCGTTGCCGAGGCCGATGATGCCGTCAGGGGGGCGGCAGGTCCCCTGGGTTACGTGCTGCTGACCGCGGGCGACAGGGAGATCGAATTGGCCGTCGAAGGCGCCATCGAGAGGCGTAAAACCGGGAGAGAACTCGCCGAAAGCGAGAGGAAACTCAAGGCCGTCACCTCCGCCTTCGGCGAGGGCGTCTACATTCTTGGCGGAAGCGGAGAACTCACTTTCATGAACCCCGAGGCGGAGCACCTGCTAGGATGGACCGAGGCGGAACTCCTGGGGAAAAACTTCCACGACATTGTCCACGCGGGCAATGAAGAAGCAGCGGAATTGTCCGCCGCGGATTGCGCCGTGCACAGAACCCTCAGGACCGGAAGCAGGCAGTATTCGGACCATGAGATCTTCAGGCGCAGGGACGGCACGACCTTTCCCGCCGTCCTCGTCTCGATGCCCGTATCGAAGGACGGGAAGGTCGTCGCCTCAATCGCGGCATTCAGGGACATCACGGAGAGAAGAAAGAGCGAAAATGACATGCTCACCGTAAAGAAACTCGAAGCCGTAGGCATCCTTGCGGGGGGAATCGCCCATGATTTCAACAACCTCCTCACTGCCATCATCGGCAATATCTCTTTTGCAAAGATGTTCGTGTCCCCGGAAGACAGGATATCCGACAGGCTGGCGGCGGCGGAAAGGGCGGCTCTCCAGGCAAAGGACCTCACCTACCAGCTGCTGGTCTTCGCACGCGGCGGAGAGGGGGACCGCAAGACGGTCTTTCTCGGCGGACTGATGAGGGATTCTGCTGATTTCGCGGTGAGCGGCTCGAACATACGGTGCGATTTTTCCATCCCGGCCGACCTGTCGCCGGTGGAGGTCGATACGTCGCAGCTGAGACAGGTGATCCTCAATCTCGTGACGAATGCGCGGGAGGCGATGCCGGGAGGGGGGATTGTCGAAATCAGCGCCGGGGACATAAGCCTCGGACAGGGCGAACTCTTCCCCCTGAAGGAAGGCGCCTATGTGAAGATATCGATAAGTGACCACGGCGCAGGCATACCCGCCGAGTACCTTAGCAGGATATTCGATCCCTATTTTTCGACAAAGGGAATGGGGGCGAGGAAAGGGACCGGCTTCGGACTTGCCGTCTGCTATTCGATCGTAAGAAACCACGGCGGACTCATCACCGTGGAATCCGAAGTCGGAAAAGGCACCGTCTTCTCCGTTTACCTCCCGGCTTCCCCCAGGCCCGTGGCCGCGACGGTCGCCCGGAGGGAGACGCCTCTCGTGGGGAGCGGCCGGGTCCTGATCATGGACGACGAGGAAATCATCAGACTCGTATCGGGTAACATGCTCAACCATGTCGGATACCGGGTGTCGCTTGCAAGAAACGGAGAAGAGGCGATAGCTGCATACAAAAGGGAAATGGCAAAGGGAGAGCCTTTCGACGCCGTGATACTCGATCTCACCGTGCGGGGCGGAATGGGAGGGGAAGAGACGATCGCACAGCTGCGCGAGATCGACCCCGGCGTGCAGGCGATCGTATCGAGCGGGTATTCACGCGACCCGGTAATGCGCGACTTCACAAGGTACGGGTTCAGCGGGGCGCTTCCGAAACCATACAAGCTCAGGGAGCTTTTCGACGTCCTGCAGTCTGTGCTGGCGGGCCGCGGGCAACCCCCGTCCGTTCTATCCGATCCAGAGGGTGAAAGAGGAGAAGGGGAATGAATAATACGTTTCCCCGGCTGCGATGATCGGCCTTGCCGATATAGAGGAGGCGGAAAAGAACATAGGCGCCTTTGTCCACAGGACGCCGCTCATCTTTTCGAATTCGTTCAGCCGCATGACCGGCGCCGAGGTGTACCTCAAGGCCGAAAACCTCCAGAAAACCGGCTCATTCAAGGTGCGGGGCGCCTTCAACATGGTGAGGGCCGTCGAATCCGAACGGGTGATAGCAGCCTCGATGGGCAACCATGCGCAGGGCGTCGCCTTCGCCGCCGGCGCGCTCGGCAAGCGGGCGACGATCGTCATGCCCCTTAACGCGCCGATCGTGAAACAGGAGGCCGCGAAAGGATACGGGGCGGAGGTCATCCTGCACGGGGAAAGCTTCACCGAGGCCCTCGACTTCGCGCTTTCACGGAAGGACATGACCTTTGTGCACGCCTTCGATGACGAGTCGGTGATGGCCGGCCAGGGAACGGTCGCCCTTGAGATACTCGAAGACCTTAAAGAGATAGATTTCGTGATCGTGCCTGTCGGCGGCGGCGGACTTGTCGCGGGCATCTCCGTTGCCTTCAAGGCCCTCTCGCCGAAGACGCAGGTGATCGGCGTGCAGACCGTCTCGGCCGCTTCCGCCTACACCTCCTTCAAAGAAAAGAAGATATCAGCTTTTTCCCCCTCGCCCACGCTCGCCGACGGGATCGCGGTCGGCAGGGTCGGCGAAAAGGCGTTCGAGATCATTTCCCGTGACGTCGATGACGTGGTCCTTGTCGACGAGGACTCCATAGCAAGGGCGATACTCCTCTTTCTCGAAAGGAAGAAGCTGGTCGTGGAAGGCGCCGGCGCAGTTCCCCTTGCGGCGCTCATGACCGACGCACAGAGGTTCGGAAAGAAGCGCGTCGTGCTCGTGGTGAGCGGCGGCAACATCGATTTTACGCTCATCGACAGGATAATCCGGAAGGGCCTCGTTTCGAGCGGCAGGATCGCGGTCTTCGAGGTGCAGGTCGACGACATCCCCGGGAGACTGCATTCACTGACAGCCGTCATAGCCTCGCACGGGGCGAACATTCTCAACGTATTCCACGACAGGTTCTCTCTGGACCTTCCGGTCGGGAAAACACGCGTCGTCTTTACGGTCGAGACACGGGGGGCGGGCCACTTCGGGGAAATTCTTGCCGATCTTGAACAAAAGGGGTTCTCCGCAGCAAAAAGGGCCGGCTGCTGATCCACGTCATTATGAATGGGCATGGCATCCGAGGGATTTCCGCCCGGTCTCCCGGTTTATTGACATTCGCCCGGTTTGTGATAGTCTTCTATTATTACTTTTGAACAGGGTCATATCACATCATGCCAGGAGGTAACCTAATTATGCCGTACGTAGCGAGAGACTACAGCAAGCTCATAGGACTGCAGGGGTTCAGCGAGACGCTCCTGAAAAATCACTTCACCCTCTACCAGGGATACGTGGCCAACACGAACAAGGTCGCCGATTCGCTCGACCGGATGCTCAAGGACGGCAATACGGGCGCGCCGGAGTATGCCGAACTCAAGAGGAGGTTCGGATGGGAATTCAACGGGATGCGGCTCCATGAATATTACTTCGAAAACCTCGGAGGAAAGGCGGCCCTTGATCACTACGGGCCTCTGGGAAAACAGATGCAGTGCGATTTTGGAAGCTATGAGACCTGGGAAAAGGACTTCAGGGCTACGGGTGCGATGCGCGGGATAGGATGGGTCGTTCTCTACCAGGACGGGGAATCGAAGAGGCTCTTCAACTTCTGGATCAACGAGCATGACGTCTCCCACCCCGCGGGCTGCGCGCCGATATTGATCATGGACGTGTTCGAGCATGCCTTCATGATAGATTACGGACTGAAGAAGGCCGATTACATCGATGCCTTTTTCAAAAACATCGACTGGCCTTCAGCTGAAGCCAGAACGGCCGCCGGAAAGGAGGGTTGACATGCCTTTTCTTGAATATGCCGGAAAGAAGATTCAGGTGGATGACGACGGATTTCTGACGAACATGAACGAATGGGATGACAAGGTTGCATGCGCAATCGCGGAACAGGAAGGGATCGACGAATTAACGCCACAGAGGATGGACATCATCCGGTTCCTCAGGGAATACTATGTGAAATACAATCACTTTCCGATACTGAATGCGGTCTGTCTGAATGTCCACCAGCCGAACAAATGCCTGAACGACAAGTTCATGCACCCTTTGAAGGCGTGGAAGATAGCGGGTCTGCCGAAGCCCGACGACATCATTCTCAACTATCTCAATTTCGGGCAGGTTCCGACATAACCCTTTCCCGTCTCTCATCTCCCCTTTTCCCCCTTTTCGAAGGGGGGTTTTTAAATCGAGTAGGAGGCAGGTGATTATTTCACCTGCCGTCCTCTCACACCACCGTACGTGCCGTTCGGCATACGGCGCTTCGTATCTTATAAAGACCCGTAAACATCGGCAAGTCCGATAAGGCCCGCTCGGCGAAAGTACCTGTTGCTGAGGGTCGTGGATAAGATAGGGCTATTGGAAGTATGCCAGTAGCCTTTCCTTGTGTTGGCGAACTGCCAGGCTTTTCGGTTGTCCAGTCCGAGGCGCACGAGATTATCATGCTTCGTCCTGAGCTTCTTCCACTGCTTCCAATAGCACATGCGCAGACGCCTTCTCATCCACTTGTCGAGTGCCTTACAATCCCGTTGCATGTCTGCT
>JBJKSM010000033.1:0-19646 GCA_046704045.1 Thermodesulfovibrionales bacterium | reverse complement strand
CTGATTGGCAGCAAGAGGAATCGTCTCGTTTATAGGGGTATCGCAGGAGGAATCCGTCAGAGTAGCAGTGCCTGCCACGGCCCCGTTTGTCACGGTGATCGTAAAATCGATCCCGCCCGCAGTACAGGAAGTGGCGTTTGAGCAGGTCTTCGTGATCGCGATGGTCGGCGCAGGAGGGGTGGTGCAGGTGGCGGAAAGCTGCGAAGACGCGTCAGTCGATACGGTATCCCCGCTGTCGGCTGAAATGGCGCTTGCAGTCACGGTATCGGTGGAGGATGTGCCGGCGGTGCTCGTGTAGGAACCGCTGCAGGTCGTTGAGTCGCCGGGTGCCAGGGTGGTCGCAACGCATGTCAGCGCGCCGGCATGATCATCCGTTACCGATAATGTGTTGAGACCCTCAAGCCCGCAGTTCGTGGCTGTGACCGAGACGCCGATGGCGCTGTCACAGGACAAGGCGTTCGTGCAGGTCTTCTCCACATGGAGACAGTGATTTTGCACGCTTATATCGCTTGTTCCTGTTGCACTGCCTGCCGCGGAATTACTTGCATCTGTAAATGCGGCACGCGCCAGCTGGGCTGTCTGTATGCCCGGAATGGTGGAATTGGAATCAGCCAGACAGCCGGCAGGAGTCTGTACGCAACCGGCTGCCAGTTGAGTGGATGTACAGGTCGTTCCATTGCAGGTTGTGCTTGTCGGAACCGCGTTCAGGTCGGCATGAAGGTTTACAATGCAGGAAATACCTGTAGCTGCGCCCGGGAAGGTGTTAGCCGGAGAAAGAGTGATTGTTCCTGAAGGCGTAAGCGGTACTTCGCCGGTAACCAGGTTTGGAGATCCGACCGTAAAAGTCAGACCCTTACATGCATCGCAGGCGCCCGTACCGGCACCCGTACAACAGCTGAACGGAGTTGCAACGCCGGTGCATTGAGTACTATCGCCGCCGGTCGCCGTCGGTTCGATTGTGACAATGCCCGGCTCTTCAAAACCGGCCAGACATATGCTTGAAGAAGCATCCGAACCGCATGAAGGAGTGTGGAAGATATTTGAGACCAACATGTTGTCACCGGAGTAAGGCGACCCGGTGGAGGTATTTCTTATCTCGATGGAGACCCCTCCGGTCGTCCCGTTCGCCATCATATCTATAGTGGGAACGTCCTGAGGACTCGCAATGGGATCGGGGTAAAACGGCACCGCGGAACCGCCAACTCCCGCAAACGCCGCCCCTGTCGTCAGCAAAAAAATCGCGACAGCAAGAAGCATACATCGTGTTACTGTTTTCGTTCGCATTTTATTCTCCTTTGTTCAAAAGAATGTGCAGTGACTGTTTTCCCTCCTTCGTTTTTCCCGTCAGGGGGAAGCATTCCCCCGGTCATAAACGTATCTCTCCAATACACACCACCTCCCCGGTTTTAAAGGTTTAAAGATGCAGGACAACTGATGGACCTCAGTTCTCACCCCTCTTTCAGGCCGACTGTACTGCTGAAGAAGATGCGGTTACCGCTCAACTGCCTGCTGTCTGTGAGGATCTCCTTCAACCGTAAGCCGGTACAGCGAAGCTCGAATTTCCCTCCGGCAGATCCATCCCCACCACTCTGGCTGCCGATTTATTAATTTCACTTTAGAATTGTTAGGGGAAACTTCCTATGGAGCGGATTGCTTTAGTTAGGTGAATTGTTGCGGAACTTCTTTTTGCTGCATGCCCTCAGAAAAATTATCTTCTCGTCGCGGCCGGGCCGGATTCCGGTAATGATGCCGGCTATCAGGACCGTTTTGCGCGAATGGGAGACAGCGCCTTCTTATAGGCTGAGGGGGTCAGGCCGGTTATTTTCTTGAACTGGCGGAGAAAAGGGCCGAGGTCGTTAAAGCCGACTTGCGACGCGATTGCGGAGACGGTCAGGTCCCCTCGTTGCAATAGCTCCTTTGCCTTTTCGATCCGAAAGAACGCGGCAAACTGTATGGGCGTCAGCCCCATGTGGTGGGAAAAGAGACGGCAGAAATGGTACTTGCTCATATTCGCTTCCCGGGCAAGGGCATCGAGTGAGATCCTCTCGGAGAGGTTGTTTTCAATATACTGGATTGCGCGCACTATAGAAGCCGGTTTGTCTGTTGTGAGCGTGGTCGTGGGGCCCTCTATCTCGGTCTCCGGGGAAGGCATAAGAGCATTGCGCTTTTCCACCGACGTTTTCTTGACCCTCAGCAATGTCTCTATCATACTGCGCAGTTCGCGCAGGTCGAACGGCTTTTCGAAAACTCTCCTTGCGCCCGAGTTATAGGCCTCCCGCACCGCGTTGATAGGTCTCTCGGTAAGAAAGATCACCGGGGTCGAAGCATGTGTAGCCTTTATGGCCCGCAGCAGTTTGAGGCCCCCCAGAACGTCAAAGCCGCAGTCTACAAGTATTATGTCGGCTTTGCACTGACACAGGACTTCCTCGGCATCTTTGGGAGTACAGAGTCGGAACGGCGCATCTTTAACATTTAAGGAGCGGTAGAATTCATGGAAAGCCTTGTCGGCGATCAATATGACATTGGCTTCGCCTGCGCTTAGAGCGATAGTGCTGTTACCCTGATTCGGACGCATTACTTATTCACCTCCTCATCCGGAGCCCGACCCACCGAGTTTTTTACAGGAGGGGCTCTCCTTTTATCTTATCCGGCTTAACGTATTCTGTCCTGACGGTGCGGCAACGCTGCCGGGATACAATATCGTCTAATCCGAATTTCCAGCTTGTTGACAAAATGCCAGTTATAGTAATAAATGTCAAAAAATAGCAATATTTGGGAATATGCAAAGTATTAACTTAATAATTTATAGCATATTAAATTCCCATTGTCTACCGGGAAAAGAAGAAAGAAAAAAAGGAATAGCTTCACTCAGCGGTAGATGTTCAGAAAAATGACTTTCATGAAAAAATTGCCTTATCGCTGCGCAAGCGAACATACTGGAATCAGCGGTATAAATTATATTCGGGAGACATAAGGCCGGCAGTGTATGTTTCGAATTTCTCATCGCTCATCATTATCCACTGGACCTTATATTTACGGCAGCAAAACGACGCCACGCACTGCGTTATGCTTATCTCCTGTCCCACCTCGATGGGTCCTTTTACCTCAAGGCATAACCCCGCGCTGCTCATATTGAGCATGACGCCTTCACGCTCGTCTTCGGCAGGCTCGGGGCTCACGGTATATCTGATTTTGGAAACGCAATTGTAGCGAGGCTGTTTGCGGCGATTATTCTTTTCTTCATGGTTCATGAATGCCGCTCCGCTTCCGTCTAAAGATTCCCCCAAATGGGTCGTACGACTAATTATCTCTTTTTTCTTCGCCGTCGTCAATGGCAATTATAGCCGCCTTCGGTTGCAGCCGCCGAAGTGATTGCTCCTGATTTAATCGTATATACTGTAATTGATAACGGGACGAGCGAGGAGGTCAACAAGATGCTGACAAGGGTCTGCTATGTATCTCATACCGGGAAGGTGCGTGAGAATAACGAAGACAGTCTTCTCGTAAACGAGACACTCATCTCCGGGGCCGATATGGATACGCCGCACTGCCTGAGATGGGAGGGAGAAAGACTCTTGTGCCTCGTCGCCGACGGAATGGGCGGACACCGGAAGGGGGAGGTCGCAAGCAGGGCGGTACTCGATGTATTCAGGATGCGATATGGTGAGGCGGAGGACAAAGAACGGATTGGGGCTGTCATACGCCTTGCCAGGGAACGCCTGAACCTGGTTGCGGAGGCGGACAGGAGCAGCTTGGGCCTCGGCACTACGATTTCGGGATTGCTGGTCATGAAGGGGACGGGTATTGTCTTCAACTGCGGCGACAGCAGGGTCTATCGCCAGAGAGGTGATTCGCTCGAAAGAATAACGAAGGACCATTCCCTTGTCCAGGAGCTCGCCGACGCGGGCATGATCACCGAAGAAGAGATGAGAACACATCCGCAGAAGAATATCATCACCTCTTCGATCATGGGGGACCTCGGGCACAGCCTTCCCGTCTTCTCGGTCCGGGACGCGGAGATAAGAAGCGGAGACAGGTTCTTTCTCTGCACCGACGGTGTATGGGAAAGCATGAGTCACGCGGAAATGGAGGGATGCCTGCGGGAAGGAGGGGAGGCGGGAATCCGCTGCATATACAGCAAGGTTTTCGCAGCCGGGGCGCGGGACAATCTCAGCATGATAGTGGTGGAGATTACAGAGAAAGATTCCCCCTATCGCTGGAGCGCCCGGGAAGGCATCCCTTGAATCCATAATGCGACGATGAATTTTGTCAGGCCATTGGGGATCAGCTGAGTCTTGAGAAGTCGGCGACCGCCGCCGCGGCTGTCCATATCCCCCTGAGGAGGGAGAGTCTGTTCATCTTTATCTCTTCCTGTTTGTCCATCACGAGGACCTTGTCGAAGAAATCGTTCACCGGCCCGGTCATTTCGGAGAGGGCGGCCAGCGCCTCCGAGAACTTCTCTTCTCCTACGAGGGCATCGACCTTCGCGCCGACCCCTTTGAAGACGGTGCAAAGGTTTTTCTCCTCTTCCTGTGAGAAGAGCTTCTCCCTCATCGCAGGCAGTTCCGTCCCCGGCACGATATTGTTCACCCTTTTTATCGCCAGGAGAAATCCGGAAAAAACCTCCTGGTCCCTGAAGCTCCTCAATGCATCCAGCCTGCCGTAGATAGTCCTGAGAGGACAACGGGATGAAAGTGAAAGAACGGATTTTATGAGGTCCTGCGCATATCCGGCAGACGAGAGAACGAATTCCACCCTCTGTTCCATGAAGCCCAAAATATTTTCGATGGTTTTTTCCCTGATCTTAGCAGGGGGAAGATTCCCGAGCGCCTGTCCGAAAATCTCGGAGAGGGTTATCGGATAGCCCCGATCGGCAACGATCGAGACGATGCCCATCGCCTGTCTTCTGAGCGCAAACGGGTCCTCCGATCCGGTGGGAATAAGCCCTATTGCGAAGAACGAGGCTACGTTGTCGATCTTGTCGGCGAGACTCAGGAGCGCACCGGCATCGGTGGCAGGCAGCTTTGCGCCGAACGATTTTGGAAGGTACTGCTCTTCGATCGCTGCCGCAACGTCCCGTTCCTCCCCGTCATGGAGCGCGTAATATTTCCCCATGACGCCCTGAAGTTCGGGGAATTCCCTCACCACGCCCGTAATGAGGTCGGTCTTCGAAAGGTTCGCGGCCCTGACCGCTCTCTCACGGACTGAAGGCGCCAGCCTTTCGGCGAGGAAGGAAGCCATGGAAGCGGTCCGCTCCGTCTTTTCTGACAGGCTTCCCAGTTCGTCGTGGAAGGTGACGAGTCTGAGGTCATCGACTCTTTCGGCGAGCGTCTTCGTTCTGTCTTCGTGAAAGTAGAATTTCGCATCGTCGAAACGCGCCCTGATGACGCGTTCGGCGCCGACCCTGACGACCTCCGCATTGTCGGCCCTGGTGTTGCTTATTACGATGAAACTGTTCAGCAGCCTTTCGCCGCCACCCTGAACGGCGAAGTATTTCTGGTGGTCTTTCATGACGGTGACGAGCAGTTCCATGGGAAGGTCCAGGTATTCCGCACTGAACCCGCAGAGCACCGGAACCGGGTATTCGACGAGGAAGGTCACCGTACCGACAAGATCCTCATCCATCACCGGTTCCCCTTTTGCAGAGGCGGCGAGCGATGCGATGCCCTTTCTGATCACGTTGGCCCTCTTCTCATGATCGAGGATGACGAAATTGTTTTCGAGGAGACTTACGTATGAAGATATCTCCCTGACCTGGAACGAGGCCGGGGAGAGGAAACGGTGCCCTCTCGTAATGTTGCCGCTCCTGATCCCGTCGATCTCGACCGCAACGGGGTCGGTCCCGAAAATCGTTACGAGCCAGTGTATCGGCCTCACGAACAGGAGGTTGCCGTTGCCCCACCTCATCGACTTCGGAAAGCGGAGGGAGAGGATGATCCTCTTCAGCATACCGGGTATGACGGCCCTTGACTCCGCGCCTTTCTCCTCGATGATTGCAGCGACATAGTCTCCCTTTCCCCTGGCTTTGACAACGAGGTCCGACGGTGTTATGCCGAGGGACGAGGCAAAGCCCGTCGCGGCCTTCGTCGGGTTTCCCTGCTCGTCGAAGGCAACTTTTTTGGATGGTCCGAAGACTTCTCTCGTAATGTCCCGCTGTAACGGTGAAACGCCGCTCATTATCAGCACGATCCTGCGGGGCGTTGCGAATGTCTTTATCTCCTGGTAGCCGATACGGTATTCTTCGAAGACCGAGGCGGCTATCGTCTTCAGCTCGGCGATGGCGACCGGAAGGAATCTCGACGGTATTTCCTCCGCGCCTATTTCAAGCAACAGCGGCAATGTCTGTACGGTATCGGGGGCGCTCATTTTTCGCTCCTCAGCAGGGGGAACCCGAGTTCTTCTCTCTGCCGGTAAAACGCCTCTGCGGCGAGCTTCGCCAGGTTCCTCACCCTCGCTATATATTTCGTCCTCTCGGTTACCGATATCGCTCCCCGTGCATCGAGAAGGTTGAAGAGGTGGGAGCATTTCAGGCAGAATTCATATGCCGGAACCACCAGGCCGGCCCCGTTCATCCGTATCGATTCGCGTTCGCAGTCTTCGAAGTGCCGGGCGAGGAGCTCCACGTTTGCCTGATCGAAATTGTATTTCGAGCCTTCCACTTCGGTCATGTGGTGGATGTCGCCGTATTTTATGTCCCTGTTCCACTTCAGCTCGTAGACGTTGTCCACTCCCTGGAGATACATCGCGATCCTCTCGAGGCCGTAGGTGATCTCGATCGAGACCGGTCTGAGGTCGATGCCGCCGACCTGCTGGAAATAGGTGAACTGCGTGACCTCCATGCCGTCGAGCCAGACCTCCCATCCGAGTCCCCAGGCCCCGAGGGTGGGGGATTCCCAGTCGTCTTCGACAAAACGTATGTCATGCCTGACAGGATCGATTCCCAGGGTGGAGAGACTTTCGATGTATATCTCCTGGCTGTCCGGAGGCGAAGGCTTGATGATGACCTGATACTGATAGTAGTGCTGGAGCCGGTTCGGGTTTTCCCCGTACCGCCCGTCGGTGGGTCTCCTCGAAGGCTGGACATAGGCCGTTTTCCAGGGCTCGGGGCCGAGTACCCTGAAAAAAGTGGCCGAATGGAACGTGCCGGCCCCTACTTCCATATCGTAGGGCTGCAGGAGCACACACCCCTTTTTCGACCAGAAATTCTGCAGAGTCAATATCAGATCCTGAAAATACATCCAACCTCCGTTTGTAAGACAAAATGTTAAATAAACCCCGTGATCTTTGTCAATCGAAAGGGGGGGATGCGCACTTTTCCCGGTCCGGCGGCGGCGGGACTGTGATATAATGTTTTTGAAAATTCGCTCATCGTTTTGTGAGGGCTATTCAGTAATGAACGGGGAAAACAATTTGAACAGAAAAACGTTGTTGATGAAGGGCAATGAAGCCGTAGCCGAGGCCGCGATTCGGGCGGGGTGCCGCTTCTATGCAGGCTATCCGATCACTCCGCAAAACGAGATACCGGAGTACATGGCAAAGAGGATGCCGGAGGTGAACGGCGTGTTTATCCAGGGGGAGAGCGAAATAGCATCGATAAATATGGTCTATGGGGCGTCGGCGGCCGGGGTGCGCGCGATGACATCTTCCTCCAGTCCCGGGGTGAGCCTGATGCAGGAAGCGATCTCCTTTCTGGCCGGGGCTGAACTTCCGGCGGTCATCGTCAACATCCAGAGGGGAGGTCCGGGGCTTGGCAACATAACCGCGAGCCAGGCTGATTATTTCCAGGCGGTGAAAGGGGGCGGACACGGCGACTACAGGTGCATCGTCTATGCGCCATACAACATACAGGAGATGTGGGACCTCACGATGAAGGCGTTCGACAAGGCCGACGAATACCGCATGCCCGCGATCGTTCTGGGCGACGGGGTTACCGGCCAGATGATGGAGCCGGTGCATCCGAAGGAATATGCCGCGCCCTCCCTTCCCCAGAAGGACTGGGTCCTGAACGGATGCAGGGGACGCAAACCCAGGGTGATCCGTTCGCTCTGCATGGGGCAGGGAGAGCTCGAGGAAAGAAACAATCAACTGATCAGAAAATATAACGTCATACGGGAAAAAGAGGTTATGTACGACCTCCATGATGTCGGCGACGCCAGGTTTGTCGTCGTGGCCTTCGGCATCGCGGCGAGGATCGCTCTTTCGGCTGTGAAGGAGCTGAGGAGCGAGGGCGGGAAGGTCGGGCTTTTCAGGCCCGTCACGCTTTTCCCCTTTCCCGCAAAACAGCTCGCGAGGCTCGCGGCGAAGGGCGGGAGGTTTCTCGTCATCGAGATGAACGCCGGTCAGATGGTCGAAGACGTGCGGCTTTCGGTAAACGGTAAGACCGAGGTCCTGTTTTACGGAAGACCCGGCGGCGCCGTTTTTACCCCGGAGGAACTCTACGCGAAGATAAAATCGGCATTGGTGCGCGGGAAGGTGTAAGCCGCATTGTTCCCGGCGGAATGAGCCGGGACAAAAGAAATATTTTTGCCGCATACCGGATGTTACCTCCGGGCCATGGTTCCTTTTCCATCATGCCTGAAGTTCTCGGTTTTTTTCTGTGTTAAACTATTGGCATGAGTTCTGAAAACGTTTCAAAGGCGCATCGGGGGGGTCTATCCCGGCACTCTACGGAAAACTGACGGGTCTCAAGGGTAGCCAGATCTACGCGCTCGAAAGGGTCTACCGCAGGCGCGTGCACGACGAACTGATCTCCGTTGAGCTCGGACGCTACCTCGCACAGATCTCGGCCGACCTGAACAGACAGATCGGGGTCGTCATTTCGCGAAAGGGGACGATTACTCACGTGATTGTCGGCGACGCGAAAGGAGTGTTTCTCCCTTCCCTTGCGGATTACCCGGTGGGACGAAGAGCGTTGCGGGGACTCAGGTTCATTCACACGCATCTGCATGACGAGCCGCTCAACCGGGATGACCTTACCGACCTTGCGCTTCTCAGGTTCGATGCCATCGCGGCCATAGGGCTTCAGGAGGGCCGGCCGGACCGTGTCTACGTCGCCCACCTTCTTCCGCAGGGCGCCGGTGCTTCTTACGAAGTCATGCCGCCGTCGGATTTCTTTTCCCTTAAATTCGATTTCCGGTCGTTCATCCTCGCCCTTGAGGACGAACTCGAAAGGGCGAGGGGCTTCGAGGTATCCGAAACGGTCGGCACGAAGGGCGGGCAGAAGGAGCGGGCGATCCTCGTGAGCGTTTCGACAAAACCGAAATACGAACAGGGGGACTCGATCGAGGAGCTGAAGGAGCTCGCCCTTTCCGCCGACGTGGCTGTCCTTGACAGTGTCGTTCAGAGGCCCAAGGAGATAAATCCGAAATACCTTATGGGCGAGGGCAAGCTCAGGGAACTGATCATCACCGCGATGAACAGGGGGGCGACGCTCCTCATCTTCGACCAGGATCTGAACCCCTCCCAGGTCCGTTCGATAAACGAGCTGACGGAGCTGAAGGTGATCGACCGCTCTCAGCTCATCCTCGATATATTCGCAAGACGTGCGCACAGCAGGGACGGAAAGGTGCAGGTGGAGCTGGCGCAGCTGAAGTACAGGCTGCCGAGACTGGCCGGCAAGGGAACCGCGATGTCGAGGCTTATGGGAGGAATAGGCGGAAGAGGACCTGGTGAGATGAAACTCGAAGTGGACAGGCGTCGTGTGAGGGACAGGATAAGTCTTCTCGAAAAGGAGCTGAAGCACCTGGGTGAGGCGAGAAAGCAGAGAAAGGCGCGGCGGGTGGAGCACGGCGTCCCGATTGTCTCGATCATAGGTTACACGAACGCGGGAAAGTCGACGCTCCTGAACTCGCTCACGAAGAGCGGGACCTTTGTGGAGGACAAGCTCTTTGCCACCCTCGATACCGTGAGCAGGAGACTGAGGTTCCCCCGCGAGCGGGAGGTCGTGATCACCGATACCGTCGGTTTTATCCGGGACCTGCCGAAGGACCTCATGGCCGCCTTCAGGGCGACGCTCGAAGAGCTCGAAGACGCCGACCTCCTTCTCCATGTCGTCGACGTCTCCAACCCGCGGTTCGATCAGCAGATATCATCGGTCGAGCGCATTCTCTCGGAGCTGAACCTGTCGGAGAAAAAGAGGCTGCTTGTCTTCAACAAGATCGACAGGGTGGACAGGGACGAGGTGAAAAATCTCGCGCTGCGCTTTGACGCCGTCACGATCTCGGCCATGGACAGCGGGACCTTCGGGCCGCTCCTGGTAGCGATAGAAAAGCGCATCTTTGATGAAAAAATGGCGTCCGCAAGGGTATAATAATCCTTCGGGAACGAGATCCCGGACAAGATGAGAAGAAAATTTGTCATAGAAAACACGGAGGCTGCAGAGAGAGACTTCACTTTTTTAAAAAAAGTGGTTTTTTTTCTCTGTGTACTCTGAGGTGAAGAAGTTTTTCGGTTCCGGCTTTGCCGGGTGAGGAGGAGAGAGATGGAATTTGCCCCCAAATGGATAGCGTGGGAAATTACGAGGCGCTGCAACCTCCGCTGCGTTCATTGTCGTTCCGCCTCCGAGATGGAGGTGAAGGGGCATCCGGATTTCCCGACCTCGGAGGCGTTCAGGATTATCGACGACATCGCAAGTTACGCAAAACCGGTCGTCGTGCTCTCGGGCGGCGAGCCGCTGAAGCGGGAGGACGTCTTCGAGATCGCGAAGTACGGCACCGAAAAGGGACTGCGCATGTGTCTTGCGACGAACGGTACTCTTGTTACCGACGGGACTTGCGAAAAGATAAAGTCCTCGGGCATCAGGATCGTCTCGCTCAGTCTCGACGGTTCAGAGGAAAAGGTACATGACGATTTCAGAAGCCAGAAGGGCGCCTTCACAGGGACGATCAACGCTGCGCGGCTCTTCAGGAAACACGGGATCGAATTTATCATAAATTCCTCCTTCACGAAGCGCAACGAGGAGGAGATCCCGAAGGTTTACAGACTTGCAAAGGAACTCGGCGCGACGGCGTGGTACATGTTCATGATCGTGCCTACCGGAAGGGGCGAGGAGATCATGGGCGAGCTGATCTCGAAGGAATCCTACGAGGATATCCTCGACTGGCACTTCGACATGGAGAGCGGGGAAGACGAGATGCTCGTGCGGCCGACCTGTGCGCCCCACTATTACCGGGTGGTGCTGCAGCAGTCGAAGAAGAAAGGCTCGAAATTCAAAAAACGCACCCTGAAGTTTTCGACGGGCGGGGCAAAGGGCTGCATCGCCGGACAGCTCATCTGTCTCATCGATGTGGACGGAAACGTACTTCCCTGCAGCTATTTCCCGAAGCCGGCCGGGAATATAAGGGAGCAGTCTTTCAGGGAGATATGGGAGGAGTCGGAGCTTTTCAGGGAGCTGAGGGACTTCAAAAAGTACAAGGGCAAGTGCGGCTCCTGCGAATACATAAACGTCTGCGGCGGTTGCAGGGCCAGGGCGTTTTCGGTGTATGGGGACTATCTCGAGGAAGAACCTTTTTGCAGTTACATTCCCGTGAAGATGAGAAAGACGGAGGTAAAATGAACGATACTTTTTTGAAGGCATGCAGGGGGGAAAAGACGGAGTATACGCCCGTCTGGCTCATGAGACAGGCAGGCCGCTACCTGAAGGAATACCAGGAGGTACGCGCGAAGGTCGACTTCCTGACGCTCTGCAAGACGCCGGAGCTTGCCGCGAAGGTGACGCTCCAGCCGGTCGACATACTCGGGGTCGATGCGGCGATCCTTTTTTCAGACTTACTCATTCCTGTCGAGGCGATGGGAATGCATCTCGAATTCTCGGAAAAGAAAGGTCCGATATTGAACGAGCCGGTGAGAACCAAGTCCTCCGTCGACAGGCTGATCATCCCCGACACCGAAGACGGCATGCCCTTCGTGCTGGAGACGATAAGGATACTGCGGCGGGAGCTCAGGGTTCCCCTCATAGGGTTTTCGGGAGCGCCGTATACGCTCGCCACATATATCATCGAGGGCGGCAGTTCGAAGAATTTCCTCAATACCAAAAAGATGATGTACCAGAACCCGGGTCTCTTCGGCGAGTTGATGGAAAAGATCACCGCCACGGTGATCGAATACCTCTCGGCGCAGATCAGGGCCGGAGCGCAGACAGTCCAGCTCTTCGACTCCTGGGCCGGCAGCCTCTCGCCCTATGACTATGAAAACAGCATTTTCCCTCACGTGAAGTCTGCGATAAAGGCCCTGAAGAAGTTCGGGGTGCCGATCATATATTTCGTGAACGATTGCCCCGGCCTGATCGGCATCGCCAGGAAATCGGGCGCGGATGTGATCGGCGTCGACTGGAGGGTCGATATGGCGAAGGCGGTGAAGAGTCTCGGCAAAAAGGTCTCGGTCCAGGGCAACCTCGATCCCCTCGTCCTCTTCGGCCCGAAGGAGCATATCGAGGAAAGGGTCCAGGACATTTTGAACAAGGCCGAATCGGCCAGAGGCCATATCTTTAATCTCGGCCACGGCATACTCCCGGAGACCCCTGTGGAAAACGCCATCGCGATGGTGGATGCGGTCCACCGGCTGAGCAGGGAGTAAAGAGAGAGATTATTCGATCCGGAGCCGGCTGCGGTGCGTGAAGCCCACATTGATCCTTAGTGTGAGCTGATTGCCCGCAGACACCCGGATTCCCTGCGCAATCAGCATCCTTTCCGTTATGGTGTCATGGTCTGCCTGAAGAAGGATTCCCGGCTCCCGAATGCCTCCGGGATTGCGGGAATCTCCATGGGCTGCGCCTCACAAATGTGAATAAAAATGTCACCTCCCTTCATCCCTCCCCTCAAGTGAGGGAACCTCTGAATCCCTCGCCCCTTGAGGGAGAGGGGTGGGTGAGGGGTATCTTCGAGATAATGACAGCAAAAGCCCCCAGAATTAGGAGTTGTCATTCCGGCTTGTCCGGAATCTTTCTTCTCTGTGTTACTGAAGGCTTACCACAATCATGGTTTTCTTCTTGACAAGCTCCCGGCGGGCATTGTATAAAATAGCGTTTCATGGACGGGGAAGTGGAAAATGAAAAGGGAGGGACTTCATGTCAGGCAGAACAATAAGCTCAACGCACAGACGGCCGTTTTGCGTCTCTGTCCGATTTGATACCGACAATTCCGATAACGATGTGCCCGTTTATTGGGGTCATAACATCTGAGTGATGCATGGTAGACAGAAAACTCGATAACACTACAAATGGAATATTAGTCAGGATGGAAATGACACTAAATCAGGTGGTTGCGGCTGATGCGATGCTCCAACTGGACTGTGGGTTATGGCAATTTCCGGAGTTATCGAGTTATACAGCTCAATTACTGGTTCGCTGAAGAAATAATATGAAAATTAATCTGACATGGCTTATTGGTCGTCAAGTGAAAGATAGCCTGAAAAAAGATTATACCTGGCTGGTTAGCCTAGATGACGGAAGTACAATCACAACAGAATCATTTTGGAGACTAATTACAGATGACGGCATTAAAATCTCATCAGAAGACCACGGCCAAAAGTTCGGTCTTGCAGCCCCACTCGATGCAATCAAAATAATGAAAGAAACAATCGGACAAAAGACTATTAAAGAATTCAAGATCGACTCCAGAACAGGAGATCTCTCTATTATCTTCGCCAACGCAGCTGAACTGCAATTTCTGAATGATTCATCCGGTTACGAAAACTGGCACATCGTGCATGGCGCTCAGGAAGTCATCTGCATGGGCGGCGGCAAACTGCACGAAATAAATAATAAAGCAAAATGACAGCGAACACTTATAAGGCCCGGCTCTATCAACAGAAAAAGCGCTGCTAACGGTTTCTAAGAGATAAACTCCTTATAGAATCCTTTTTTTTAGAGATTGAACTTCAGTTTTGACTTGGTTTCCACAAACGGCGTCAGATGAACGAATCTGCACCAAACACTTATCGAGGCTCGATAGTCCCGAAGGCTTTCGGGACGTCAGCAGGGAGAGCAATCGCTCCTGTTCCCTGCGGCCTGGAAACAATTCAGAACCCTTATGCCGTCCTATTCAAAGGTCTGGTTCATCATTGTGCCGATCATCCAGTTAGTGTCAGGATCGGGTAAGGGGCAGAACCTGTACAATCTCTCTATGTGTGTAAGGGACCGGGCGTCCTTGCAAAGAGTGAGTGCCTATCCCTCGACATTGGACAAAGCTGTTTTGCAACCGAGCGCGAGCCGGTGAGGCGGCTTAGCTTGGCATTCCAGGGCTTGGGAGGTAATGGATGAGGAACCGAATCAGTTCAATAGGTGTCAGTATAATTATTGCTGCAGTACTTGGCGGCTGTGCTGGCTTCATGTTTGTAAATGCTACGTTGCCTCCCCCTGACGCAGGCCCCTATACAGTGGCATTGGATGCACATTCGCTTGAAGGCAGGGTTGTTGTTGCAGTCAGCAGAATGGGCCTTCGCGTTTTGCAAAATTCTGGCGGTATCATTATAACGTCTCCGGAGAAATTTCCTGGCCCAGAACGAGGAGTTCTGTGGTGGAAGAAACGTTGGCAGGAGCGAACGAGTTATGAAGTGTTGGTTTTACCAACAAGGAACGGCAATGAGTTTAACATTGAGGTTTATGCCAATACTGAACAACGTCCAAACGAAAACTACGAATGGAAACCCGCCGCATCAAGCAACGACAAAGAGCGGGCCGGTCGCTTATTGCAGAGAATTATAGGATTGATAGGAGGAACCCATGTCGGCTAGCAAAGTCCGTGCGATTTTGAGCATTTGCGTAGTAGCGGTTTTTTTGTTGGTAACGTCCGTTATTGCATTGGCACCCGTTCTTGGTGGCTATCCTGTAGAACCGTTCAGAGAACATCTCAAGGATTGGGGAAGTATTTACTCGGGGATTGTAGGACTAATTATAGGATTCTACTTTCCGAGAGGTGCTGAGAAGCCGTAGTACCACATCGGATTCCGCCCAAACGTTTTAACGTGAAGACAGGCCGGGACGGTGTTGAATAGGTTGACCAATTTCCCGCAGCCCGAAAGGAGAATGCACCACAATGATCTATTCCTATTCGATCAACAACCTTCCGGTCCGGACCGGTGACATCATCTGTGTCTCCGACGGCGGAGCGCCGGTTCTTGCCGGGCAGTTCTGGAGGCTCCTCGGGAAGATAATCCCCGGGGACATCGACCATATCGTTATCTATCTCGGCCCGGACGGCCGCTGCGTGGAAGCGGGGCCGGAAGGCGTCGTCACGTTCTCCGTCGAAAACGGCGACTGGGATACCCTCGCCATGCGGAGGCAGCGCCACGGCATCATCGATTCCTTCTATGGCGTTGCGTACCCGCTCAAAAGGGACGGGCTCTCCGCCGCGGAACAGACGATCCGCGAAGGCGTGGCGGAATTTTGCCTCATGCAGGCGGAAGCAAGGAAGCCCTATAACCTGAATTTCTTCGAATCCAAAAGGACCGATGCCTTCTACTGCAGCCAGCTTGCGTATCTCGCCTACCTTCCGTTTGGAATCGACCTGAACACGAATAAGGGCGTTCCCGATATTCCCGGCACCGAGAGCATCATTTATCCCCAGGAAATATGGGAAGCATGCGCGCACACGAAATGGGAGAAGAGTTAATAAACCACATCCGGCGTTTGCCGAATAACCAGGAGGGAACACCATGCTTGTTGCAATCAGCGATATCCACTTGACCGACGGATCAACCTCATCAAATGTTCATCCCGGCGCGTTTCAGAACATCCTTCTGCCGGAGATCGTTTCGAACGCCGCAAGCAAAGGGGCGCAGGAGGTGAACGTTGTCCTGATGGGAGACATTCTTGACCTCATGCGCACCGACTACTGGACCGGCAGGGTCCCCTGGAACGACCGGCCGTGGAATGGCGTCCTGGATAACGAGACGGGGATGAACAAGAATACGGCAACAATCGAGGGGCACTACAATTCGGTTCTGGGCGGGATACTGAACGACCCGAGCGGCGCGGCCTTCTGCGGAGCCCTGAAAAGCATCAAACCGGAATTATCGAAGGAATTGCAGAAAGATATTCCGGTCAAGGTGACATACGTAGTGGGAAACCATGATCGGGCCTTCAATGCTTTTCCTTCGCTTCAGGCAGCCGTAAAGAATCAGTTCTCGAATGTCGACAGCTTTACGTTCCAAACGAGCATGACCGATCTCGATTATGGAGTTCATATCCGGCACGGCCATGAATGGGACGAGCACAATCACGGCTTTGATTTCTATCAATTGCTGAACAGGGAAACGGCGCTTCCCGGCGGCCGGTTCGATGACAAGTGCTATTCGGTGCAGACTATCGGGGAGGTCGTCACTTCGGAACTGATGGCCGGGTTGATCTGGCGGCTCAAACAAAACAACGATTTTCCCGATGAATTTGTCGAACGGGTGCGGGAAGTCAATAACGTCAGACCCATGACCGATGTCTTTCTCTGGCTCGAATGGTTCGGCAGGCGGCAGCTTTCGAACCCAGCGCACAAACAGGCGCTGCTGGACGAACTTATCGCCTCTATCGAAAGCGTTCTTGCGACCGAGCTTGCGAAGAAATGGGACGACATTACGCCCGATCTCATAGTCTCTGGCGACCTGACCGACCGCCTTAGCCTGCTCACAAAAATCCTCCGCCATTCGACGTTCGACAGCCTGAAGGCCGATGCCAGGGTGTTCGAAGTGTTTGGCGGGATATTCGGGAGTTCGAAAGATGATTATGTTGAAGGAGCGAAGAAGGAATATAAGGCAGGCCTGTCGAAGGCGGTCCAGTATGTACTCTACGGCCATACCCACGACGCGCGCCAGGATTTCTTCTCGGGTGACATCGACGGCCGCACAAGCATGTACATCAACACCGGCACGTATCTTCCCCTGATCCAGCGCGCCGACGGCAGCGGCTTTTGCTCTGCCTACCGCATGACGATGGCATTTTTCTACCGCGGTGACGAAGACGCCAACGGTAAGAAATCCCCTTCCATGGAGCTATGGAATGGAATCAAGCGGAAGGCCTGCTGAGACGGGTGGATGCCGTCCACCGGCTGAGCAGGGGATAAGACCGAAAAGATATTCCACCGCAGAGGACGCGGAGTTCGCAGAGAGAGGCCGCTATTCCTCCAAGAAAGTCCTTTTCTTTATCCAGTAGGGGCGTGTTGCATGCGATGCGCCCCTACATTTCGATCTTTGTCATGATGCCGTGGAGTCTCTTCGGCGAGAACTTGTAAAACTGGATGAAGGTCGGAGTGAGCCGCTTCATCGTGGCGAACGCCTTCCAGAAGATGTTCCGGGTCGAGATGTCTTCGAGGCCGTAGAAGACCACCCTCTCCTCGATCCCGGCCTCCCTCAGGATCTCCTCGACGTCGATAACTTCCATGTATCCCATCTGTATCTCGAATACCCTCAGTCCGGGAGCGAGGTCCTCCTTCTGGAAGCCGGCAATGCCGTAAGGGTCGTCCCTCTTGATGATCGAGAGGAAGATGTTGTCCTCGTAGAGGATGCCGTGATAGAACATCGTCTGCGTAATATAAAAGGGGATCTCCGTGATGTCCTTCAGGAGGAACAGGACGCTTCCCTGTAGCTTTTCCGCCGTCGTGTAGACCCTGTTGAACTTGATGAGGAAGTCCTCAAGCCGCATGAAATCCATCATCCGGTAGAGCCTCTTCTGCCCCTCGGTGTAGAGGATGATCGTAACGAGCGGGAAGGTGGCGATGATGAGCGACCAGTATCCGCCGTGGGGGATCTTGTAGAAATTTGCGGTGAGATACATCGCGTCGACGATCGTAATAAAAACCGCGAGGGCGACAAAACGGGGTTTTTTCTTCATGTAGAAGATCCAGATCATCATGAGGCCGGTGATGGTCATGGTGCCGGTGACCGCAAGGCCGTACGCGGCCGCGAGGTTGCTCGATTCCTTGAACCGCAGCATGATGAAGAGCACTGCGAGCAGAAGAAACCAGTTCACGCTTCCGATATATATCTGGGACTTCCTCTCATGGGATGTGTATTCCACCTTGAACATCGGCATCACGCGCGTGGTGATGCCCTGGTAGACGATCGAGAACATGCCGCTGATCATCGCCTGCGAGGCGATGATGGTGGCGGCGATGCTCAACAGGAGGAAGGGGATATAGAGGTGTCGGGCGTAGTGGAAAATCATCTCGAAGAGGACGTTCTTCGCCTCGGGGTGTCGCATCAGAAAGGCGCCCTGACCGAGATAGTTCAGGACGAGCGCGACGAAGACCCCGGACCACGCCTGGCGTATCGGCCCGCTGCCGAGGTGGCCCATGTCGGCGTAGAGCGCCTCGCCGCCGGTAGCGCAGAGGATGATCTCACCGAGCGCCATGAACCCCTTGAAACCGTTTCTGAAGAGGAATTCGATCGCGTAATAGGGGTTGAGCGCAGCGAGGATGCGGGGGGATTCGGCGATCGACGCAATCCCCGAGACGGAAAGGGAGACAAACCAGAGTATCATGATGGGGCCGAAGGCGCCGGCGACCTTTTCCGTTCCCTTGTACTGGATCATGAAGAGGAGGATAGCGATGGTCATTGCGGCCGCAACGAGCGTGGTCCTGGACAGATGCTCGAATCCCGGAATCAGCACCGCGCCTTCGACGGCGCTGAGGATACTGATTGCGGGGGTTATCACTCCGTCTCCCATGAGAAGGGATACGCCGAGGAAAGAAAGCAGGGAGACGAGGGCGATGCTCTTCTTCGATTTCAGCATTGATGCCAGTATCTCCTTCAGCATGATCGTCCCCCCCTCGCCGCGGTGGCTAAGGTTCATCGCGATCCACGCATACTGCACCGTGACGAGAGCAACGAGGGTCCAGACGATGAGCGAAAGAACGCCGAGGATATTCTCTTTCGATGAGTGAAGAAGAAGAAAAACGACCGTGATCGTGTAGATCGGACTGGTGCCGATGTCGCCGAAGACAAGCCCCAGCGACTTTGTAATTCCTTTTATCGCCGACTGTTTTTCAGGCATGTGCACATCGGTTTTTCGAAAGGGACCCGGTCATTTCTTCCCTGACAAGGCCATCTCTTCGAGTATCCTGAGCTTTGACCGTTCGCCGAGCGCGATGAGGGTGTCCCCTGCCTTTATCGCGCTCCTGAAAGTGGGATTGAATCTCATGTCGCCCGATGCCTGCTTTATCGCCACAATAATTACGCCGAGTTCCCTGCCGAAGCCGCATTCATCGAGTGTCCGGCCCACAAGTTTCGAATCCGCCGTGAGGTATATCTCCTCCATCTGGAGGTCAATATTGCCGCTCCTTGTCGCAAACTCGATGAAATCGACGACAGCGGGCTTCAATATCGTCTGGGCTATCCTCAGTCCGCCGATGTGGTAGGGGGAGACGACCCGGTCGGCGCCGGCTCTCAGCAGTTTCTGTTCCGAACCCTCTTCTCCGGCCCTCGCTACGATCTGTAGCCTGGGGTTCAGGCCCCTCGCGCTCAGGACGACATAGAGGTTTTCGGCGTCGGTAGGAAGCACCGAGATAACCCCTTTGGCCTTCTCGATCCCCACCTCCTTCAGCACTTCGTCATTCGTTGCGTCGCCTTCGAAAACCAGGAAATCCTTCTTTTCTCCGAGAATGTCCCGCTTCTTCTCGATCACGATGAAGGGCACTTTTTCTTCCCTGAGTTCCCTGCAGATG
>JBJKSM010000032.1:0-20015 GCA_046704045.1 Thermodesulfovibrionales bacterium | reverse complement strand
GGATACTTATCCCTGATCTCGGTAAACGACATGCCCTCCCATATCCCGAAATTTCTCTCACGCAGTGCGGGTACCTGCACCGGTGTCAGGCCGTGCGGTCCGGCGATTATTTCGGCGCTCCTCACCGCACGCTGCAGATCGGAGCAATAGATCGCGGAAAGCCTCGGCGGATCTGAAGATTCTTCGTCGTGCAGGCTGCCGTTTACGTCCTTGGGGTCATGGATATCCCTCAGGTAGCTCAGGTATTTCGAAGTAGTGGAATCGATGAGGCGGTCGGCGATAAATTCAGCGGCCTCCCCGATCTGCTCGATGCCCCTACCCGAAAGCGGGACATCGATGCTTCCGTGGTAGCGCTTCACCCCGCTGCCTTCAATCGCGCCGTGTCTTACAAGATAAAGTGTCGTAACCATATATAACCCGCCAGCAAAAAAACGATTTCCGATATCTCGGTCATGGCGCCGAAGTTGTCGCCCGTAAGTCCCCCGAATCTCCTGATAAGAAATTGTACCGCCAAAAGGCAGAACAGATAAAACACTGCAACCGCAGGCAGGCAGAACTCCATGACTCCGGCAGCCGATACCCGCAGGAAGCCAAGCGAAGAGATCATGATGCACAGCAAGACGACGATCGCCGTGGAGACGAACACGCCTGCCCATCCGGCATGTTCCATGAATATCCTGCCCAGGCCGTCGTTTCTCGCGGAGACGCCGTGATGCATCGCAGGCACCGTGATCCATTTCGAAAAAACAGGCATCAGGAAAAAAACCGCGGCCGCGGCCGTGACGGGAAAGTCCGAAAGGATCCTGCACATGAGCACGAACTTCAGCAGTATCGTCACCGCAAGCGCGATCACTCCCATCGCTCCCGTCGTGCTGTCCTTCATCACCATGAGCCTCTTGGCCCTGTCTCTTTCGGTATCTCCCGACGATTTCACCGCGAGGGCATCGAAGGTATCGGCAAGGCCGTCGAGGTCGAAGCCGCCGTTGCCCAGTATGAGGAGGAACAGGACAAGACCGGCTGTGATATCAGGCGGAAGCACCTTCATCAGAAAAAAAGCGGGTATCGCTGCAGCCAGTCCCTGGAATCCGCCGACAATGGGAAAGAAGGCCGCGGAGCCCGCAATGTCCCTTTCGGTGACCTTACCCGATACCTTCACCGGCACGATCGTAAGGAACTGAAAAGCTATAAGCAGCTGCTTCATCAATTCACGATCTCATCCGATACGCCCGCTTCCCGGAAGGTCGCCATCTCTTTGTAGATCTTCAGTCCTGCCTCGATCATGAGCATCGCCAGGGCGGCGCCGGTACCTTCGCCGAGCCGCAGCCCCAGATCGAGGACAGGTTCAAGGCCCATCGTCTTGAGCATAGCCCGGTGTCCCTTCTCGACCGAATTGTGGGCGGCGAACATGTAATCACTGACCGAAGGCTCGATGGTGTAGGCAACCAGCGCTCCTGCAGTAGATATGAAGCCGTCGATGACGACCGGCGTCCTCTTCGATGCAGCGCCGAGTATCAGCCCCGCTATGCCGCCGATTTCAGTGCCGCCGACCTTCGAAAGCACATCTATGGCATCCTTCGGGTCCGGCCGGTTCAGATTTATAGCGTCTTCGATCACCTTTATTTTTCTTTCAAGCGCCCCGTCTGATATCCCCGTGCCTTTGCCGGTGACCTCCCGGACAGGGGCGCCGGTAAGCACCGAGGCGATAGCGCTCGACGGGGTAGTATTGCCGATGCCCATATCGCCGGTGCCGGCCATCCTGCAGCCCTTCTTTGCATACCCCACGGCAAGCTCTATCCCTTTTTCGATGCACTTAACCGCTTCCTCCCTTGTCATCGCGGGTCCCCTGGCAAAGTTTCTTGTTCCCTTCATAACCTTCATTATTCGCAGCGGCACATCGCCATGTGCCACTGCCTCGCCGAAATCGAAGTCGACGCCGATATCCACGACAACGATCTCCGCCCCGGCATGCCTGGCAAGGACATTTATCCCGGCGCCTCCCCGGAGAAAATTGAAGACCATTTGCGGAGTGACCGCCTTCGGGTATGCAGAGACGCCTTCGTCCACGATGCCGTGGTCGCCTGCAAAGGTGAAGATCACCTTCCTGTCGAGGATCGGCTTATTGTTCTCCGTTATCGCCACAAGCCTCCTCGCGAATTCTTCCAGCCTTCCGAGGCTTCCCGGGGGCTTGGTCAGGTTGTCGAGATGTTTCTGTGCCGTCTCATACCATTCCCTGTTCACAGGCCTGATGGCCTTCACGGTATTTTCAAGCAGATCCATTTTTCCTCCCAAGGCGTGTTCGTATCCCTCCTGACCTCACGCTTAATATGTCAAATTAATTCATCCCCAAATTACTTTATTCTCAACGGTATTCCGGCTGTTACGAGATACACTTCGCCGGCGATCTTCGCCATTTCCTGGTTCAGATGTCCGGCAAGGTCCCTGAACCTCCTCGACAGGGCGTTGTCCGGGACGATGCCCATGCCGACTTCGTTCGAAACGACAAAGAAACGCGAGGAGCCGGAAGCGGACAGCAGGGAGTTCAAAAAGTCATCGACAGCGTCCTCGACGTTATGGTCACGACAGAGGAGGTTCGTAAGCCAGAGCGTGAGGCAGTCAACCAGGAAGACGCCGTATTTCCCGGAGGCGGCCCTGATCGTCTCGGCGATTCCCAGTGGTTCCTCGACTGTCTCCCAGTCGCTTCCACGTTCCCGTCTGTGTCTCTCGATCCTGTCTCTCATTTCTTCATCGAGAGGCTCTGCCGTGGCGATATACGCCTTCCTGCCGGGCATCGCACCTGCCTTCTTCAGGGCAAAGGAGCTCTTGCCGCTCCTCGCACCGCCGACGACAAATGTGATCTTTGCTTTTTCTTCTTCCATCACTTCTTGTCTGTTCCCGACATGTCGGCTTCGAACATGCCCCTGAGGATGTCGTTTGCGCAGAACTTCCCGCACATCGTGCAGGAATGCTCGTCGCCGTTGCCCCTCTTTGCCTTTATCTCCCTTGCCCTTTCGGGGTCGATCGCGACGGAGAATTGTGCGTCCCACTTCATGTCGCGCCTCGCCTTGGACATCGCCTTGTCCGCATGCATGTTCTTGTGCTTGATCATGTCGCCGACGTGGGCCGCGATCCTCGAAGCGATGACGCCCTCCCTCACGTCCGAGGGGAAGGGCAGACCGAGGTGTTCAGAGGGTGTAACGTAGCAGATGAAGTCGGCGCCGTAGGAAGAAGAGAGAGCTGCGCCGATCGCAGCCGTTATATGGTCGTATCCGGGAGCAACATCGGTCGTGATCGGTCCGAGCATGTAAAACGGGGACTCCCCGCTCATCTTCTTTTCCATGATGATATTTGCCTCTATCTCGTTGATCGGGATATGGCCCGGACCTTCGACCATCGTCTGGCAGCCCAACTCCCTGCCGAGTTCGGCGAGTTCGCAGTTGATCAGAAGCTCCTGGATCTGGACGCGATCGGTAGCATCGTGTATCGCGCCTGCCCTGAAGCCGTTTCCGAGACTGAGGACGGCGTCGTATTTTTTCATGATCGCAGCGACCCTGTCGAAATGCTCGTAGAGGGGGTTTTCCCTGTTGTTGTGCTCCATCCACGCGACCATGTAGGAGCCGCCCTTCGAGACAAGCCCGCCGTAGCGGTAGTGCTGCTTCCTGAGCATCTCGACGGTCTTTCTGTTTATGCCGCAATGGATCGCCATGAAGCCCACGCCCTCCTCGCACTGCTTCTCGGTGATATCGAAGAGCAGCTCAGCGGGCATGTTCACGGCGGCGCCGTACTTTTCGATCGCAGCAGCAAACGCCTCATATAGCGGCACCGTGCCGACCGGCAGGCCAATGGCGTCCATCACCGCCTTTCTTATCGCCGGGATGTCGCCGCCTGCGCTCAGGTCCATCAACGTGTCCGCGCCGTACTGCTCGGCGATCCTGGCCTTCTCGACCTCCATCGCGATATCGGCGATGTCCGTCGATGAGCCGATCGAGGCGTTCACCTTGGTGCGAAGTCCCTTGCCTATGCCTATGATCTTTTTCGTCCTGTTCCTGTTGGCGGGAACAACGATCTGTCCCGCCGCCGTACGCTCCCTGACCAGCTCCGCGGGCAGCCCCTCGTTTGCAGCCACCGACCTGATCTCGTCCGTCACTTCGCCTTTTGCCGCTCTTTCAAGCTGTGTCATATATTGGCCTCCCAAAATAAAAAATCCTCAGGACAATATTGCCCTGAGGATTGCACCCTGGTTCACTTCATCCTCACCTTTCTCCACGGAAAGGCACTTCAGTAAGAAGTAAAAAGTTAGAAGCAAGAAGTCTGAATTCCCACTACTTACTTTTCACTGTTCACTGTTTTACTCAGGCAGGTCTTCTGGCTCTCCCGATCTCTGTCGGCCTTCCCATTCGGACAGGAACAGTGGCGCATTGCAGACAGAGACGCTTATTCCGGAAATCCCCCGGAATCGGGATTACAGCGGCGGGACCGCTCCCGGTTCGGACCCGAAGGCCCTCACGGGATTCCCTATTATGCCTCGCGGCACCTGAAGTACAGTTTTTTTATAGCATTTAAAAGAAACTCTGTCAACCTGTAATTCAGGTTATCAGAATTTATTCAGCAAACTTAACGCCTCCGCCATCTCCTTCTCCGCCCCGAAGACGACCGAAGAGACCTGCCCCTCGCCGAACCTTTCGCCCGCTTCAAGCGCCTTGAGGCTCTCATCGAAAACTTTCGCCAGAAGATCGTTCACCTTTTGATAGGCCGCGCCGGCGCCCGGAGGCTCGATCAAATGTCCTGACCATATGCCGTCCATGCGCGAAAAAAGCGCGTTCGTTATCCGCCGCATGATATCGGCAAGGGAAGCCACTTCGGGAATTCTGAAGTAGGCGGTGCCTTCGTAGGCTGCCTGCCCCGTGACGAGGCGGCCCTCTTTCTTCAATGCACGATACGCCCCGGTCCCTTCGAGGATTATCTGGCGGTGGTACAGGACGTTCGCCGTCACGGAGAGGTTCTTGAGAAGATCGTTTCTTCTTAAGAACTCGAAATTGGCCCTTATGTCTTCCAAAGCGGAATCAGGCTCGAACATGATGAACCCCACATTCGGCTCTATGCCGTGCGTTCTGAGAACCCTGAGCGCCCGCTCGTTCTGCGCGACCGTCGTCATCTTGTTCATCCGCCTCAGCGATTCGTCCCTTCCGCTTTCCAGCCCTATGAGTATATGCCGAAGACCCGATTCCGCCAGCGCCCCGATCGTCCAGTCATGGATATCGTTGACGCGTCCCTCGATGCCGAACCTGACATTGCGCTCCCCGAGAAGCGAGGCGATGCGCATCGCCCTTTCCTGTCCGGCGCTGCCGGGACCGAAGAAATTCGGATCGGTGAAATAGAAGTCCCTCAGGCCCGTTTCCGAAATAAGGCCGTCGATTTCTTCGACGATATTTTCAGGACTCCTCCTTCGCCAGGCCGGAGCGCGGCCGAAGAAGGTGTTGATGTAACAGAAGGTGCAGTTACCGTAGCATCCGCGGCTGCCGAGGATATTCACCTCCGGAAGCCTCAGCAGCGCCGCCGTGCGTACGGGGAAAGGGATGCTGTCAAGGTCTCCAATCGGCTCGGGTTTTATAAATTGCAGGCGTCCCGAAACATCTCTCGATACCATTCCCGGAATGGCCGCGATGCGGTCCCTGACAAGGGAAGATCCTGCAAGATGAGAAAATGGAAGCTCAGGCTCTCCGAGGATGACGGAATCGATCGATCCGCATGTCTGCAGAATGTCTTCATATGCGATAGTGGGATAAAATCCGTAGGCGACGACATGTGGGGAGAAGACATCCTTCACTTTTTCGAGAAAGGCAAAGAGCGCATCGTCTCTCTTCCAGTGGTAGACCATATGAACGCCGAGGATATCGGGGTTCATCGTTTCGACCATCTTCCATATATCTTCGTAGGAGAGCCTTTCGAGGTATCCCTCGACGATCTCCACATCGTGACCGTCTCTTTTCAGCATGGCCGCCGCGTACCCCGACAGAAGACAC
Source organism: Thermodesulfovibrionales bacterium (assembly GCA_046704045.1). GTDB lineage: Bacteria > Nitrospirota > Thermodesulfovibrionia > Thermodesulfovibrionales > UBA6898 > JAWOKY01. The sequence goes on along the minus strand of JBJKSM010000032.1, from coordinate 13,995 downwards.
GAAGAAAGAGGCGTGTTTGCGATGTCGTTGCACCTTTCCGGAGTTATCTGCCGCGGATGTTCGAGCAAAAGTATTTTCATTTTATACCCTGCCAGAGGAAAACGTTTTTGCAGAAATGGAGCGTCTCGAGCCGGTACCGGAGCGAATCGAACGGCGGCGGGTTGTAGTAGACCGGATAGAGGAGGTCCGTTTCCTGTCTTATGAACCCTTCCTTCCTCGCCGCCTCCTCGATCGGCGTTCCGGGAAGTATGCGGATGTTGTTCAGTACAACTGTGCCGAGGTTCTTTTTTTTGGAATGCATTTCATAGAGCTCTTCGAGAAGCCTCAGCCCTTTATTGCAGGTCTCTTCGGTCTCGCCGGGGACGTTCACCATGAAGTGATAGACACTGAGCACATCGGTCCTTGAAGCGAGTTCGGCGGCCTTCAGAATGTCCGACTCTTTCATCTTTTTGCCGAGGACCCTGAGAGACTGCGCGCATAGGCCGTCGGGAGAAAAAGAAAAGCACTCGCAGCCCGCCTTTTCGTAAAGCGCAATGTTTTTTTCATTCACGGAATCTTCCCTCATGAACCCGTCCCATTTCACCTTCAGCCTTCTTCTTATGATCTCCCCGCATATCTCTTCGAGATGTCCCTGCGGAATGTTCAGCACCGGATCGGTAAAGTGAAAACTGCCAATGCCGTACTCCCCGTGCAGAAACTCCATCTCGTCGACGACCGCTCCGGCCGGTCTGCGCCTGAGCTTTCTGCCCTGGAGCTTCGGATACACACAGTATGAGCATGTAAACGGGCATCCACGCTTGCTCTCGACCCCGATTGCGGGGACATATGAATTTATGCCGGCGTACAATGAAGGGTCGAGCAGCCGTCTCTCCGGAACCGTGCAGGCTGTCATGTCGAAGTCCCGGGAGGGCGGGACAACGACGATTCTCTCACCTTTCCTGTAACAAAGCCCCTTCAGCCGGGAAGGATTTTCGAGGGAATCTATAAGGGCGGGCAGGGTCTCCTCCGCCTCGCCGACACACCCGTAGCGGATCTCCGGAACCTCCTCCATGAGCCTTTCGGGGAAGAGCGAAAACCCCGTCCCTCCGGCTATGATATGCGCCTTCGGCGAAACGGAAGAAACGAGACGCGCCGTTGCAACAAAAGGCGGAACAAGGGACGTGGTCTTGTTACCGAGGGGGTCTATGTTTCGAAGCGACAGGCCGACAACGTCGGGCTGAAAATCCGGAAGCCGTTCTTTCAGCGCACCGAAAGGATCGGGTTCGAGATTCATATCAAAAATATCCACTTCGTGGCCTCTCTTTTTCAGCAGGCCTGCCAGCAGAACTATCCCGATCGGATAGACCCTTTCGGATGATATCCCTTCGACCGACTGCGCCTGTACCATCAGGATTCGCATAAATTCACTCCAGAAGGACCAACCCGAAGTATTTTACGTAATCGTCCCTGGCCGGCAAAGTCCTCAGCGAAAGCCCGGCCCGTCTGACCGTCTCGAAGACATCGATGCCGGCCCCCTCCATCGAAGGACGGGAAGCTTTTGTGTTTCTGCACACACTGTCTTCCGGGCAGGGAAGGCAGAGCGAGCACGGCCCCGCCCAGTAGGAGAACGCCTTGTAAAAGCCCGCCTTGAACGCCTCTCTTTCCGCCCGCAGCACCCGAAGCTGAAATTCCCCTGTCGGCGGCTCTCCTTCAAGCAGGAGCGCATGCGAATAATCCCCGATGAATTCCTTTGTCTTCTCCGCAGAAGGAGAATGAGGCGGGCAGCCCGGCCTGCCGTAATGGCCGCACCCGAAGCGACATCTCAGGTCCGTCCAGCCGGGTATATGGATAGTCCCGGCCTCTATGGTTACGACGTTTCGGAAACCGAGGGCTTTAATCTTTGCAGCAAGAAGCTTTTTCCTGTCGATACTCAGACTCTTCAGACGCTCCTCATTCTTCGATGCGACGATCAGGGCGGTATCGGTCGCAAGAGGAAAGGGTCCGGTTACATTGAAATTCAGGCGGACCAGTTCTTCTTTTACATCGCCCTCCGAAAAAACCCTTCCGTTATACGTATTGATGAACATGTTGAGGTCAAAGAGGGCCGCCTTCGACGGGAAGTGACCGGGAAAGAAATCGTGAATTACCAGGAGCCCGTCATCCTTCAGGCACGCCCCGGATTCTGCGAGAATGTGGGGGAGTTCCTTTTCCGAATAGGCATGAATGATATTGGAGAGCATCACGATATCGAACCGCCTCCCGGCAACCGGCCATGGTTCGAGGATGTTGGCGGGCAGGAGGTCCGCCCTTTCCCGCAACCCCCTCTTATCGATGAACTCCCGCGTGTGCTCGAGGACTTCCGGGATATCGATGAGAGTAGCACTCAGCCCCGGGAAATGTTCGAGGAAGCCTGCGGCGACAGCACCCGAGCCCGTGCCCGCATCGAGCATATCGCCCTCAGGGGAAAGGCCCTCAAAAAAAGAAAGTATCTCCGCGGTCTTCGCCTTTGCCACACAATCCATGGCGCGGATATATTTGCCCGTTCGCTGCGCCCGCGTCATATCGTCCTCATCGGATCGATTGCCCACCCTCCCCCCGGCCGTAAGGCAATCTCTTATGCCGGACCATTGTTCCATCAGACCTTTCCGCCAGAGGATCGATGCGCCCTGGTAATGCTCTTTTCCCTCCACGAGGTAATCTTTTGAAATCCTCGCATTGAAATAGAGCCGGCCGTCCCGGACCAGAAGGCCGATTGTGCAAAGTGCGTCAAGGAAACGTCCGAGACCTTCCTGTTTGAAGCCGAGGGCCGCAGATATTTCCTCGATGCTCTTTCCCGCAGGCTCCAAAAGGGTGAAGACGCCGGTCTCGACCCCTGCAAAGAGCACCTCCGAAAACCAGTAAGCGGTCGCAAGGTCTTCAAGGTATTGAGGACCCGCAGCCTGGGGATCGCTGTCATGGAAGGTGCGGTATTTCATTTAGTCCGCATTTTTTATAGCATTTGGCGAAAACCCTGTCAAACCGCATGCTCCCGCGTCCCGATTCGGCAACGGATTCCGGCAAGTTCCGTGAACTTGAAAACAGAGTTAATATTATAGTAATATTCAGTCTGTGCCGAAGTGGTGGAACTTGGTAGACACGCACGTTTGAGGGGCGTGTGGAGCAATCCATGCGGGTTCGAGTCCCGCCTTCGGCACCATGCATATTTCTTCCAGATCCCCTTCACCGCCGCGACCATCTCCGTTCTTCTTCCCAGGCGTGCGGTCGGATAAAAAAGGCCCGGACTTGCCGGACCTTTATTGCGTAATTATAGCGAATTCAGGGGACCTCTCTACGATGCTGCGGCTTTTTCCGTTTTTTCCTCGCCCTTCACTTCTTCCTTGTAGTCGCATTCCTTGTTCAGGCATACGAGGAAGAGCTCCCCTGCCTTGTTCCTCTTTTCGCCGAGCACGACCGCCCCGCACGCGGGGCATTTCATCGAGACAGGCTTATACCACGTGGCAAACTTGCACTGGGGATAATTGCTGCAGCTCCAGAATACCTTTCCCTTGCGCGAGCGCCTTTCGACAATGTCCCCGCCATCGACGGGACATTTGACCCCTGTCGCGAGCGGCTTCGTTGTCTTGCACTCAGGGTACTTCGAGCATGCGAGGAACTTCCCGAACCTGCCTGACTTGAGGACCATGGGGGACCCGCACTTCGGACACTTCTCCTCCGTCTCGACCGTTGCGGCAGCCGGTTTTTCTCCTTCGAGGGGCCTTGTATTCTTGCATTCAGGGTACCCCGAACAGGCCATGAACCGGCCGTGCCTTCCCCATCTGATCACCATCGGCTTGCCGCACTTTTCGCATAACTCTTCCGTCGGGATGTCTTCAGGTTTCACCTTTCCCGGTATCGCAAGCGCCTCGGCAAGCTTCGCGTGGAAAGGCGTATAGAAATCCTTCACTACCTTCACCCACTCCGTCTTGCCCTCTTCGATATGGTCAAGCTTCTCCTCCATTTTTGCGGTGAATCCGACGTCCATGAGCTCGGCGAACCTGTCGACGAGCAGATCATTCACCACCATCCCGAGTTCCGTCGGATGGAACCGTCCCTCGGCCTTGTGCACATATTTCCTGTCCTGGATCGTCGACATGATCGTGGCGTAGGTGCTCGGCCTGCCGATCCCCTTTTCTTCTAAAGCCTTCACGAGCGTTGCCTCGGTGTAGCGCGGGGGGGGCTGTGTAAAATGCTGCTTCGGCTGCAAGTTGAGGAGAGTGAGCTTCTCCCCCTCCTTCAAGTGCGGCAGGATCGCATCGCCCTCCTCCGCGACCTCGTCCGCGGTTTCGGTGTAGAGGGCCATGAATCCGGGGAACTTTATCACGCTGCCCGAAGCCCTGAAGATCGTTTCTCCCTTGCATTTTTCCGTCTCGCAGGTTATTTCGAATGTGGTCTGTTCGAGCTCCGCGGAAGTCATCTGGCTGGCGATGAAACGGTTCCAGATGAGCTTGTAGAGGCCGAGCTGGTCCTTGTTGAGATGCTGTTTTATCTCTTCCGGCCTCTTGTCGAGATAGGTCGGCCGTATCGCCTCATGCGCCTCCTGCGCCGATGCCTTGCTCTTGTAAAAATTAGGCTTCTCCGGCACATATTCCCTGCCGAAGGTCTTTTCGATGTAATCCTTCGCCGCCTGCTGCGCCTCGGCCGAGACCCTGAAGGAGTCCGTCCTCATATAGGTGATGAGGCCGACCGCACCCTCCTCCCCGAGTTCCACTCCCTCGTAGAGCTGCTGGGCTACGGTCATCGTCTTCTTTGCGGTGAAGCGGAGTTTCCGGGAGGCCTCCTGCTGGAGCGTGCTGGTGATAAACGGCGGATAGGGCGACCTCTTTCTCTTCTTGCGCTCGATCTTTGAGAGGATGAACCGGGAGTCCCTGATATTTTCCACTGCTGCGCCCGCAGTGGCCGCATCCCTGATATCCACCTTCTCGCCGTTATACTTGAAGAGTTTTGCCCAGAATGAGGGCTTGTTCGAGCCTTCAAATTCGGAGTCGATCGACCAGTACTCTTCCCGCTCGAAGGCCCCGATCTCCCTCTCCCTGTCCACGACCAGCCTGACCGCAACGGACTGGACCCTGCCGGCGCTCAAACCGCGTCTTACCTTCCTCCAGAGGAGGGGACTGAGTTCGTAGCCCGCAAGCCGGTCGAGCACTCTTCGAGCCAGCTGGGCGTCGACTTTCTTGTCGTCGATCGCTTCGGGATGCCTGATCGATTCAAGGACCGCCGATTTCGTGATCTCGTTGAATTTGATGCGGTAGACGTTTTTCGACTTACCGTTGATCGCCTCGGCGATATGCCACGCGATCGCCTCACCTTCCCTGTCCGGATCGGGCGCGAGGAAGATCTGTTCGGCCTCTTTCGACGCCTTCTTCAGCTCCCTTATCACCTTCTCCTTTCCCGGGATAACGATAAACTTCGGCTCAAAGTCGTGATCGATATCGATCCCCATTTCTTTCTGGGGAAGGTCCTTGATGTGGCCGACTGAAGCCTTCACCTCGAAGTCTTTGCCGAGGATCTTGTTTATCGTCTTCGCCTTGGCCGGGGACTCAACAATCACAAGCGACTTCATGACGCCCTCCCGGAGTTCTTGCGCGTGTTTCCAGACATCAGTTCCATAGTATTCTCTTGCCGCCCCCGAAGACCAGGGAGTAGATGTCCTCTTTCTCAAACGAACTCTTCCGCATAAGAATGTAGACGAGGAGCGACTTCAGTATGTCGAGCTCGTCTTCCTTGAGGTTACCGGAAGATTCGAGCACCGCCAGCTCATCCGCGACATCGAAAAGATCGGGCTCGTCGTACTGTATTGTATCAAGGATTTCTTCGGAATAGAATTCCGCATCTTTCAGATCCTTGGAAATCATCCGCAATATCTTCAATAGTTTCTTCGACAAAATGTTCACCTCATGCCAGATAAAATCTTTTCCCGCTCGACTGTCTGACAACCCCTTTCAGCTCGAGAGAAAGGAGAAGATCGAGCACCCTGCTGACAGGCAGCCCGGTCTCCCTCGAAACAAGGTCGACGTGTCTCGCTTCCCGGGTCAGGGCGCCGCAGATGCCCTCCTCCTCGGCCGAAAGGGCCACCGCCTGCCTGTTCTGCATCTTTATAAACCCCCTGAGCAGCGGCGCCAGCTCTTCGATGATATCCTTCGTTTCGGTGACGGTCTTTGCGCCCTGCTTTATGAGCCTGTTCGTGCCTTCCGAATTCGCTGAGGTTATATTGCCGGGCACGGCAAAGACCTCCTTGTTCTGTTCAAGAGCGTAATTCGCCGTGATGAGAGAGCCGCTTTCAAGCGTCGCCTCGACGACCAGCACTCCGAGGGCGAGTCCGCTGATCAGCCTGTTGCATCTGGGGAAATTTTCCCTGTTCGGCATCGTGCCCGGGGGAAACTCGCTTATGGCGCAACCCGCCTCCATTATCTTTTCCATGAGGGTCCTGTTTTCAGCGGGGTAATAGACGTCGAGCCCCGAGCCGAGAACGGCGATCGTCCTTCCGCTGGCTGACAACGCCGCCTTGTGGGAAAGGGTGTCTATGCCCCTTGCCATGCCGCTTATGATCGTGAATCCGGCGGACGCAAGATCGCGGGATATCCTCTGGGTCACCGCCTCCCCGTAGTGCGTATTTTTTCGGGAGCCTACCACCGCAATGCCGTACCGGTCGTCGGGGCGGTACTCGCCTTTCATGTATAAAACGATTGGCGCCCCGTCGGTCTCCTTCAGAGCCTGGGGATAACCCCGGTCCGAACAGGCAACGACCCTCATCCCTTTTCTTTGAACAGCGGTCAGCTGCTTTTCGACGTAATCCCAGAGCCCGAAGTTTCTGATATTTTCAGCCTTTTTCCTGTTCAGGCCCTTCACTGCAAGCAGGTCCTTCAGCCCAGCCCTGAAGATATTTTCGGGGCTTCCCATCTCGGCGAGCAGCTTTTTTGACATCACAGGCCCGATATCGGGCACCAGTGAAAGGCCTATCCAGTATCCTGTTTCGGACATCACCGCTTCCTGAGACCCCTGTTCGCCTTCAGACGAAGGGCGTGGAGTTTAATGAACCCCTCGGCGTCCTTCTGATTATATACATCTTCCGCCTCGAACGTTGCAAGTTTCGAGTCATAGAGCGACTGAGGGGCCTTCCTGCCGACAACAAGGCAATTCCCCTTGTACAGTTTCAGGCGGACCGTGCCGCTCACGGACTCCTGTATGCCGTCTATCATTCCCTGCAGCGCTTCTCGCTCGGGAGAAAACCAGTAGCCGTAATAGACCAGCTCGGCGTATTTCGGCATGAGGGAGTCGAGCATGTGTTTAACCTCCCGGTCGAGTGTTATCGATTCGACCGCCCGCCGCGCCATATGCAGGATCGTTCCCCCCGGCGTCTCATAGACACCCCTCGACTTGATGCCGACGTACCTGTTTTCGACGATGTCGATCCGTCCGACGCCGTGCCTGCCTCCGACCGCGTTGAGTTTTTCGAGGAGCTTCGCCGGGGACATCTTTTTGCCGTTAATGGCGGCGGGGTCCCCCTTGTGGAATTCCAGTTCGATGTACTCCGGCCGGTCGGGCGTCTTTTCGAGGGGCCTTGTCATTGTGTACATGTCAGCCGGCGGTTCTTTCCACGGGTCTTCGAGGATGCCGCCCTCGTAGCTGATATGGAAAAGGTTTCTGTCCGTGCTGAACGGCTTTGCCTTCGTAGCGGTTACGGGGATGCCGTGTATGTTTGCATAATTAATGAGGGATTCCCTTGAATCGAACGACCACTCCCTCCAGGGCGCGATCACCTTGATGCCCGGCTTCAATGCGTAATAGGTGAGCTCGAACCGTATCTGGTCGTTGCCCTTTCCGGTTGCGCCGTGGGCAACCGCATCGGCTCCTTCCTTGCGGGCGATCTCTATCTGCTTCTTCGCGATAAGGGGACGCGCTATGGATGTTCCAAGGAGGTAGGATCCCTCGTAGACGGCGTTCGCCCGCAGCATCGGGAATATATACTCCTTCACGAATTCTTCCCTCAGATCTTCCACATATACCTTCATGGCGCCGGTCCTGACCGCCTTTTGCTTCACGTTCTTCAGGTCCTCGCCCTGTCCGAGGTCGGCGCAAAACGCAATTACCCCCGCGCCGTACGTCTCCTTCAGCCACTCTATCGCCACCGAGGTGTCAAGCCCTCCGGAATAGGCGAGCACGATCTTTCTTGCCATCTCATACCTCCGGGAAATAAGTCCTGCGTGAATGCGACGGATCAAAAAACCAACCCTTTTGCAAGTTTTAACCATAGCACAAAACCATAAAAATGTAAATTTCGCCGGGGCGGCTGAAAGTTCAATTGATATTTAATCTCAATTTCAGTTACAATCCGAAAGTGGAGACAACGGTATTCAAAGACTTCCTCGGCGAAAGGGGCCTGAAACTCACTAAAGAGCGTATCGCGATTCTGAAGGAGGTCTTCTCCTTCCACGCTCATTTCGAGCCGGAGCACCTTTACTTCAGGATGAGGGAGGGAGGCTCGAAGGCATCGAGGGCCTCGGTATACCGGACGCTGAGTCTTCTCGTCGAAAGCGGCCTCGTCGAAAAGGTGACGAGGACCGAGAAGGGAACCGTTTACGAGCATACTTACGGCCACAAACACCACGATCATATGATATGCAGGGCCTGCGGGAAGGTTATCGAGTTCTATTCGGAAAAGCTCGAAAATATTCAGAGCGAAATATGCGCCAGTAACGGTTTCGACGGTGCCAGCCATACATTGGAGATAAGGGGCAGCTGCGACGAATGCAGAAAGAAAAGAAAATAAAGGAAGAAAAAAGGAAGCAGAAATACCCGAGGATCGTCCTCGCCGGAAACCCCAACGTGGGAAAGAGCGTCATCTTCGGGCTCCTTACCGGCAAATACGTAACGGTCTCGAACTATCCCGGCACGACCGTCGAGGTCTCTACAGGCAACATCGTCCTTGAAGACAGGAAGTTCCTCGTCGTCGATTCGCCCGGGGTTAACAGCTTCATGCCGATGAGCGAAGATGAACGGGTCACGCGGGACATCCTTCTGACGGAGGTGCCGGAAAACGTCGTCCTCGTCTCGGATTCGAAAAATCTGAAGAGGGGACTGATGCTCCTCATCCAGCTCTCAGAAATGGACCTTCCATGCGTCCTCGTCCTCAACATGGAGGATGAGGCGAAGGCGAGGGGCATCGAACTCGATTACATGAAGCTCGAAGAACTGACCGGCGTCCCCGTCGTCGGCACGGTCGCCCCCCAGAGAAAAGGGATAGCGAAGCTGCGGGAATCGCTCCTTTCCCCCGGGACGCCCCGGATCGGGACCGATTACGGCGGGATCATCGAAGACTACGCGGGAAGGATCGCCGCCCTTCTTCCCGAATCGAGCATATCGAAAAGGTCGATAGCGCTGATGGTCCTCTGCGGCGACGACAGCATGAGATGGTGGTTCATCGCCAACATGGACGCGCAGGGTATCCGCCGGGTGGAGGAACTGAGGGACGAAGCCCAGGCGAAGTTCAGGGAGCCGCTGGCTAACATCGTTGCCAGGAAGCGGATCGAACTGGCCGAGTCGGTCGTGGGTGCGGTCGCCCGGAATACCGGCGTCCAGGGAGGCAGGATTGCGCAGTGGCTCGGTCAATGGTCCATGCACCCCTTCTGGGGGATCTTTTTCGTGGCATTCGTTCTCTTATGCTTCTATGAGTTCGTCGGGAAGTTCGGCGCCGGCGTTCTCGTCGATTTTTTCGAAAACGTGATCTTCGGAAGATACCTGAGTCCCGCGGTGACGAAGGTCGTCGATTACCTGATTCCGTTGCCGCTCCTTCAGGACCTTATTGTGGGGAAATACGGCATTTTCACCATGGCCGTAACATACGCCGTGGCGATAATCCTTCCCATCACCGCGACCTTTTTTATAGCCTTCGGCTTCCTTGAAGACAGCGGCTTTCTGCCAAGAATTGCGGTGCTCACCAACAGCGCCTTCACGAGGATCGGGCTCAACGGCAAAGCGGTGCTTCCGATGGTCCTGGGCCTCGGCTGCGGCACGATGGCGACGATGACGACGCGGATACTCGAGACGAAGAGGGAAAGGGTGATCGCCACTTTCCTGATCGCCCTCGCCATTCCCTGCTCCGCGCAGCTCGGCGTCATCCTCGGCATGCTCGGCCCGTATCATATAAGAGTGGCGCTCTGGTGGGTTTCCTCGGTGCTCTTCGTTCTTGTCCTCACCGGATTCATCGCAGCGCGTCTGGTACCTGGAGACCGGGCCGACTTTTTTCTCGAAATTCCGCCGATGCGGCTGCCGAAGATGACGAACATCCTGATGAAGACGCTCAGCAGGATCGAGTGGTATCTGAAAGAAGCGGTGCCCCTGTTTGTTCTCGGAACCTTCATCCTCTTTATCCTCGACAAGACAAAGGTGCTCGGCTGGCTGGAGTCGGCGGCATCGCCTGTTTTCGTCGGGTTCCTGGGGCTGCCGGAAAAGACCACGAGCGCCTTTCTCCTGGGTTTTCTCAGAAGGGACTACGGCGCCGCCGGGCTCTTCGCCCTTGCAAAGCAGGGGCTTCTGAACGAAAACCAGATCATCGTGAGCATCATCACCCTGACGCTCTTCGTCCCGTGCCTCGCGAGCTTCTTCATGATCATCAAGGAAAGGGGAGCGAAGACGGCGTTCCTCATGTTCTCGCTCATAACCGTCTTCGCCCTGCTCTTCGGCGGAGGAGTGAATTTCCTGCTCAAGATACTCGGATAGGAAAGACCCTCCGCTTTTGACACGATTTCAGCCGCAGGGGTATAATTATAGCGCTTATGAAAATCAAGTTTTTTGTTCTTCTTGCCCTCCTGTCCATTCTCGCAGGCGGAGTTGTCGGAAGCTATGTGGCCATCGCGAAGGGTATCCCGTCCATCGAGGAGCTTAAGCGGTACAACCCCTCGGCGGGCACAAAGATTTACTCCGACGACAACGTCCTCATCGGCGAACTCGGGGCCGAGAAGGGCATCTTCGTTCCTCTGGACAGCATCCCCAAAAACATGATCAACGCCGTCATCGCCGTCGAGGACTCGCGTTTCTGGAAACACAGGGGCATCGACTACATCGCCGTCGTCAGGGCCTTTTTCCAGGACCTCATCCATGCACGGCTCAAAGAGGGGGCAAGCACGCTCACGCAGCAGCTGGCGAAGGTGGTATTTCTGAGCCCGGAAAAGACGATCAAGAGGAAGATCATGGAGGTGGCGCTGGCGCTCAGGATAGAAAAGAGCCTGACCAAAAAGGAGATACTCGAACTCTATCTCAACAAGGTCTACTTCGGCCACGGGGCTTACGGCGTCGAGATGGCGTCACGGGTCTACTTCGGGAAATCGGTGAGGCAGCTGAACCTTTCGGAGGCGGCGATGATAGCCGGTCTCGTGAAAGGACCGACCGTCTTCTCCCCTTACAATAACCTGACGAAAGCGAAAGAACGGCAGTCGGTCGTCCTGATGCGGATGGTGGAAGAGGGGTACATCACGAAGGCCCAGAGAGAGGCCGCATACCGGCAGCCCCTCTACCTGTCAGGCCTGAGGAAAGGCGTCGAGGCAAACAGTTATTTCATCGAGTACGTCAGGAGATACCTCGAGGACAAGTACGGCGTCGATGCCGTGTACGAGAAAGGGCTCAGGGTGTATACCACCCTCAACAGGGGGATGCAGACGGCTGCGGTAGCCGCGGTTCAAAACGGCCTCAGGGAGGTCGACAAACGCAGGGGATGGCGGGGTCCGATAGAACACAAGAAGGATATCGATATCAAGAAGGAGCTGAACACAAGGGAACTTCCTGCGTCCGTCGTGGTAAATCCCGGCGATATCTATACCGGGCTCGTCCTCAAGGTCGGCGACAGGAACGCCGTAATCAAGACCCGCGGTCTTCTGGGCGATCTCCCGGTGAAAGACGCGATGTGGGCCGCCAGGGTGTTGAACAAAAACGGCACCTCAAAGGTTATCCGGAACTTCGTGCTGACGAAAATTCTGAAGCCCGGCGACGTGGTAAAGGTAAGCATCAAGGCGATCCGGAACAGAAAGGTCGAACTGGCACTCGAACAGGAACCCGAAGTGGAGGGCGCACTCGTCGCGGTCGAACCGCGCACCGGTTTTATCAGGGCGATGGTCGGCGGCTATGATTTCAACAGGAGCGATTTCAACAGGGTTATCTTCGCGAAGAGGCAGCCCGGATCAGCCTTCAAGCCGGTCATCTATGCCGCCGCCATGGACGACGGCTTTACCCCGGCAAGCATCATCAACGACGAGCCGGTGACCTTTATGGGAGGACCGAAGGGCGAATGGAGCCCTGAGAATTACGACCACAAGTTCTACGGACCCACGAGACTGAGGGATGCCCTTGCCTATTCGAGAAACGTCGTGACGGTGAAACTCGTCGATGCGATGGGGATCGACAACCTGATAAACTTTGCCCGGGCCGTCGGGTTCAGTGAGGACATGCCGAGGAACCTCACCATCGCGCTCGGCTCTTTCAGCATCACCCCCCTCCAGCTGACGATGATCTACGACGTTTTCGCAAGCAACGGAATGAAAGTGAAGCCGATAGGGATCAAATACATTACCGACAAGAAAGGCAGTATCCTCGAAAGCAACGAGCCCGATCCGCAACAGGTCATCAGCCCGCAGACCTCTTTTCTCATCACTTCGATGATGGAAGACGTGGTGAACTACGGCACGGGATGGCGGGCGAAATCACTCGGCGTGCCTGTGGCAGGGAAAACAGGGACGACGAACGACTACAAGGATGCATGGTTCGTGGGATATACATCAAACCTCGTGGCCTGCACGTGGGTCGGCTTTGACAGCAACAAATCTCTCGGTCCTGCGGAAACGGGCGCCAGGGCCGCCTCTCCTATATGGGTATCATTCATGAACAGCGCGAAGGCGGAAGCGGGGCCCTTTACGGAACCGGAGGGCGTTGTAAGCTACATCATCGACCCGCACACAGGCATGCTCTCTCACGACGGCACGGGGATAAAGGAATTTTTCAAGGAAGGGACCGGGCCAAAACAGTATTCTCCTGCCGGAACCGCTCCTGAAACGAGGGGACCCGTGGCTTCACCGCCACCGAATTCCGACTACGACTGATACGTCATTTACCCTTGGTCTGCTTGGAGATGTAAACGATGCAGTCTTCGCATATCCTCCCCGACTGGGTATTGCATATCATCCTGTTGAGCTCCCAGCACGGCTTGGTCCGGTCGATATACGCCGAGCACTTGTTCTTTCTTTCTTCGGAGCACGCCGTAATTTCCCAGCAGGGCGCGTAATTGAGGAGCTTCTTGATCCCCTCGATGCTTATCTTCTTGTTATGGATAAGCTCCCTGAGACACCGGAGCCACTTTATATCGTTTTCCGAGTAATACCTGTTTTTGTTTCTTCTCGCCGGTTTTATCAACCCCTGCTTCTCGTAGAGGCGCAGTGTCTGGTCCGTGGTCCCGATCAGTTCCGCGACGATGCCGATCGGATAAAGCGGCATATCCTTTTTTTCTTCTTCACTGACGTCCTTTTTCATTTTCCCCCTTGTCATCTCGTTGGCATCGTAATTAATAAAAATTATTTATAATTGTAATTATTAATACAATATCACTTTAAAAAAAGCAAGTTTTTTTATCTTCCTGTTGACACGGGGACCAATGCTCAGGTAATATTAGAACCGATTTTCCTAAGGAGGTTCTCTATGCACGAAGAAAAACTGCTGCTGGATATATTCATCAATCCTCAGACGATCCCTCATTACGTATCTTACGCATTTCTCGCTTCTCTTTTCCTTATCGTCGTGGCACTGATCGTAAGAAGCTCGCTGAAGCTTATTCCTTCAGGCACACAGAATGTCATGGAATCGATCATCGAGGCGATCCTGAACCTCTGTGAAGAAAACATAGGACATCACTGGGCAAGGGCGATGTTTCCCTTCGTCGCAACGATCGGCCTGTTCATCACGGTCTGCAACTTCTTCGGCCTTATCCCGGGATTCTAT
>JBJKSM010000031.1:0-29755 GCA_046704045.1 Thermodesulfovibrionales bacterium | reverse complement strand
GTCCTGACCGCTACCTTGAACGTTTCGTTCCCTCTCATCTTGATGAAGTGGAGCTTCTTTCTGATAGACTCACGCGAGCAGGGATTTCTCGAACCGCCGCCGGGCAGGGCTATGAAGTCGCCGAGGTCGCCGTCAGAATGGATATGGGTCGAAAAGATGCCTTTCTTTTCCTTTGTCGGTTCGATGATGACCGCACCGGCCCCGTCGCCGAAGAGGATGCAGGTGGACCGGTCCTGCCAGTCGGTCACCTTCGAGAGCGTCTCCGCCCCTACAAGGAGGATACGGCTGTGCAAACCCGACCTGATAAAGCCGTTGGCGATATGCAGACCGTAAATGAACCCCGAACAGGCGGCGTTTACGTCGAAGGCGGCGGCATTTTTCGCTCCGAGCCTGCTTTGAAGGACGCAGGCGGTCGAAGGGAAAGGCATATCGGCCGTTATCGTCGCCACGATGATGAGGTCCAGGTCCTTTGCCTTCAGGCGGGCCTGTTTCAAGGCGGCCGTTGCGGCCTCATAGGCGAGATCGGAGGCCGCCTGTTTTCCGTCGGCAATCCTCCGCTCCCTGATCCCGGTCCTTTCGGTTATCCATTCGTCTGAGGTGTCGACGATCTTTTCGAGATCGCCGTTGGTGATCACTTCCTCGGGCAGATAGGACCCCGTGGCGATTATCCTGCCCCTGATCACTGCCTGCTTCCCCTGCCGATAAGATCGTTCCTGATATCCGTTGAGATGGCCTCGAAGACCCTTTTCCGTGAATAGTCCGAAGCGACGCTCAGCGCATTTTTTATCGCCTTCGACGTGGACCTTCCATGGCTTATGATGCAGGAGCTGTTGATTCCCAGCAGGGGTGCGCCGCCATATTCGTCATAGTCGGTCCTTTTCTTGAAATTTCTTATCGCCGGTTTCATCAGCAGATAGCCCACCCTGCCCGTGGAAACGGAAGTGATTTCCCTTTTGAGCATTTTGATGATAGTTTCGGCAAGGCCTTCGCTTATCTTGAGCGCGATGTTGCCGATGAAGCCGTCGCAGACCACGACGTCGGCCTTTCCCGTAAAGATGTCCTTGCCTTCGATGTTGCCGATAAAGTTCAGCGCGGTTCCCTTCAACAATTTGAACGCCTCTTTCGTAAGCTCATTGCCCTTGGTATCCTCTTCCCCTATGCTGAGGAGCCCCACCTTCGGCCTGGTCTTGTTCATCACGAGTTTGCAGTAGGTATTACCCATCAGGGCGAACTGAAGGAGATTTTCGGGTCTGGAGTCGACATTCGCGCCGGCGTCCACAAGTATGAAGGTATCCCTGAGGGCAGGCATGATCGTTGCGATCGCCGGCCTGTCGACACCCTCGGACCTTCCGAGCAGAAGAAGGGACGTTGCCATGACCACACCGGAATGCCCCGCGGAGACAAAGGCATCGGCCTTCCCGGATTTCACGAGATCGATCCCGACGCGGATCGAGGAATCTTTCTTCTTCCTGATTGCCGCGGTCGGGGATTCGGACATCGCGATCACCTGGGACGCGTGCCGGACGGAGATGCGGCCGGAAGGGTATCTCTTGTTTTGGAGCTCTTTTTCTATCAGCGCTTCGTTGCCTACAAGGACTACGTCGATATCATCATGCTCGTTGACGGTCTCGACCGCCCCCTCGATGTTCACGGAGGGAGCGTAATCTCCTCCCATCGCGTCAAGAGCCACTCTCATCTATTTTTCGATGATCTCGAGCACCTTATGTCCGTTGTATGTCCCGCAGCCCGGGCATGCCCGGTGGGGCAGCTTCAGTTCCTTGCACTCCGGACACTGTGCGAGGTTAAGCGCCTGGCCTTTCCAGTTCGCCCTTCTCTTGTCCCTTCTCGCCCTCGAATGTCTATGTGTTGGATTTGCCAATTTCTACTCCTTTCCTTTGTGCAATAATTTTTTAAGCACTTCGAGTCTTGGATCAATTTCACGTGTCCCGCATCTGCATGCCCCTGCGTTGAGGTCTGCGCCGCAGTCGGGACAAATACCTTTGCAGCTTTCGTCACAGAGGGGCTTCATCTGCATGTTGAGAAGCACCTGCTCCCGCACCAGCTCCTGCAGGTCGATCTCTTCCCCCCTGTAAAAACCCATGTCCATTTCGTCGTCCCTGAGCCCGTGCCTTTCCTCGGCGATCTCCTCTATCGGGTGATAGACGACGTTTACCGCGATATCGAGGGGTTTTCTGAAATCCCTGAGGCACCTGCTGCACTGAAGATCCAGCTCTGTGGTCACCTTTCCGGTTACAATAACCTCTCCGTCGGCCCTTGTCACCTGAAGACTGCCATTCACCGGCGAAGCGGCCCTGTCTTCTTCAAGTTCCAGCTTCTCCTCAACATCTATGATCAGCCCCTCATCGGGAATATCAGTTATTACAATTTTCATTTTAAAGACCGTTAGAATGTCTTAAAGTATAAAGATTTTTTTTGATATAAGTCAAGAAAAAGGCCGGCTCGCTTTCAGAGGTTGCACTTTGACCTCCGGATATATTTTAATATCTGAATATGTCCGAGCTCACACCTTTGATGAAGCAGTATTTCAGCATAAAGGAAAGCCACGGCGATGCGATCATTCTGTTTCGCTGCGGCGATTTCTACGAGATGTTCGGCGAGGACGCCGAGAAGGCGTCGCGGATTCTCCAGATTGCGCTCACAACGAGGGAAAAGTCCAAGGACAACCCGATCCCCATGTGCGGCGTGCCTTACTTTGCAGCGGAATCATATATCGCCAAACTCATCAAGTCCGGCCAGAAAGTCGCGGTCTGCGAGCAGATGGAGGACCCGAAGACCGCCAAAGGGATAGTCTCACGGGAAGTGGTGAGGGTCATCACGCCGGGCACGCATACCCCCGAGAACCCGAAGGAGAACAGCTTCATCGTCAGCATTTTTCCTTCCGGCTCCCGGCATGGTATAGCCGCCGCCGACATTTCGACAGGCGAGTTTATCGTCTACGAGACGAACGAGCATGTGGAGGACGAGGTGAGCAGGTTCGAGCCGAAGGAGATCCTGATCCCGGAAAGCCTTGCCGAGAACCTGCACTACCGGGAGGCGCTTTCCGGCTTCTATGTGACGCTGACCGATGACTGGCTGTACGATTTTTCCGAGGCGTACCGCGCTCTTCTGAAACACTTCAGGGTAACTTCGCTTGAGGGATACGGATGCGAGGGGTTGCTGTCGGCGGTTTCCGCTGCAGGGGCTCTTATCGCCTATCTGGAAAACACCCAGAAGGATCTGCCGGGCTTCAAAAAAATAGCGGCCCTGAGGCAATCTGCATACATGTTCATGGACGCGGCAACGCAGAGGAACCTCGAACTTGCGCACAACCTCAAAGACGCCTCGCGCGAGGGCACGCTGATATGGGCGTTGGACGAGACCCTCACTCCCATGGGAGGGAGGTTCCTCAGGTCTTCGATGCTCCGTCCGCTTGCCGACGGCAAGGAGATAAGGGTGCGCCACGACGCGGTCGAATTCCTCGTGTATGACTTCGAGCTCCTCGATGAACTTCGCACGTCGCTGCGCAAGGTACAGGACCTCGAGAGGCTTGCGGCGCGTGTCTCTTCCGGGGGGGCGAATGCGCGGGACCTGGTTGCGATAAGGAATACACTTGCCGAGATCCCGAAGATAAAGAATGCGCTCCTGAACTCGCGGGAGCCTTCCCTTAAATCCATCGCAGCAGAGACCGCCGACTTTTCGCTCCTCAGGGACCTTATCGACAGAAGCATCGTCGACAGTCCGCCCTTCAGCATCAGGGAGGGCGGCATCATAAAGGCGAAGTACAGCCCCGAAGTGGACGCCCTGAGGGAGGTCTCGACGACGGGCAAGGATTTTATCGCCGAAATGGAACTGAGGGAGAAAAAGCGAACCGGCATATCGTCGCTCAAGATAGGCTACAACAAGGTCTTCGGTTACTATATCGAGGTCACGAAGGCGAATATCGAGCTGGTGCCGGATGACTACGCGAGAAAACAGACACTCGTCAACGGAGAGCGGTTCACCACCCCCGAACTCAAGGAATACGAAAATAGGGTGATCGGTTCGGAGGAAAAGCTTAAAAACCTCGAATACGAGGTCTTCCAGGGCATACTCGCGTCCGTGGGAAAGGAGGCGGATCTGCTTATCAAGACCGCCGCCGGCCTCGCCGCCCTCGACTTTATCGCTTCTCTTGCGGTCGTGGCAAAGCGGTATAATTACGTAAGACCCCTGATGACCGAGGAATGTCTCCTGGAAATCGCCGACGGCAGGCACCCCGTCCTTGAACGCGTGCTGGAGGGCGAGCGTTTCGTTGCCAACAGCACGGTAGTCGACACGTCCGACAGCATGCTCCATATCATCACCGGCCCCAACATGGCGGGAAAATCGACTTACATGAGGCAGGTGGCGCTCATCACGCTCATGGCCCAGATGGGGAGCTTCGTTCCGGCGTCTTCCGCGAAGATCGGTGTCGCCGACAGGATATTCACGCGTATCGGGGCCTCCGATTTCCTGTCGAAGGGACAGAGCACCTTCATGGTAGAGATGATAGAAGCGGCGAATATCGTCAACAACGCGACTTCGAAGAGCCTTATTATACTGGACGAGGTCGGCAGGGGAACGAGCACCTTCGACGGTATAAGCATTGCATGGGCCATAGCGGAGTTCATCGTGGGCCGTATAGGTGCGCGAACGCTCTTTGCAACGCATTACAACGAGCTGACCGAACTCGCCCTCGTAATGGACGGTGTGAAGAACTATAACGTGTCGGTCAAGGAGTGGGGAGACGAGATCATATTCCTCAGAAAAATCGAGGAGGGGCCTGCGGACAAGAGTTACGGCATTCAGGTTGCGCGGCTTGCCGGCATCCCGGAGACGATCGTCAAGCGGGCCAAGGAGGTACTGAACAACCTCGAAAGCGAGGAGCTAAACGAAACGGGCAGACCCAAGTTCGCCAGCGGGAAGAGGAAGAAGCAGCAGGTCCAGCTCGATCTTTTCTCATCGGGAAATGACTCGTTCGTAAAAGAGATCATGAACATAGATGTCGCTGCGCTTACCCCGGAAGAGGTCGTCGCGAGGGTAATGGAGATCAGGAAAAAAAATAATTTGTGACGAAAATCCGGTTCAACTCAAACAGGTTTAATGATATATTTAGACTACCCTACAGGAATGAAATTGCCGTGATAAACCGGAACCTCATATAATCTTTGAAAAGGAGGCAACAATGAATCCCGAAGATATCAAATACCACAAGGAGCACACATGGATAAAGGTCTCCGGAAAGAAGGGGACGATCGGGATTACCGATTATGCCCAGGACGCCCTCGGAGACATCGTGTACATAGATCTCCCGGAAGTCGATTCGAGTGTTGAGGTGAACACCGAAATGGGTGAGATCGAATCCACCAAATCCACCTCGTCCGTGGTCTCGCCCGTGACCGGAAGGGTCGTCAAGGTGAACGAGGACCTCTCCGAATCGCCGGAGATCATCAATGAGGACCCGTACGGCAAGGGATGGATCGCCGTCGTGGAGCTGGAGCATCCCGACGAGGTCGACGACCTCCTGGACGCCGGAGAGTACGAAAAATATATCGAGGAGGAGTCCAAATGAAGCTTGCCGTCATCGGGTCGGGCCCCGGGGGATACGTCGCGGCGATAAGGGCCGCCCAGTTAGGGGCCGAGGTCACGGTCATCGAGGATGACGAGGTCGGCGGCACCTGCCTTAACTGGGGCTGCATTCCGACGAAGACGGTGATCGCCTCCGCCGAGATATTTTCGAAGGTCCGGGAACTTGATACCTTCGGCATCGATCTGAAGGGGGAGGTTACGGCAAATATCCAAAAAATCCAGGAGAGGAAAAACAAGGTTGTAGGCATTCAGGTGAAGGGGATAAAGAGCCTCTTCAAGAGCTGGGGGATCGTCGTGAAACCCGGAAGGGGTGTCTTGGTTTCGGTAAACGAGATCGAGGTGACTCCGAAGGAGGGGGCCAAGGAAAAAGTTCAGGCCGACAGGATCATCGTGGCGACCGGATCGCGGCCCTTCAGCATGCCTGCCTTTCCCTTCGACGGACAGAAAATCATATCGAGCAACGAGGCGATCAATCTGGCCGAGATTCCCGGGAGCCTTCTTGTCGTCGGCGCAGGCGTGATAGGCTCGGAGTTCGCCTGCATATACGGCGCCCTCGGCGCGGAGGTTACAATGGTCGAGATGATGAACAGGGCGGTCTCGACCGAGGATTACGAGGTTTCGGAACTGATCGAAAGGGAATTCAGGAAGAAAAAGATAAAGCTCTTCACCAAGACCGGGGTGCAGAGGTTGGAGGTAAAGGACGACGGCGTGCATGCTTTCGTCACCGACGGCAAGGAGCTTGTGGCGGAGAAGGTACTCGTATCGATCGGTCGCACGCTCAACAGCGACGGCATCGGCCTGGAAACGGTCGGGATCGTGAAAGGGAAGAGGGGGGAGATCGTCGTCAACAGCCGGATGGAAACAAACGTCCCCGGAATTTACGCAATCGGCGATGTGGTCGGCGGGATGCTTCTTGCCCATGTGGCTTCCAGGGAGGGCATCGTGGCGGCAGCAAATGCGATGGGCGGCGATGCCGTAATGGATTACAGCGCCGTGCCCGCGGCGATTTTCACATCGCCCGAAATCGCTTCCATCGGGCTGAGGGAATTTCAGGCGGAGGAAAAGGGGATGAAGATAAAAACCGGGCGTTTCCTGTTCAGGGGGCTCGGCAAGGCGCATGCCATCGGTGAGATTTCCGGTTTCATCAAGGTGATCGCCGATGAAACGACCGACAGGATAGCAGGCGCCCATATCGTTGGACCCCACGCATCGGACCTTATCCATGAATATGCCGTCGCGATGCAGAACGGACTCACCGCCCGTGACGTTGCCCGTACGATCCACGCGCACCCGACGCTTTCCGAGGGTCTTCTGGAAGCTGCGGAAGACGTCAACGGCGAGGCGATCCACATACCGAAGAAATGAACGGGAAAAAGAAGGATGGATGTGAGAGAGGAGACAGGAGACTGGGTCTTTTATTCGAAGAGGGCGAACGCTTCCCATTTTTCCGAGCTCGATGTCCTGCTGCGCAGCCTCGACAGGTTTTTTACGCTCGATGAGCTGACGGCCTCCAACGAGGATCTCACAACCAGGAATTTTTACGAAGAGCTCGGTACTGCGCGCGACACCATCCTGAGGGTCCTCGCGATCCTTGAAGTCGTGATCCCGGAGGGCAGGAGGAACGCCTACTGGTTCCAGAAATTTGCCGAGACCAAGCTCCTCAGCGCCCGCAAGAGGGACGAGTTCAGAGAAACGCTTTACCGCCAGGACACACCCGAAAAAAGTCTCTGCCTCCTCTATGATGCGTTTATCAACCTAAAGGGGGTCATCTCCGACCTGATGAGGAGCGGCGCCATCTCGTACGCCGGATTCATGAACATCGGTCGCATCATCAGCAGGGACATAAGGGAAAATATATTTTTCAATCCTTTCTCCAGGGACGTCGACCCTGAATTCGACGTGATAGGCAGTCCGGCGATAGCCGATGTCGTCAGGGCCCTGCAGGACAGGGAGATGAAAAAAAATATTTCGCTGATCTTTGTTTCCCTTTTCAGGTTTCTCAGGTTCCTGAGGGTGATGGATGTCTCAACACAGCGGACGGTCCCGTTGAACGCCTCCCTGGCGGTTCTCATCATGGTCCGCACGGAGATCCCGCTGTTCCAGGGCCTTGTAGAAAGGGCGGCAAAGGCGTCCCGCGGCGAAAGCCTCAGCGCTGTCCTGAATTCTCTTTCCTACCGGTTTTCAATGGACGGAAGCAGGGTATTTAAGGTGGAACTGCCCGACATCCACAGGAAAAAGACGTCCCCGCAGTTCAGGGGAAAGATCGAAAACTGCCACGGAATTTTGACGAACCTCGTGGAACACGGAATCCTGCATCTGGCCCGGTTTTTCAGCCCCGGCATAAGCGATGAGGAAATATTCCCGAACTTCGCGTCGCGCCTGCAGCAGTCGATTCGCCTCCGCGAAGACCTTGTGGCGCTGTGCAGGATTATGGCAGGGTCCGATGGCGCCGCCGAATCCCCCGAACGGGAAGGACTCTTTGAATCTCTCGTAAACTATATGGTATATTTCGAGAGTTTTACATTGAGACTGCTGAGATACGACGACTATGAAGAGTTTGCGCTCTTCTGTAACGAGATCAAGGCGGCAAAGAAAGAGTCGGTGCAGGGTCGTGAATTGGGGAAGATCGGGGAGAGGATACATTATTTCAGGATATTTGCGGAGACGACGCTCAGACATGTCGAGAACCGGACGGAATTGTCGGGCAAGCCTGTCGATATGGAACGGGTCGAGGGACTGTTGAGGCAGTACGTATGACGCACGCTTTTATCTCTTTTACGCAGAAATCTTTAAGGAGGCGGTCATGGCAGAAATAGTTGATGTAATTGCACGAGAAATCCTGGATTCCAGGGGAAACCCCACTGTAAGCGTCGACGTATACCTTGACAGCGGCGTCGTGGGCAGGGCTGCTGTGCCCTCGGGAGCATCCACCGGCAAACGTGAGGCGCTTGAACTGAGGGACGGCGGAAAAAGGTTCCACGGCAAGGGCGTGCGGAAGGCGATCAGGAATATTTTCGACGAGATAGCGCCCAGGATCAGGGGAATCGATGCCTCGGAACAGATCTTCATCGATCAGTTGCTGATAGAGCTTGACGGAACGGAGAACAAGAAGCGGCTCGGCGCAAACGCCCTTCTCGGCGTTTCGCTTGCTGTCTGCAGGGCTGCGGCCCTTGACGCGGGTCTGCCGCTGTACCGGCAGATAGGAGGCATCAATGCGAAGGTCCTCCCTGTGCCGATGATGAACATACTGAACGGCGGGGCCCATGCCGATAACAATCTCGACATACAGGAGTTCATGATCATGCCGGCCGGGCTGGCGGATTTTTCGTCGGCGCTCCGGGCCGGCGCCGAGATTTTCCATACGCTTAAGAAGATATTGAAGGGCAAGGGACTGAACACAGCCGTGGGAGATGAGGGCGGGTTCGCACCGAACCTGTCGAGCAACGAGGAGGCTGTACAACTCGTCATCACGGCGATTCATGATTCGGGTTATATTGCCGGCAAAGACGTCTTTATCGCCCTCGATGTCGCATCGTCCGAGCTGTACGAGAAAGAGCTTTACCGGTTCGAGGGGAAAAAGGTGCAGTCAAGGGTCCTCATCGACTATTATGAGAAGCTGATTTCGAAATACCCCGTGCTCTCAATAGAGGACGGCCTTGCAGAGGGCGACTGGCAGGGATGGGCCGCCATGACGTCCCGCCTCGGGAAAAAGGTGCAGCTCGTGGGAGACGACATCTTCGTAACCAATACCAAGATACTGAAGAAGGGGATCGAAAAGAATGTGGCCAATTCGGTCCTCGTCAAGCTCAACCAGATAGGGACCCTTACCGAGACCCTTGACGCCATCGAAATGGCCAAGACCGCAGGGTACACCGCCGTGATATCTCACCGTTCGGGCGAGACCGAGGACACCACGATAGCCGACTTGGCCGTGGCGTGCAATACCGGTTTTATCAAGACGGGTTCGCTCGCGCGGAGTGAAAGGGTGGCGAAATACAACAGGCTGCTTGTCATCGAGGAGGAGCTTTCAGGATCGGCAATATACAAGGGCCGGGATGGGCTCTATAATCTAAGGAAATGAGCGCCAACGATCTCTTAGGAAACCAGGTCAGGGCGGAGATGAAGAAGAGGAGACTGGTTTTTGTCACCTTCTTCATCCTCTGCTTCATGTACCTGTCGATCAGTCTCGTGTTCGGGGATATGGGGCTTCTGAAGTATATTGAACTGAACCGGACGAAGCAGAACCTCCAACAACAGGTCGTCGAGATCAGCCGGCAGAACGAAGAAATAAAAACCCAGATAACGCTGCTTAGGAACGACCCCTTCTACAAGGAAAAACTGGCGCGGGAAGAATTCGGGCTTGCAAAGCCCGGCGAATATATTTTCCAGTATGACCGATGACCGGTGTCTGTCGCCCTTGTCCGGCACATGCGTCGGCCGTTTTACGGGCGCCCTCTCATCGAGGCCGTGATGTGGCGCTGAATCAGGCCGTCAATCCCGGACGTGAGAATAACATATCCGGCGGGGGAAAGAGATAGTCTTGAAAGCGCAAAAAATCCACCTGAAAAGAACAAAGAGGGTCCTTGGCGGACACCTGTGGGTCTTTTCGAACGAACTGCTCGAAAGTGCTGCTGATTACGTCCCAGGCTCCATTGTCGAGTTATACGACCGCAGGGAGACTTTCCTCGGCATGGGCTACATCAATCCGAAAAGTCTTATAGCAGTGAGACTGCTGACCCGGGAGAAGAGGGCCATCGATGACCGTTTCCTGAGAGAGAGGATCACGAAGGCGCTGGATATGCGAAAGAGGTTCTTCGGAGATGCGGAGGCGTTGAGGCTCATTTACAGCGAGGGTGATTACCTTCCCGGTCTCATCGCCGACCGGTACGGCGGCTGTCTCGTGCTCCAGTTTCTCACCCTCGGCATGGATACCCTCGGGAGTGCTGTAATCGACATTCTTGACGGGGAGTTGAGACCGGAGAAGATCATCCTCAGAAACGACAGTCGTGTCCGCTCCCTCGAGGGACTTCCTCTACGGAAGGAGATCATAAAGGGCGCGGGAGAGGCTCCGGTCGTCATACGCGAAGGCGAAATCCTTCTTGAAGTCGATCCCTATGGAGGACAAAAGACAGGGTTTTTTCTCGATCAGAAGGCAAACCGCTCGGAGCTCGGGGAACTGGTGAGAGAGGGAAGGGGACTCGACCTCTTTTGTTATTCGGGAGCCTGGTCGATGCGGCTTGCGTTATCCGGGGCGGAGGTGACCGGTGTGGACGATTCGGCCGGGGCGGTGGCCCTTGCCCGCCGGAATGCTGAAATGAACGGAGTGGGGAGCAGGACGGATTTCGTAAAGGATGACGTCTTTTCCTTTCTCGACAGCGTACTTGCAAGGGACAGCCGCTATGACTTCATTGTTGCCGACCCGCCTGCCTTTGTGAAAAGCGGCTCAAGGATGAAAGAAGCCCTGCGGGCGTACCGGGAGCTCAACGAGAAATGCCTGAGGCTTATCAGGCCGGGAGGGGTGCTTGCCACGTCGTCGTGTTCGTATCATCTCGAAAGGGAAATGTTTCTCGATGTGCTGCGTACTGCCGCGAAGCATGCGTCGAGAAGCTTGCGGATGATATCCCTTCGTTCCCAGGACATGGACCATCCCGTACTCCTCTCGATGCCCGAGACCGGGTATCTGAAATGCGCCTTCCTGGTAGTCGACTGAGGCGTGAAAGCTGCCGTCACCGCTGTCTTGCCGGCCCGGTTCCATTATTATGAAGAAAGACGTCCTTGACAGACTGCTGGCGATGTACCGTTTTTGGGGGATAACGGCGACGGTCGCATTTGCGGTCTTTATTTTTCTTCTCGCTGTCGTTTACCGGGCGGAAAAACTGAATGTGGTAATGCTCTTTCTATCCCTTCTGTCGGGCTTTCTCTGGATCGGCGCTACCTCGATGAGCCGCCATTCATTCGTGTTGCTGAAGAACTACATCGGCTGCAGGGTGACCGTCGTGGAGTTCCTGTCGACCCAGCTTGTCGTTTTTCTCTTTCCCTTTGCCTACAGGAAGGTGAAGGGCGAGGCCGAAGAGTTCAGGAGAAGGAATATGCTGTCGTAGATTTACTCCCTTTTCAGCCGCAGTGGAGAAGTTCTTCGATCGTGACCGCCACGGATTCGCTTAGAGAGGGGAGGTCGTATCCACCTTCGAGGCAGAAGATATGGGGGACATGCCTGCAGGAAAGGAGTATCGATTTAACGATGCTCCTGATTCCCTCGGTCGTTACGCGCAGCCCCGCAAGCGGGTCTCCCGCATGAAGGTCATATCCGGCAGAAACGAGTACCATGTCGGGACGGAACTTCTTTACGAGGCCGGGCAGCAGGTCGTGAAAGGCAAAAAAATAGTCCCTGTCTCCGGCTCCATAATGCATCGGGATGTTATAGGTAAAACCCTTTCCCTTGCCCCTGCCTCTTTCAGCGTCGCGTCCGGTTCCGGGATAATGGGGAAACTGGTGGGTGCTGAAATAATATACGGTGTCGTCTTCCTCGAATGCGTGCTGGGTCCCGTTTCCATGATGAACGTCGAAATCGACGATGAATACCTTTGCAAACCCCACTTTCTGCGCATGCCGCGCGCCGATCGCAATGTTATTGAAGACGCAGAACCCCATCGCCCTGTCAGCTTCGGCATGATGGCCCGGAGGCCGTACGGCGCAGAAGGCGCGGTCGAACTCGCCGGCCCTGCAGCGCTCGACCGCCTCTATGACCGCTCCTGCTGCATAATGGGCTACTTCGATCGAATCCCCGGATATGAAGGTGTCAGGGTCGTAGTAACCGGTGAACCTTATGACCTTGTCATAATAACCGACGGCATGGACGGCAAGGATATCGTCTTTCGCTGCCTTACGCGGCTTCACATGGACAAGTTTTCCCCACGAATCGGACATCCCGAGGGTGTCCCTTATTGCTATCAATCTTTCTTTCGACTCGGGGTGGCCTGCAGGGGTTTCGTGGAGGAGGAAGATATCGTCATAGATAAAACCGACTTTTTTCACTTGATGATTTTACCACGAAATAAAATGAAAATAAAAAAGGGGCGGAGATACCGCCCCTTCTAAACCGACCGGGTGGATGTTTAGAACAGTCCGCTAACCTTGCCTGTAGCGGTATCCACGTCGACCCTTCTGAATGCCGGGTTGGAACTCGTTCCGGGCATGAGACTGATAGTTCCCGCCATGGGGCAGAGGAACTTTGCACCGGAATAGATAAGAACGTCCCTGATCGGCAGGGTCCAGTCCTTGGGCACTCCCTTGAGCGTCGGATCATGAGTGAGACTCAGGTGGGTCTTGACCATCATTGTGGCATAATCGGCGTACTGCGGATCCTCTTCCAGCATCTTTGCCTTGGCTTCGGCTTCAGGCAGCCAGGAGACACCGTTGGCGCCGTAGACTTCCCTTGCAATGACGGCGACACGGTCGCGCAGTTTCATCCCAAGCGGATAGAGGAACTTGAAGTCGTTGTTGTCGTTGCAGGCGTCGATGACCGAATCGGCTAATTCCAGCGCTCCGTCTCCGCCCTTGAGCCAGTGCTGCGACTCCGCGCAGCGGGCGCCTGCTGCCTCGGCCGCCTTCTTGATAACGGCAACCTCCGCGTCCGTATCGGTATAGAAGCGGTTCACACAGACAACCGGGTTGATGCCGGACTTGCGGATGACGTTGATCATATGCACCATGTTGGCGCAACCTTTTTCGACCAGTGCGATGTTTTCCTTTGTGTACTCTTCCGGCAGGGCCTTTCCTGCAACCACCTTCGGCCCTCCGCCGTGCATCTTCAGGGCGCGGACAGTCGTGGTGAGCACAGACACATGGGGTTTCAGTCCGCTGAAACGGCACTTCACGTTCCAGAACTTTTCAAACCCGATGTCCGCCGCAAAGCCGGACTCCGTAACGTGATAGTCGAAAAGTTTCAGGCCGATCCGGTCGGCGATGATCGAGGACTGACCGACGGCGATATTCGCAAAAGGTCCGGCATGGACGAAGCAGGGATTGTACTCGGCCGTGCACATGAGAGTAGGGTTGATTGTGTTCCTCATGAAGGCGGTCATGGCGTTGCCCACTTCGAGATCTCCGGTGGTTACGGGCTTGCCGCTCTTGTCGAAGGCGACGGTGATGTTGTTCAGTCGTTGTTTCAGGTCTGCAAGGTCTTTGGCAATGGACAGGATCGCCATGCACTCCGATCCCACGGCGATGCCGAATCTCGACTGCATCATGAAGCCGTCCAGCCGCCCGCCGATTCCGATAATGATGTTGCGGAGGCTCTGGGCGCAGAAGTCCAGCACCCAGCCCATCTCGACGCGGGTGGGGTCTATATCGAGGCGTCTCATCCTGGTCAGGCGATCGAGCTGCTCGTCGTTGTAATTGCGCTCGTGCTGCATCCTGGCGGTGAGGGCGACCATTGCAAGGTTGTGGGCGTTCATGATGTCGTTGATATCTCCGGTAAGTCCGAGGGAGAACTCAGTCATGGGGATCAGCAGGGAATTGCCTCCGCCTGCCGCCGTGCCCTTTACGTTCATCGTCGGTCCGCCGGAGGGCTGGCGGAGCGCCCCTCCCACGTTTACGCCGCGTTTGCCCAGGCCTTCCATCAGACCGCAGGAGGTGGTGCTTTTGCCCTCTCCCAGAGGGGTCGGGGTGATGGCGGTCACTTCGATATACTTGCCGTCCCGTCTGTCTTTGAGACGATTGATGATCTTGAGGAAATCGATTTTGGCGAGTCGGCCCATGGGAAGCATCTCGTCCTTTTGCAGTCCCAGCTTTTCGCGCCACTGTTCGGGGGCAGGCATGTTCTTTTCCGCTTCTTCGGAGATCTGCCAATCGGCTAATTTCGTTGCATCATACGCCATACTGATTCCTCCTTGCAGTTTCTATTGGGGTTAGGTGCCTGGAACGGGCGGGTAGTAACTCCCTGATCCATAGCCACCTTCGGTAGCTCGTCCGCGACTGTTACCGCCAGGACTCGTTGCGTCAAAAATTATAGCACAGGCCGACGGCATTTTTCTCCGGCTTACACGGCTGCCGTACGGTTTTGCCGTCCTCTGTCTCCGCGTCGTGATGGGTAAACAGGATTTTTTCATGCGAATCCATTAATATAAAAAACAGGCATCAAAATAGCACAGGAAATGAAAGACTGTCAAGGAAACGCAGGCACTTCGACCATTAATATTTTAAATGCATTTATTGTATTGGCCGGCGCCGCCGGAAAGGTCGTTGTTTTGGCCCTGTTTGTTGTATTATAAAAGCACTTTTAACGGGAGGAAACGTAATGAAATCTAAAATCGCATTGGCAACCGTCTTTGTCCTGGTGTTTGCCGCTGTTTCCTATGGCGCCGTTCTCCTTGACCGGGTCGTTGCCGTGGTGAATCAGGATGTGATCACCTGGAGCGAATTATACAAGGACATGGAATCCGATGCGTCACCCCGGCTCCGGGAGATGAAACCGGCGGAGAGGCTCAAAATCTTCAAGGAGAATGAGGGATCCTTTCTGGATACACTGATCAACTTCAAGCTCCAGGTCCAGGAGGCGAAGCGTCTGGGCGTCGGCGTCAGTGACGGGGAGGTCAGGGAGGCAATCGACGGAATCAAGAAGAAATATAACATGAGCGATTCGGTATTCAGGGAGTCTTTGAAAAAAGAAGGTTTTACTTACGATGAATATATGGACCGGCTCAGGGACCAGATCCTTGTCGGAAAGGTAGTTAATCTTCAGATAAGGAGCAAGATACTGATAACCGACGCTGAAGTCAAGAAGTATGTTGCGGATAACAAGACGCTGACCGCCGATTCGGGCGAGGGGTACAGGATAAGCCAGATCTTCTTCTCGAAACCGACCGGTGACGAAGGGAAGGCAGAGGTGGAGAAAAAGGCGGCAGAAGTCATGAATAAACTGAAGGAGGGGGAAAGTTTCGAGGAACTCGCCAAGACGTATTCCCAGGACCCGTCGGCGGCTGTAGGTGGAGACCTGGGCTTCATCAACAAGGAACAACTCATGAAAGAATTCAGCGAAGTGGTCACAAAACTGAAGCTCGGGGAGGTAAGCCGGCCCTTCTGGTCTGACAGGGGACTGCACATTATCAAACTGGAAGGGATAAGCGGCGGCAAGAGTGAACGCGAGATCATGGACGAGGCGAGAAAAAAGCTCGGCGAGAAGATTTTTGAACGGCGGTACGCCTCATGGATCAAGTCCTTGAGAGAGCAGTCTTTTGTCGAGATCAGATTGTAGTTCCGGACGGGCGGCAGACAGTTATGAGTAAACTTACGATAGGGGTTCTCGCTTCCGGCAGGGGATCGAATTTCCAGTCGATAATAGATTCTGTAGAATCGGGATATATCAATGCGGAGATAGGCCTGCTCATTGCCGACAATCCGGGGGCTTTCGCCATTGAAAGGGCCAAAAAGCACGGCATAGAATATCTCGTGCTGCCGCCACGGCAGTTCGGTTCGAGGGATCTTTATTTCGAAGCCATAGCGCAGGAACTGAAAAGGCGCGGCGTGCGACTGGTTGTCCTCGCCGGGTTCATGAGGATAGTCGGGAAACCGCTCATCGATTCCTTTCCGGACGGGATCATGAATGTACATCCGGCGCTCCTCCCCGCGTTCCCGGGACTTCACGGGCAGAAGCAGGCAGCTGACTACGGAGTGAAGATATCAGGGTGCACCGTCCATTTTGTAGACGAAGGCATGGATACCGGACCGGTGATCATACAGGCCGCGGTACCCGTTGCGGACGATGATACGGAGGAATCCCTTTCCGAAAGGATATTGACCTTCGAGCACAGGATTTTTCCCGAAGCGATAAAATGGTTCGCCGAGGGCAGGCTGGAGATAGTCGGTCGGCGGGTGAAGATAAAAAGCGCGGATCGCGCGGAAAAGGGCCTTATTAGCCCTCCTCTGTCGACCTGATGGAGAAGGACAACGTTCTAACTGACGGGCGTCTACTGCTTCTTAAACTTTTCTCCCCGCTCCGGGGATTTCTTGAGAAGCATCCTCGCCCTGGTAAAGATGTCCGTGAACCTTTTATCTCTGTAATCGCCGTAGGTATAAGGCATGGGGTTGAATCTGCCTTTTTGGAAGAAAAGTTCAAGCTCGGCGAATACGCCGCTGCCAAGGTTGATGCGATGGGAATAATTTTTTTTTGAGGCAAGCACCACTTTTGCGAGGGTGAGATATCCCGGATCGAGGTTGATAAGTCTTTTTCCGTCCTCCGAAAACGTCCTTTCCATCTCCATTGCAGCCAGTTTGGCGGCGACAAGGAAAGGCGGATCTACGATAGCCTCGAAGAAGAGGAAATTTCTCATAATCGGAGGTTTCAGTTCTCTGTCGTAGTAGCCGGTAAAATCCCACGGAAGAGTAGGACCCTTGAACGCCACTTTACCGAATATCCGGGTGAGCGCCTGCTCGGCGGAATCGAAGATGTCGGCCGAGGAAAAAAGGCAGCCCACGAAGAGAATGGCGTCTTCGCGCCGCCCGGTGCGGTGCATCAGCCCTTGAACAGGGAATTAACGAGCTGTCTTGCTTCCGGAGAGCCCCAATCCGCGCCGCCGATTACCTTCCCCTTCAAGACGCCCCTCCTGTCGATAACGTAAGTCTCAGGCACTCCTGTTACTCCAAAGCTATTTGCGGCGTTCTCTCCGGGGTCGGTGAATACGGGGAAACTGAAGCCCTGCGCCTTCATGTAGGATGCCCCGTTTTCCGGGGTGTCTTTGTAAAGTATGGTGATCATCCTGAAGTCGCCGTTTCGTGCCATGTCCGCCGACAGCGCGTTTACCGATGGCATTTCTTCCTTGCAAACTTCGCACCATGATGCCCAGAAATTGACAAAGAGCACCTTGCCCCTGAGATCAGCTGAGGAAACCTTTTCGCCGGTCTTTGTATTCACCACAGAGAAATCCGGGGCGTACAGCCCCACGGCGACTACCTTGTCACCGTTGCCGGCCTCTTTCAGCCCGATAACAACGACTGCTGCAATGACAATGAGCACGGCCAGAAGAATTATCTTTTTTCCCTTCATCATTTACCCTTCATACTAAGTCATGTTCAAAGAAAGGAGGCCGAGGGCCTCCTTTGGAGAATTCTTTTCGACTGAAGTTGCAGGACCGCTCTTCTAATTCACCCCTGACAGAACGGACTCCTCTTCCGCCGCCACAAAGACGGGGGTGTCGGCTTCGAGCACCACCCTGATCTTGCCTGCTCCCTTGAATCTGCCTTTAAGGATCTCTTCGGCGAGCCGATCCTCTATCTCTCTCTGTATCGCCCTACGCATCGGCCTGGCGCCGTAAGAGGGTTTATAGTAATGATCGAGAATCCACTCCTTCACCTCCTGTGAAACCTCAACGAGCAGTTCCTGTTCTATCAGCTGTCTGTTCGTCTCGGTGATGAGAAGGTCGATGATCGAGATGAGGTGATTCCGGTCGAGCGGGTGGAAGACCACGATCTCATCGACTCTGTTGAGAAATTCAGGATTGAACGCCTTTCTGAGTTCATTGAGGACGTTGTCCTTGATGTTTTTGTATGCCTCACCGGTTTCGTTGCGCTGAAAACCGAGGGGCGTTGCCTTCTCGATTATGCGCGCACCGATATTCGAGGTCATGATGATCACGGTGTTCCTGAAATCGACCTTTCTCCCATAGCTGTCCGTAAGCACTCCCTCGTCCAGTACCTGCAGCAGGAGATTGAATACGTCCGGGTGAGCCTTTTCGATCTCGTCGAAGAGAATAACCGAATAGGGCTTCTTCCGCACCTTTTCCGTAAGCTGTCCGCCCTCTTCATACCCCACATAGCCCGGAGGCGCCCCGGTCAGCTTTGATACGTTGAACCGCTCCATATATTCGGACATGTCGATCTTGATGAGAGAGCTTTCGTCATTGAACAGGAGCCCCGCGAGCGCTTTTGCGAGCTCCGTCTTGCCGACGCCCGTAGGACCGAGAAAGAAGAACGAACCGATCGGTTTTCTGCTGCTCTTCAGTCCCGCCCTGGACCTCCGGATCGCTCTCGATACGACCTTGACTGACTCGTCCTGCGCGATGATCCTGCCGTGCAACTCATCTTCCATCCGGAGGAGTTTCTCCGACTCCTTCTCTTCTATCTTGAAAATGGGGATGCCGGTCATCTTCGCGACAGTGTAAGCGACATCTTCCTCACGTATTACCGGGATTTCCTTGTTCAGGTCCTCTTTCCATCTCTTCTGGGTTTCCTCGAATATCTTTCTGACCTTCTCTTCCTCGGACCTTACAGTGGAAGCCTTTTCAAGGTCATGGAGTTTCACGTAAAGGTTCTTCTCCTTGGCAAGCCTGCCCATTTTGTATTCGAGCTCCTTCAGCTCGAGGGGAGGGGTGAACCTCTTCAGCTTGATCCTGGAACCGGTCTCGTCGATTACGTCGATCGCCTTGTCCGGAAGGAACCTGTCGGGGATATACCTATCGGAAAGACGCGCGGAAGCGTTTACGGCCTCGGCGCTGATCTTTACCCTGTGATGCGCTTCATATCGAGACCTCAGGCCTGTCAATATATCAATCGTCGCACTGATATCGGGCGGCTGGATGGCTATCGGCTGGAACCTCCTTTCGAGAGCGCGGTCCTTCTCGATATAGTTTCTGTATTCGTCGGGGGTCGTCGCGCCTATGCACTGTATCTCGCCCCTCGAAAGGGCGGGTTTGAGCATGCTCGAGGCGTCTATGGACCCCTCGGCGGCGCCGGCTCCGATCAGGGTGTGCAGTTCGTCTATGAAGAGGATCACGTTGTCCGTCTGCACGATTTCCTTCATGACGATCTTCAGCCTCTCTTCGAACTGGCCGCGGTATTTAGTTCCCGCAATAAGGGCGCCGAGGTCAAGAGAAATGATTCTCTTGCCGTACAGGCTTTCGGGAATGTCCCCGCCTACAATCCTCTGGCAGAGGCCCTCCACTATGGCTGTTTTTCCAACACCGGGCTCTCCTATTATCACCGGATTGTTCTTGATCCTTCTTCCAAGCACCTGAAGGACCCTTTCGATTTCATCTTCCCTTCCTATGACCGGATCGAGCCGGTTCTCCTTGGCCATCAGTGTGAGGTCCCTGCCGAATTCATCGAGGGCCGGCGTTGCGCTGCGCTTGTCCCTCATCTGGGCATAGGATTTCATCGAAAGGTTTATCGTCAACTGTCTTGCGCCGAGAAGGTTTGCGCCGAGGTTTCTCAGGATCTTGCCTGCGATCCCTTCGTCTTCCCTGATAAGACCGAGCAGAAGGTGCTCGCTGCCTATGTAATTGTGCCCCAGGAGCCTCGCTTCTTCGACTGCGAGCTCAAGCACCTTTTTAGCCCTGGGAGTGAAGGGAATATCTCCGAAGGTTAGAAGATTCATCCCTGCCGGAAGATTTCTCTCTATCTCCATCCTGAGTTCCTCGACGGTGAGCCCCATTTTCTTCAGAATGGCAACAGGAAGACCGTCTTCCTCTCTGAGGAGTGCAAGAAGAAGATGTTCGGTGCCGAGATAATCGTTTTGCCTCTTCTCGGCCTCCTCCTTCGCGAATATTATGACCTTTCTGCCTCGCTCCGTAAATTTTTCAAACATCTCTAACTCCTTATCGGAACGTCGTCGTTCTTATTAAAATAATACTTTGTTTATAGGCGTAAAGTCAATTGAGAAGCGGATGCGCAGAGCCCCTGAACAAGGCCCGCGGGGGGCAAGGCACGGCAGGAAAACGGAGCCCGGCAGGCGGTCACCCAAGCCGGATTCTGCAGAAATGCCCTATGGCTTGCTTCCCGGATAAAGCAATTTTGCAAACTTATTCCACGATTGGATATAATTGATCGCCCGTCCTGCCCGGGCGGGCTGCATCGCCGCGTGACCTGTTTTTGAAGGGCGGCATGTCGGATAATACAACCCATACAGAGGAAGGAACCAGATGCTCAAAGAAGATATTGAACAGACGCTCGTACTGATCAAGCCCGATGCACTCAAGAATTCGCTGACGGGATACGTACTCTCACAGCTTTCGGAGTTTCATACCAATCTGCGCTTTGCTGCGGCAAAAATAGTACATGTCGGAAGGATGCTTGCGGAAGAACACTATGCAGAGCACAGGGGGAAAGTATTTTATCCGTCCCTGATAGATTACATTATGGGCTTTATCCATTACCCGGACGAGCCCTGGAAAAGGCGCGTCGTTGCTTTTGTTTATCAGGGAAATGATGCCATAAAGAAGATACGCGACATCTGCGGCCCCACCAATCCTCACGTAGCGCGGGACACCAGACCCGGATGCATCCGTGCCCTTGGAACGATCGCCCCCTTGAAGGGCCCCGACGGAAATGTGATCGGCGAGAGGATGGATAACCTGATCCATGCGTCGGCGGTCAGGAGTGACGCCGAGCGCGAAATCAAACTCTGGTTCAAACCTACCGACCTCCCTCCTTCGATGCGTTTATACCCGGCCGACGAGTGCAACGACCATTACTATTTCAAGGATGACAGGCTCTATATGACATACGAGCCAGAGAGTCTTTGCCTGTTCGCCCCCGGCGATGTCGTCTGGGAGTCGGACCTCGAAGCGCTTCGGCTGCTTCATGAGGGGAGGCCCGCTTCCTGTTCACTGCAGGCGGTGGCTGCCAAATATCTCATCAACTATCGACAGGAGGAATAGAGGGTACGAAAGGATCGGTTCAAAGTTTGAATGGACGGTTCAGCAGCAAGCAACAGGATGAAAGATTGGTATCGGTCAGGCGTAGGTCTTGGCCATAAGTGCCCTGACCGAACCGGCAGATTTTCTGAATAATTCCTTTTCTTCCTCTGTCAGAGTTAGTTCTATTATTCGCTCGACTCCATTCCTGCCGAGGATGACCGGAACGCCGACGAAGAGGTCGGTGATGCCGTACTCTCCACTGAGATATGCCGCACAGGGGAGCATACGCTTCTCATCGAGCAGTATTGCCTTGACCATCTGACATACGGACGCCGCAGGTGCATAGAAAGCGCTTCCTGTTTTCAGCAGAGAGACAATTTCCGCGCCGCCGTTTTTTGTCCGCCGTATCAGATCCGAGATTCTCTCGCTGCCAAGGAGTGCGGTGAGGGGAACCCCCTTTACAGACGTGTATCTCGGCATGGGAACCATAAGATCTCCGTGACCGCCAAGGACCATCGTCTCGATATCCTCAGGCGAGACGCCCAGTTCCATCGCAACGAAGGCCCTGAACCTGGAAGAATCGAGAACGCCTCCCATCCCCAGAACCCTTCCGCCCGGCAATCCGGACTGCTTCCAGGCGACATAGGTCATCACATCCATAGGATTGGTGACTATGATGTATATGCAATCGGGCGAATAGCGAGATGTCCCCGATATCACATTTTTCAGGACTTCTGCGTTAGCCGCCAGAAGGTCGTCCCGGCTCATGCCCGGCTTTCTCGGAAAACCTGCCGTAATGACAATGATGTCGGAGTGGGCTGTATCTTCAAAGCGGTTAGTCCCCATGCTTGACGCCGAAACGTTCCAGAGGGGTGTCGCCTCTGCAAGGTCGAGGGCTTTGCCCTGCGGGACACCCTCGATTATGTCGTAAAGGACAACGTCTGCTGCACCAGACTGCAGAACCAGCTGGGCCGAAGTGGCGCCGACGTGACCGGCGCCGATTATCGATACCTTTGCTTTCATGGGAAAATCAATTATAAAAGAGAATTGCCGAAATGGCAAGTAAAAAGGGGTGTACCGTGATTGTCCTTGACATAACAACCAATCTTTGATATATAAATTTTGCAGCAGAATCCCACGAAAAGCATAAGAAGGGAAACGGAATGAGACAGATACGCATCGCCATCGCCGGAATCGGCAACTGCGCGAGTTCGCTGATTCAGGGAATCGACTATTACAGAAAAATGAAGGGCAACGGCTACGAAAATTCTACCGGGCTGATGCACTATAACCTTGGGGGATACAAGCCGGAGGATATCAGAGTCGTTGCCGCCTTCGATATAGACAAGAGGAAGGTCGGTAAGCCGGTTCATGAGGCGATTTTCAGCAGGCCCAATTGCACGGAGGTATTTTCGAAACCCGCCGGTATCCCCGTTCGGGTGAATATGGGGCACGTTTTGGACGGCGTGGCGGAGCATATGAAAAACCATCCCGAAGACAGAAGGTTTGTGGTCGCGGAAAAGAGGCCTGTCGACATGGCCAGGGCACTCAGGCAGTCAGGTGCCGACATGCTTTTGAACTATCTGCCGGTCGGGTCTCAAAAGGCAACGGCACATTATGCCGAGGCCTGCCTGGAGGCCGGTGTAAGCATGATAAACTGCATACCGGTTTTTATTGTGTCTGACAGAAAGTGGGCCAGGAGGTTCGAGGAGAAGGGCATCCCCGCGATCGGGGATGACGTCAAGAGCCAGATAGGCGCCACCATAATCCACCGATGCCTCACGAAGCTCTTCGAGGACAGGGGCGTCCGGATAAGCAGCACTTATCAGTTGAACGTCGGCGGCAACACGGACTTCCTGAACATGTTGAACAGTTCGCGTCTCAAGATGAAGAGGATATCCAAAACCGAAGCAGTGCAGTCGCAGCTGCAGGTTCCTCTCGACAAGGAACAGATTCATATCGGCCCGTCAGACTATATCCCATGGCTGAACGATAACAAGATCTGTTTTCTCAGGATAGAGGGCAGAGGCTTCGGCGACATCCCCTTGCATCTTGAAATGCGCCTGTCCGTCGAGGATTCGCCGAACAGCGCGGGGGTTGTCATAGACGCCATACGATGCTGTAAGATCGCCCGCGACAGAAAGGTGGGCGGCGCCCTTATATCGCCTTCCGCATATTTCATGAAGCATCCGGTCAGGCAGTTCTCGGACGATGCGGCGAGGGCGATGGTGGAGGATTTTATAAGCGGCGCGAGAGAACGATAGAAAAAAAAGATGAAGTAACAGTCATGATCGGCGGAAAATTCGGACATGTCTTCGACAAACCTCTGGAAAGAATCGCCAGAGGGATTCCCCTTGATCCCAATACCCTCACGGTTACCGGCTTCATAGTCACAATGGTGGCATGCTACATACTTGTTTCAAATCTCTACATCGGGGGAATTCTGGTGCTCGTGGGCGGTGCGTTCGACATCCTCGACGGTGTCGTGGCGCGTGTCAATGGGAAAAGTTCGAAGTTTGGCGCCTTTCTGGACTCGGTGCTTGACAGATACTCCGACGCTCTTGTCCTTCTTGCGGTTGCATGGAACCTGGGGAATCGCGGAAATTACCACGGAGTGGCCCTCTGCCTTCTGACAATGGTAGGAGCCTTTCTCATAAGTTACGCGCGGGCAAGGGCGGAAGGTCTTGGTGAAAACTGTAATAACGGGTTGATGGAAAGACCTGAGCGGGTCATTCTGATTTCGCTCGGGGCGATGACCGGGTATATAATTCCGGTGCTTTGGGTGCTCGTGGTTCTGACCCATCTTACCGTAATTCAGAGGGTTTATCTCGTCTGGCAGATGACGTACGAAAAAAAGCGATGATCCTATCCGGAGGATTTTCGAATGATTTGATTAAATGGAGCGGGCGACGGGATTCGAACCCGCGACCTTCAGCTTGGGAAGCTAACACTCTACCACTGAGTTACGCCCGCGATTGCGTTATGTTTTTATAAATCAGAATGCCGCCAAATGTCAAGGTAATCGGCGAGGATTCTTCACAGACCCTATGACTTGGTGATTTCGAGGCAATTGCCTGACTGCGGGGTGCCTTTCGATAGTAAAAGTATTACCTTAGAATCTGTCGGAATTCATTCATAAATCATGATGTAAAAATAATAAAACGCTGTCCAAAACCAAGGATTCGACCGGAATTATCTATTGTAATATCAGTTAGTTGTAAAGCTATATTAAAGTTAATTATGCGACTTACCGAACTACCGAGAAAATACCTTTAAAGATGAAATCAAACCCAGGGAAGAAGGCTTCGTTATCTGCTATTGTAGCGGGGTACTGAAAAGACCCGACTGTCCTCTGACGCGCTTTTTTTGACGAAGCAATCATCCTGAGGGTATTGATGGTATTGGCAAATGCAGTCGTTGTTACACCGCTTGCTTACATTTCAATGGGGCAGAGTTGTATCTTCTTGTTTTAGTGGAGTATTACAGCTTTAAAATTCTATCCTTGTGGCGAGCCACTTACATGCCGACTTTACATAATATATCTTATCAGACCTTATATATAAACAAACAATGTGAATTTGTTGTTGATATCCCTGTTGGTAATCTATCCCGAATCAGAAGTTTATTGACGATGTTTGGCCTGTCTATGAATTAGGCAGGCGAAAATATCGGTAAAATCAAAAGGTTAACGTTGCAGAACAACGCTTCCTTCAAGGGTGCTGCCGGCAACTCTTGTAACTTTCACAGACACATTGCTTCCCTTCCCGTATCCTTCCGAGAGTACCTTTATTTTGAGGTAATTGCCCGATGTTCCGATAAAGGCGCCGGATTCTTTTTTCTCTTCTAATATTACATCAAGCACCTTGCCAACCTGACGTTCCATATAGGTCCTCCGGAGCTTGTTGTCAAGATCTTTTAACATGTCGGCTCTCCCGGACTGTGCCTCCTTCGAAGGTCTGCCGGGCATTCCCGCAGCCTCCGTATCGGGTCTCGGCGAGAAAGGAAATACATGAAGATAGGAAAAAGGAAGGCCAGCAAGAACATCGTAAGTCTGCGAGAACTCTCCTGTCCCTTCGCCAGGGAATCCGACTATCACATCCGATCCGAGGGCGATATCGTCGACCCGGGAGAAAATATCGTGCACCTTCTTTATAAAGACATGGGGAGTGTAATTACGCCGCATGAGACGTAGAATTCTTTCACTGCCACTTTGAAGGGGTAAATGGAGGTGCCTGCAGATCCTGCTGTCCTGCAGCAATTCGATGAGTTCATGGTCTACCTCGCTTACCTCGAGAGAACTTAACCTAATTCTTGGAATAGTTGTCTTAACTATCAGATTCTGAAGAAGAGTAACGAGATTGCTCTTTTCCTCAAGGTCATGACCGTATGTACCCAGGTGGATGCCGGTCAGGACAATCTCCTGATATCCTTTGCCGTCGATAAGTTGGGCCTGTCTTATGACTTCATGCATTGGCACACTCCTCGACTTTCCCCGCGCCAGGGGCACTGAACAATAGGCGCACCTGAAGTTGCAGCCATCCTGTACTTTCAGATGGGGCCGCGATCTGCTGTGGCTGCCGAAGACAAGATCGTGTTGAATTCCCGTGATGATGGTGATTATTTCATATTTGTTTTTATTATTGATTACTTCCGTAACCCCAGGTATCCCTTTTACGATGTCGGGCCTCAATTGGGAATAACAGCCGGTTGCGATGACCTTGGCACCCGTCCTAACCGCCCTTCTGAGAAGTTGTCTGGAATTGTAGTCGCTCTTGGAAGTTACAGTGCAGGTGTTTACGACGCAGTAATCCGGGTTATCATTTAAGTTAACAATAGTTACGCCATTTTCCTTGAGTGTTCCCTCAAGTATCGAGCTTTCGGATTGATTGACCCTGCATCCCAAGGTTAAGAGAGCAACTCTCACTTATTTATACGGCAGCGGCTCCTGCAGCCGCCAAAGTTCCGCCTTCGAGCGAGTGAAGACGGGCCCTTTCGATCTTTACGTTGACAAAAGATCCTTCCTCCTCACCGGAGTCGGGTATTGTAACGATCTTGTTTGTCCTGGTCCGTCCCGACAAAAGTTTGCTGTCGGTCTCGGAGCGACCCTCGATGAGAATCTCCTGAATGCTGCCCTCGAGAAGCCTGTTCTTCCCGAGGGTGATTCCTTCCTGTAATTTCAATATGACATTCAGGCGCTCTGTCTGCAGTTCTTCAGGCAGATGACCTCCCATCCGGAATGCCTTTGTGCCTCTTCGGGGGGAATACTTAAACGCAAAGATCCCGTCGAATTCGATCTCGTTCAGCGCCGCCAGGGTCGCACAATGGTCTTCGTCGGTTTCGCCGGGAAATCCTGCGATGACGTCCGTTGTTATGGATACGCCGGGGACTGTCCGTTTCAGAAAATTTATCTTTTCAATATACATCTCGTAAGTATATCCCCTGTTCATAAGATCCAGTATCCTGTCGGAACCTGACTGAATCGGCAGATGTATGTGCTCGCAGACGCCGGGCAGATCAGCCATGGCACGGATCAGCTCGAAGGAAATGTCCCTTGGATGTGATGTGACAAAGCGGATTCTCCCGATGCCGGAGGCGTCTACTCTTTGCAGCAGACCTGTGAAGTCGATATCGGACCGGTACGAATTTACATTCTGACCAAGCAGGGTTACCTCCTTGTATCCCTTTTCGCAAAGACCCTCTATTTCATCAATGATGCTGGCGCTCGGCCTCGAAATCTCCCTGCCGCGTGTATATGGAACGATACAATAACTGCAGAAATTATTGCAGCCGTACATGATCGAGACCCATGCCCTGAAAGGGTCGCCCCTTTCAGCCCTTGCAGGACTCAGGGCGATATCACCACTGTCTTCAAAAGAGGTGCACCGCCCTTCCCCGGAGACAACATCATGAATTCTGTGAATGTTTTGCGGGCCGAGAAGAAAATCTACAAAAGGGGCCCTCCTGAATATGCCGTCCCTGGTTTCCTGGGCGATACAGCCGGCGACGGCTATTTTAAGCCCCTTCTTCTTGCGCTTCAGGAGCTTAGTTCTTCCCAGCTGGCTGTAAAATTTCTGCTCAGCCTTTTCGCGTATTGCGCATGTGTTGAAGATGATGAGGTCCGCCTCTTCCGGCCCGGCGGCTGTTTCGTATCCCTCCCCCGCCAGCTGACCGAGCATTTTTTCGGAATCATGCACATTCATCTGGCAGCCGTACGTGTAAAAGTAAACCCTCTTTTTCATCATAAAATGTAACACGATTCGACCTTTCTCTTCAATTTTCAACGCAATGGCGATCCCCCGTCAAGGAAAGAGGCGTTTTCTTGCAATATTGGGATCATTACTTTAATATTTATGATATGTTCACGGCAATCAAGAAAATAATAGGCTCAAAGAATGACAGAGAGATAAAAAGACTGATCCCGATCGTTGACCGCGTCAATTCCTTCGAGCCGGCTGTCTCCTCCCTCTCAGATTCTCAACTGAAGGACAAGACAGCGGAATTCAAGAGCCGTCTGGAAGCCGGCGAAACGCTGGACGACCTTCTCCCCGAGGCGTTTGCCGTGGTGAGGGAGGTTTCCAAACGAGTGCTCAACATGAGACATTTCGATGTGCAGGTCATTGGCGGCATAGCGCTTCATGAAGGCAAAATAGCCGAGATGCGTACCGGTGAAGGAAAGACGCTTGTTGCCACCCTCCCCGTCTATCTCAATGCCCTTGAAGGCCGGGGCGTACATGTCGTAACCGTCAACGACTACCTCGCAACAAGAGATGCGCAGTGGATGGCGCCGATCTACAATTTCCTTGGCCTCTCCGTGGGGATCATAGTACACAGTCTTGCCGACGAAGAGCGACAGGCTTCCTACAATGCCGACATTACATACGGAACCAACAACGAATTCGGATTCGATTATCTCAGGGACAATATGAAATATGAGCTTTCCCAGTTTGTTCAGAGGGAGCTCCGTTACGCGATCGTGGACGAAGTCGACAGCATACTGATCGACGAGGCGAGAACGCCTCTGATCATCTCCGGTCCCTCGGAGGAATCCACCGACAAGTATTACAAGATAGACAAGATCATCCCGAAACTCGACAAAGAAGCGGATTACACCGTCGATGAGAAGGCGAGAACGGTCATTCTGACCGAGGAGGGAAATATCAAGGTCGAGAAGCTCATCGGCGCGGGCAATCTTTATGACCCCTCAAATATCGAACTTGTTCACCATGTCCTGCAGGGCCTGAAGGCGCACGCCCTCTTCAAGAGAGATGTTGATTATGTTGTGAAAGACGGCGAGGTCATCATTGTAGACGAGTTTACGGGAAGGCTGATGCCGGGGAGGCGCTGGTCGGACGGACTTCACCAGGCGGTCGAGGCCAAGGAAGACGTGAAGATCGAAAGTGAGAACCAGACACTCGCTACCATTACCTTCCAGAACTTCTTCAGGATGTACGACAAGCTGGCCGGGATGACCGGTACGGCCGAGACCGAGGCCGAGGAATTCGGAAAGATCTACAATCTCGACGTGCTAGTAATTCCCACGAACAAACCGATGGTAAGGCGCGATCAGCCCGATATGATCTACAAGACTGAAACTGCAAAGTTCCGCGCTGTTGTCGGGGAAATCGAGGAACTGCACAAAAAGGGACAGCCCATGCTCGTCGGGACGATCTCGATAGAAAAGTCGGAAGTCCTGAGCGGCCTCCTGAAAAAGGCGGGCATCAGGCATTCCGTCCTCAACGCAAAGCACCACGAAAGAGAGGCGGAAATAATCGCCCAGGCAGGCAGGGGCGAGGCCGTTACGATCGCCACGAACATGGCCGGCAGAGGGACGGACATCATCCTCGGCGGGAATCCCCAGGGGATCGCAAGGGAACTCTTGAAAGACAAGCCCGAATACACTGATGAAGAATGGCAGAAGGCGCTTGCCGATGCAGAGAAGCGATGTGTTGCCGACAGGGAAAGG
Source organism: Thermodesulfovibrionales bacterium (assembly GCA_046704045.1). Classification (GTDB taxonomy): domain Bacteria; phylum Nitrospirota; class Thermodesulfovibrionia; order Thermodesulfovibrionales; family UBA6898; genus JAWOKY01. The sequence goes on along the minus strand of JBJKSM010000031.1, from coordinate 559 downwards.
GTTGTTGCCGCCGGCGGTCTGCATATCCTCGGAACCGAGAGGCACGAGTCGCGTCGAATTGACAACCAGCTCAGGGGACGGTCAGGAAGACAGGGAGACCCCGGCTCTTCGCGTTTTTATCTTTCCCTCGAAGACGACCTGATGAGGATCTTCGGTTCCGACAAGATTTCGGGGCTGATGGGGAAACTCGGCATGGAGGAAGACGTTCCGATAGAAAACAGGATGGTCTCGAAGGCCATCGAAAATGCGCAGAAAAGGGTTGAATCGCAGAATTTCGATATCAGAAAACATCTTATAGAGTACGACGATGTCATGAACAAGCAGAGGCTGGAGATTTACGCCTTCAGGAAGGAGATACTGCAGGGGGAAAACGTCAAGAGCAGGGTGTTCTCGATGATAGATGATGTCGTGGAAGAACTGCTGTCCGTTCACTGCCCGGATGACAAACACGCTGACGAATGGGACCTGAAGGGACTCAGGGACGGGCTCTACGGTATTTTCTCTTTAGCGCCGGAAGGGGAACTCCCGGGAACCGCCGAAGATTTGCGGGAAAAGCTTA
>JBJKSM010000030.1:0-15509 GCA_046704045.1 Thermodesulfovibrionales bacterium | reverse complement strand
ACATACTCTCAACTCTTTTCAACCAATGATATCAATGGCAAAAGGTTATAGGAATATGCCTACGCCTGGAGAGATAATGTCAGCATGCCGCCATGATTTAACATAATATTGTTCCGCAAGCGCTAAGTTATTTAATGTTCCCCGCAGACGCGGGGATGAACCGTTCATAGGTCAACTCCCATATATACCGAGGGTATGTTCCCCGCAGACGCGGGGATGAACCGAGGGAATGAAAAATGGCTGACAGTGAAGCTCCCCGTGGCAAGCCACGGGGCATCTATTGCGCAGCTCAAAGCAGCTGCGCAGGCCCTTGCTCGATATCACGATGATGCTTGATATATTTGTCAATGATTTGCCGAGTCATACGGTCTCCGATCGTGCGGGCGAAGTAGCCGTCTTCCCAAAGCTCTCCAGACCAAAGCCGTTTCTTGATGCCCGGGAACTCATGGAACAATTCTCTCGCGCTTATGCTCTTTATTGTCCTGACCACCTCACCTATCGAAAGCCTGGGCGGAAACGACACCAGCATATGCACATGATCAATGGCAACTTCCATTTCCTGTATTTCTATCCCGTATTCTTCGCTTATCTCTTTTATGAGCTGTTCCATTCGTTCCCTGATCTCTTCGTCCCCAAATATCTTCTTCCGATATTTCGGACACCATACCAAATGATACGCTGTGTCATAGACCGCATGACTCGACCTCTTCAGTCCCATGCATCATGTTATAACATAACTGCGCAAGGGCCTATAAGGATAAGGGAGACTTCCCGTCTCCCTTATAACCCTCTGGGCAAGGCATGCATTCATCCCCGTGGCAAGCCACGGGGTATTCTGCAAAGTCTTTCATAAATATTTGTCATATGATTTATTAATTGCGAGATTATTATGCGGTGGAAGGACCATCTCCCTGCACAACCAGGTTCTCCCGTTGACCCATGCTGTGCAGTCTCCCGAAGGATAAGGCCCCTCCACAAGGAAGGGCCATTCAGTTAACTACAGTTTGACAACATTGATCGCCTTGGGCCCCTTAGGACCCTTTTCGGTATCAAAGCTGACCTTCTCACCCTCAGCGAGCGTCTTGAAGCCATTACCCTGAATTGACGTATGATGAACAAAGGCTTCACTTCCGTCTTCATTAGTTATAAAGCCGAAGCCCTTGCTTTCGTTGAACCACTTCACAGTGCCTTGCGCCATCTTGTGTACCTCCTTATCTATAGATTAAATCTCAGAAGGTCTCAACAAGAAAAGGCCACAAAGTCTAAAGTCTTTGTGGCCTCATAAACGGCAAAAACTTCCAAAATTCTGTTTTTAGACTATCATTGTTTAAGGCCGTTGGTCAAGGCAATTCGTTCACAGGCCCGGGCCGGGGGGAAAAGGATGGATTGTCCGGTCCCGGCTCCACAGGTTTTATTGCCTGTTGCCGCTTGCCACTTGGGCAGGAATGTGAGAACATGAAAGTACTCGTAACGAATGCTCGACAGAAAAAGAAAGGGCCGGAAAGCGCGTGAAGACGGTCGTCGCCATAGTAAGGACAGACAGCCTCGAAAACATAGTGAAATCCCTTGAGGAGAGGGGTACCAGGGGCCTGACGATCGCCGAAATCAGGGGGATCGGCGAAGAGGTCCGTTTATACAGGCCTTACAACATCCACAACAGGATAGAGATCATCGTCCCCGATGAAAAGGTGGACGAGGTCACGGATGTCATCGTCCTGCACGCCGGGACGGGCTTTGCCGGTGACGGACTTATCGGGGTATATCCCATGGATTACACGATCAAGATACGAACAGGAGAACGACAATGAAAAGAGTAATGATTATTTTGGCGGTTTCGCTTGTATTATGTATCCCGGTATATGCCCAGATGGGAAACGGAATGATGGGCGGCCGGATGATGCAGCCTGAAAAATCTCGGAAGCCCGGGGTTGAAGGAGTCGGATCGAAGATATTCGATGACGAGTGCAGGAGCTGTCATCCCAACGGCGGAAATATCATCGTTCCTGGTCTCCCTTTGATAGGCTCCCGCGTGCTCGCAAATGTCAGGACCTTTGTCGCCTTCATCCGCCATCCGCAGATGCCGGACGGGTCAGAGGGTTCCATGCCTTCTTTCGATAAATCAGAGATCTCCGACCCGCAGGCTGAAGAGCTCTATTATTACATCAAATCCGCCGACGAGTATGGCGCCGGAGGCGGTTACGGTTACGGCATGGGTCCAGGCATGATGGGCGACGGCATGGGCCCGGGGATGATCGGTACGGGCCCTTACGGCCAGAGCGCCGAATGCCGGAAGTTCTACGATGACACTGTTAAATCAAGGAAGGAACTGAACGACAAAAGATTTGAATATTTCGAGGCCGTCCGAAACCCGAAAACTACGATGGGAACCGTCATCGGCCTGCAAAAGGAAATAAGGGACCTGCAGGACAGGATTTACTCCGAGGCGCCCCTCGGCTGCTGGTGATGGCAGGGCCGGCGCCGAGGCGATCGAGGGGATGAAAAAGGTCGATCCACTCGTTACGGACAAGACCGGGACGCTCACCGAAGGAGGCCCGAAACTCGTTGAAGCTGCTCCCGAGGGCGGATTCGATGAGAAGGAGTTGCTCCGGGAGTGCCGCTGGCCGCCGGAGTGCTCTACCCTTTTTTCGGAATCCTCCTGAGCCAATGATCGCCGCAGCGGCGATGAGCTTCAACTCGTCTCGGTTGTCGGAAATGCGTTAAGACTGAGAAGAGTTCAACCCTGAGGCGGCCAAGCGCCTCTCATGTTCCGAACTCCACAAATCACATTCTGAAAACTAACGTTGCCTGCCGCCCTTTTTCTCGATTGATTTCCCTGCAAAAACCGGGAATTTCTGGTTGCCGACCGGAAATGCCTCATCTATCTTTCCCTTTACGCTGACCGTGGACTTCAACTGGGGCAACGACTGCCTGGTAAGCACTATGATCTCTTCCGTCTTGTCTCTTAGCTTGAAGAATTTAAGAACGACAAAAAATGACGTCCGGTCCGTCACCGAGACCGATGCCGGCAGCGATATTTGCTGCCAGCGCCGAGATTATGTCCGGCGGTACGCGCAAGTGACCGAGAATGCCCAGCATCAAAATAGGGATTACGCGGCGCCACAGCCTCGAATACTCTTCCGTGATCTTAAAAGGGATCTTTGGGGTTAGCAATAACGATATTGAGCGGGCTGCTTCCACCGTTTCGGTCGATATACTCCAGACTGTTTCTTATCTCACCCCCCTTCTTAAAGTAAGAAAAAAGGCTGGGTTCCGTGTCCAGTTTCCACAAGCCCGTCGATGCTGCAGCCGCGGCAATCAGGATGGCCGCTACGACCCGTGCGCCATGGACTGGGCCGAATCCACCCGGGAATCGCCAGGAGCTTTCCTGTCAACTCCCGGACTTTCATGAGATAGGCCGGAGAATGAATATCTCCTTTTGCGCTCAAGACAATCTCCGGCTCTTGAAGAGAAAATAAATGGCACTTGAGTTCATCCCGATGTTAACTTGTCCCGCACCTCGTCGTACGCCTTTTCGAGTTCGTCTTCGGCATCCTGTATCTTCTGCTTCGCCTTTTCCCATTTTGCCCTGCTTTTTGTTTCGAGTTTTTTCATATCTTTTCTTAATGCCGCGCGTTTCGCCCTCAAACTCTTCATATCATCTTTAATCTCTGCCTTTGCCTTGGAGCTCAATTCCTTTGACTTTGCTTCCATGGCGTCTAATTTTTTGCCCAGCTCATCAAGCCGCGCCTTCGCCTTCCTCTTGAATTCCTCCTTCTCCCGGTAAATACTTTCCCTTCGTCGCCTTTAGCGGCAGCTCCGCCCTTATCGACAATGTCTTGTGTCTGTGAACCCTTCAGTAAGCGGGCCGCCTCCCTCCCCATTCATGGTATTATATTGTCATTCAAACCTGCATGAAGGATATCGTTTTTTACTTTTGAGGCCATTTGAGGCCAGGGGAATTTCAGCCGATGAAAAAACTTGCCATAACGATGGGAGACCCCGGCGGGGTCGGACCGGAAATTGTAATCAGGGCGATCGCTTCCGAAGATATGCGGGGGCTTTGCACTGCCGTTGTCATCGGAGACCGCTTCGTCATGGAAGAGGCGCTGAGACTTGTCGATCTGCCGTTGAGGCTCAGGACCATAAAATCCCCTGATGAATCGAATCCCTCTGCAGGTGTCGTTGAGCTAATCGACGCCGGCGCACTGACCGGATTCGAAAAAGGGAGACCGACCGCGGAAGGCGGAACGTCGTGCGTTGCCTGTATCAGGGAAGCGGTGAAACTTGCACTGGACGGGAAAGTCGACGGGATCGTGACCGCGCCGATATCGAAGGAGGCGCTGAAGATGGCCGGGATGAAATGGCCGGGGCATACCGAGATGCTCGCGGAGCTGACGGGAGCCGCCGATTATGCCATGGTGCTCGCCGGGGGGCCGCTGAGGGTCATACTCGTGACGATCCACACGTCTCTGAAGAGCGTTCCCTCATTGATAACAAGGGAGAATGTGCTCCGCACTATCCGGCTTGCGTCAAGGGCCTGCCGCATGCTCGGGATAGAGAACCCGGGGATCGGTGTCGCCGGCCTCAACCCCCATGCGGGCGAGGCGGGGATCTTCGGAGATGAGGAGATCCGTGAGATAATTCCTGCGGTGGAGGACGCGAAGAGAGAAGGCATCGCCGTTTCGGGCCCCTTTCCCCCTGACACGATTTTTCACCGGGCATATAACGGGGGCTTCGACATGGTCGTCTGCATGTACCACGACCAGGGACTGATTCCTTTGAAGATGATTGCCTTCGACAGAGGGGTAAACGTGACGGTCGGACTTCCGATCATAAGGACTTCCCCCGACCACGGCACAGCCTATGACATCGCCTGGCAGGGTGTCGCCAACCCTTCGAGCATGATCGAGGCGGTCCGCGTGGCATCCGGAATGAGGGTCTGAATGTCGCGGAGCCGCCTCGGCCAGAATTTTCTTTACAACCTCTCGATCCTCGGGAGGATAGTAGACGCAGCCGGGCTCGAAGAAGACGACACTGTGGCCGAGATCGGCCCGGGTCCGGGCAGACTTACCCGGCTTCTTTCCGGGAGGGTGAAAAGGGTCATAGCGATCGAACTCGATGAGGCATTGTTCGATAAGCTGCGTGGCGATCTCATAGGTTACAGGAATGTCGAGCTGATCCATGACGACGCGCTGAAATTTCGTTACGACGACGTCGGTCCGTTCAAGGTCGTATCGAACATCCCTTATTACATCACCACACCTCTGATCTTCAGACTGCTCGAAGCGCCGCTGCTGAAGGCGATGACGCTCACGATCCAGAAGGAGGTCGCCGAAAGGATCGTCGCATCGCCCGGAGGAAAAGATTACGGGGTCCTCTCGATCATGGTCCAGTACAGGGCGGAAACCGAGCTGAAATTCATCATACCGAAGGAGGAATTTGTGCCCGTTCCGCGTGTCGATTCAGCAGTAGTGTATATCCGGGTCCGGAAAAAGCCTGCAGTCGACGTAAGGGATGAAACAATATTCTTCCGGGTGGTTAAGACGTCCTTTTCCCAGCGTAGGAAAACACTCTCAAACTCGCTGAAAGGTTTGAGAAAGGATATAAGAGATGTTCTGACAAAGGCTGGAATCGATCCGGCCAGAAGGCCCGAGACTCTGAGCCTCGTAGAGTTCGGACGAATTGCGGATGAGCTGTCGGAAGAACTAAGTAACATTAACCGCAGAGGTCACATAGAATAATAATTGCTTGTCAGTTCCCTTCACGAATCACGCCTTACGCTTCACGGTCTTTACGGCGCAATGGCGTACTTGATGCCGTCACCTTTCACGAGCATCTCAAAAACTTCCTGTATGTCTTTCAGCGGGCAGGTTCCGGAAATCAGCTTTTTCACGTCCATCTTCCCGCCCTTGAGGAGCAGGAACGCCTTTTTAACGTCTTCCGGCGTGAAGTGGAATGTACCCTTCAGCGTTATTTCATCGTAGTGGATCCGCTCAGCCCTGAACCTGACCTCTGCGTCTGCCTTGCAGCCGCCGAAGAGGACTACAGTACCTCCTTTTCTCAGGTAATCGACGGATGCCTCCCATATGATCGGCTGACCGGTGCATTCGAAAACAACGTCTACGCCGATGCCGCCGGTGGCGTCCTTGACCGATTTTATCGTCTGGGACGGCTCGAAGACGAAGTCGGCTCCGAGCTTTTTTGCGGTCTTCAGCCTTTCCGGTTCAAGGCCCGTGACAAGCACCTTCGCGCCCCTTGATTTTGCCATCATGAGATGAAGAAGACCGATGGGGCCAGCGCCGATTATGAAGACGGTACTCTTCCTGTTCAACCCGAGCGGCCCCATTCCATGGACAACGCAGGCGAGGGGTTCAAGGAACGCCGCCTCGGTAAATCCAAGCGACTCAGGTTTCCTGAACACGTTTTGCCGCACCACATGTTTTGGAAGGAGGATGTACTCGGCAAAGGCTCCCAGTACTTTCGTGTCCATGATGTTCTCGCAGAGGTTATAATAACCTTTTTTGCAGTAGGAGCAGGCAAGACACGGTGCGCTGTGGACCGCCATCACCTGATCGCCCGGCCTGAACCTGTTTGCTCCCTTCCCCTTTTCCACGACCACACCGGAGAACTCATGGCCGAAGGGGCCCGGCATGGGAATGAGAGAATGGCCCCGCACAAAGGCCTTCAGGTCGGTTCCGCAGGTAAGTGCCGCCATCACCTTGATGAGAAGTTCCCCTTCCCCGGGCTCCGGCATAGGCGCGTCACGGAGCTCGATCGTCCCCGGTCTCGTCAGGATGGCGGAGAGCACGGTCTAAAACTCTATCTTTCCGCCGATGATCTGGCCTGTGAGTGCCGCCGCCACGAAGACGGGGATGTACCGGAAATCGAGGTGGGACGATATCCTTGCAAGAAATATCAGGGGGATTGGAAGATGAATGCTCAGAAACCATTTGAGCGAAAACTTTTTCGTCTTGTTCCTGAGAAACCCGAAGGTCAGATTTATCATGACCGTAAGTGAGAAAAGACCCAGGATGATCGCCAATTTGGTGCTGAAATCCATGTATGAAAATACCTTAAAACATGCCGAAAAATCAAGTTTTCGGGGTTTTTCATCCGTAACGCTTCAGACCGGGAGGCGGGCGGACAAAAGAAAGGCCCCCGGAGAGGGCCCTTTCTTTATTTTGTTTTCCCGAAGACTGCCGGGATTTTACTCAGGCGGCTTCGGCCTTTTTCGTCTTCTTCGCGGCAGCGGCGGCAAAGACCTCCTGCGCGTTGAATGTCCCGTCGATCGCCTGCACAGGGCACTTCGCGGTGCAGATACCGCATCCTATGCACGCGCCCTGGTTTATGACGTGGAGCTTCTTGGGCTCTCCCGACGGTGCATCGACAGGGCAGACCTTCGAGCAGATCTGGCATCCGATGCACTTGTCGGTGATGAACGCCTTCGGCCTGCGCGGGATGAAGTCGCTGATCGCCTTTGTCGGGCATTTCGGCACGCAGAGGCCGCAGACCTTGCACTTGTTGATGTCTATCCGCGAAAGGTTGTTAGTAACCGAAGGGGCATCGAAGGGACATACCTTCGCGCATATGCCGCAGGCTATACAGCCGACTTCGCAGTTTTTTCTCGTGTCGCCGCCCTTGTCCTTCGAGTGGCATGTGACAAGGACCTCCCTGGAGGCGGGAAGCACTTCGATCACCTTTGTGGGACATGCCTGCTCGCACTTCCTGCAGCCCGTACATTTCGTTATATCGACAAAAGGAAGATGGTCCCCGGTCATCGTAATCGCACCGAAGGGGCATACCCTGGAGCATGTACCGTATCCGAGACAGCCGTACCTGCACGCCTTGTCTCCGCCGCCTGCAAGAATCGCCGCCCTGCAGTCCTGGACTCCCTCGTACTGGAACCTCTTCACAGCACGGGACCAGTTGCCCTGGCACATGATCCGCGCAAACTCCGGCTCCTTCACCTCCGCCTTCTTACCCGTTATCATGGCGACCGCCTCAGCCGTGGCGGACTTGCCGGGGGTGCAAAGGTTCGGCGAGACGTCGGGATTTGCCACGACCGCCTCTGCATAACTCTGGCAACCTGCGAATCCGCAGGCGCCGCAGTTGGCGCCGGCAAGGACGTTCCTCACCTGCTCCACCTTCGGGTCTACCTGAACCGCAAACTTTTTTGCCGCAACCGCCAGACCAAGGCCGAAGACGGTGGCGACGCCGGCAACAAAAATCACTGTCACCTTAATAACCGATACGACATCAACGCCCCCCCCATGGGCCTCAGTTCCTCCCCCGGCTGCCACGAGAGGCACCGGCGCATGAGTCGCGATCATCTGAAGAAGATGGTGAATTATGGATAAAACCTGAGCTCCTGTGTCTAACATCATTTCACCTCAGCTGAAGTCTTTTTATATAGTTTACTATACTTACTCAAGACAATTAAAGGGTTATCAGCCCCGAAAAGCCGGTAAAGGACAGGGCGATAAGGCCGGCCGTCACAAACGCGATCGGCAGCCCTTTAAAGGGTCTCGGCACATCGGCGAGTTCGATCTTCTCCCGGATGCTGGCCATGATGATGAGCGCAAGTGCGAAGCCGAGGCCGGAACCGAGGCCGAAGGCGAGGGCCTCAAGAAGGTTATAATGCTGCTCGGCGTTGATGAGAGGGACAGCCAGGATAATACAGTTCGTGGATATGAGGGCAAGGTAGACGCCGAGCTTGTAATAAAGGCCGGGGCTGACCTTCCTCATGATCGTGTCCGACGTCTGGACGAAGGCAGCCACAACGCCGATAAACACCACGATCTTCAGGAACTCAATCTGCAGCGGTATCATGATGAAAAAGTAGATCAGCCAGCTCAGGGCCGCGCTGATCATCATCACGGAGGTAAAGGTGATGCTCATGCCGATCGCGGTATCCATTTTTTTGGAGACCCCGAAGAAGATGCAGAGACCGAGAAACCTTGTGAAGACAAAGTTATTGATGAGTGACGCCGCGATTACCAGTTCAAACAGTTTGCCGAATTCCATTGTTCTTTCTCCTTAGTGTGCCGCCCCGGAAGCGCCGGAGCCGCCGAAGAACCTTATGTCTATCCAGTTAAAGAAGGCCATGAGAATACCTACCGCAAAGAAACCTCCCGTCGGCAGTATCATGATGAGGAGAGGTTTCGCCGATACGAACGCATGGCCCCAGAGCGAGCCTTTCCCGAGCAGTTCCCTGAAGAAGCTGATGGTACACAGGGCGGTAAGGAAGCCTACTCCCTGACCTATTCCGTCAAAGAAAGAAGGCGTGACCTTGTTCTTGCTCGCAAAGAGCTCCGCCCTCGCCAGGATGGAGGCGAACGCGACGATCAGCTCGATGTAAAGGCCCATCTCCTTGTATGCAGCCCGCGCGTAGGCGGCCATCAGCATATCGACGACCGTGACCCAGCCTGTAATGATAAGCATGAAGATAGGCAGCCTTATCCTCGGATGGATAAACTTTCTCAGCGAGGAAATAGTCAGGTTCACCATTACCTGCACGAACAGGACGGCGAGTCCCATCAGGAAGCCGTTTTTAAGATTATTGGTGACCGCTATGGTTGGACAAAGACTCAGGGCGAGCCTGAATATGGGGTTTTCCATCAATATGCCGTTTCTGACGAGACCGCCCAAGCTACTTTGCTGGCTCATTTTTCACCTCGGATGATAATTTATCCTTCAACATCTCGACACCTTTTTTCACGCCGTCTTCCGTAACCGCCCGGCTCGATATTGTGGCCCCGGACACCGCCTGGATATCGACGTCGGTCGGCACCTTCCTCACTACGAGATGGTCCAGCGTCTTGCCCGCGAACTGCTTCTGGAAATAAGGCTGCTGGACTTCGTCCCCCAGTCCAGGCGTCTCGTGCTGGTCGAGGATATTCAGCTTTTCTACCGTAAAGGTGTCATTGACGGCTATCAGCATGTCGATATAACTTGAATAGCCTTTTGCGTATGACTCGACTATGTAGCCGATCGGTTTGCCGTCTTTTTTGGCAATATAGTACTCCGCTTCCTTGTCGTGGGGCTTCCAGACACCCATCTTGTCGATGCTCGTCGCTTCCGGCATCATCTCCTTGAGAGCGGCCTGCTTCTCTTCGTAGGTCTTCCTGTCGATGACCGGCTTTGTCGTCGCGTACACCGCCGCCAGTATCAGCCCGCCGACGACGTAGATAATGATGAGATTCAGAGTAATCTTGATAATATCTTTTGCAGTCACTTCGCAGCCTCCTTCCTGAAGCCGAACACCCTCGATTTGACACCCCTGTCCAGAAGAGGAGCAAAGCAGTTCATCAGGAGTATGGCGAACATGACGCCTTCAGGGAACCCGCCTTTCAATCGAATCAGCATCGTCAGGCAGCCGCAGCCTATCCCGAAGACGATCTGGGCATTTTTCATCGACGGAGAGGTAACATAGTCCGTTGCCATGAAGAGCGCCCCGAGCATCAGTCCGCCGCTCAACAGATGAACAAGGGGATCGCCGGAAAAGAGCGCCCCTTTGCCGCCGAATATCCATGCAAGCACGGCGACCGTGGCAAGGAACGAAACCGGTATGTGCCAGGTGATGTATTTCTTGTAAATCAGGAACAGCCCACCGATCAGAAGGGCGACCGCCGAGGTCTCCCCGATAGAGCCCGCCGCATTGCCGATGAGCAGGTGCTGGTAAAGGCTTGCCTTGTCCCCGAATACCTTCAACAGCTCGTTCATCCCGCTTTCCTTGAGTATCCCCAGCGGAGTGGCGGTCGTCGTCGCGTCCATGGCCGTGAAGGAACCGACGGGCTTCAGCCATATCGTCATCGGCCTCGGCCAGGAGATGAGAACAAAGGCCCTGCCGACGAGCGCGGGGTTGAAGATGTTGAACCCGAGCCCTCCGAAAAGCTGTTTCGTAATCACGACCGCAACGAAGGATGCGATAACAGGTACATGGACCGTAAAAGGGGAAAAGGACCAGAGCGAAGCCGGAAGGTTCATGCCCAGCAGCAGGCCGGTCAGAAAGGCGCTGCCGTCGTTCACCACGGATTTCTTGTCGACCACCTTCATGTAGAGATGTTCGAAGACCAGACAGCTTATGATGCAGAGTGCCGTTACAAAAAGCGCCTTAAGACCGAAAAAATACAGGCCGGAAACCATCGCCGGCAGAAGGGCGAGGCTGACCGTCCACATGATGCGTCTGGTCGTCTCGTCGCTTTTTACATGCGGACTTACGGATACAACCAGTTGATGTTCTTTTTTAGATGCCTCCATTATCGACTCTCCTTAAGGCTTGACCATGGATTTCGCTAATCTTACGAGTTGAACGACCGGCCTCTTCGACGGGCATACAAAGGCACAGGAACCGCATTCAAAACAGTCGAAGAGGTTGTACGCCTTCGCATCCTCATAGTGCCCCCTTTCGGAAAGAATGCTCAGCATGGAAGGCATGAGACCCATCGGGCAGACATCTATGCACCTGCCGCACCTGATGCAGGGACCGAACTCCTCGGCATGCATCACCCCTTCTTCAGGCAGAACGAGGATGCCTGACGTTCCCTTTGTAACAGGGACATCGAGCGACGAAAGGGCGAACCCCATCATCGGGCCGCCTGCGATCACTTTTGCGACTTCTTCCCTGAAACCGCCGCATTCATCGATCAGCTCCGATATCTTCGTGCCGACCCTTGCCATCAGGTTCTTCGGCTCCTTTATTCCCTCTCCCGTGACAGTCACGACCCTCTCTATCAGCGGCTTGCCGTAACGGGCGGACTCGTAAATGGCAAGCGCCGTGCCTACATTCTGCACGACGACACCCACGTCCATCGGCAGGCCCCTCGGGGGGACTTCCCTGCCCAGCACCGCCCTTATGAGCATCTTTTCCGCGCCCTGCGGATATTTCACTTCGAGGTCGAGCACAGTTATGCCCTGTTCGCCGGCCGCCGCCTCTTTCATCTTCGCAACCGCGTCGGGTTTGTTGTTCTCGATCCCGATGACCCCCCTCTTTACGTCGAGGACCTTCATCAGTATCTTGAGGCCTTCGACGATCTCCTTCGGTTTTTCGAGCATCAGCCTGTAATCCGCGGTCAGATACGGCTCGCATTCGGCGCCGTTGATAAGCACCGCATCGATCGGCTTTTCCTTGGGAGGAGAAAGTTTAACCGCGGTCGGAAAGGCTGCGCCTCCGAGCCCCACGATACCGGCCGCTTTTATCTTCTCCTTCAGTTCGGCGGCGGGGAGGTTCATGTAATCAGGGCTGTCCTTGAGGGCGGTCCATTCTTCTTTCATGTCGTTTTCGATCACGATCGAATTGACCATCCGGCCCATGGCATTCTGGAATTCTCCGATCGCTATGACCTTCCCCGAAACAGAGGCATGGACCGGCGCCGACACAAAGCCGCCAGGCTCGCCGATCAACTCTCCCTTCTTTACTTCCTGCCCTATTGAAACGAGAGGCTTGCACGGAGCTCCGGCGTGCTGGCTGAGGGGGATAACAACGATCTTCGGAGCCTTCGCATCGGTGATAGGGCTGCGTCCTGACAATTCTTTTTTATCCGGCGGATGTATTCCGCCCCTAAATGTTGCTGTACCCATTCGAGATTTCCTCCTTGGGAATATGCGGGGCCAAAAAAAGGCCGATATGTAATACCATGCTTTGCCGTGATCTGTCAAGTACCGGCTTTAACTTTGCTGCAAATTCAAGCGTCCCGGCAAGGGCTACCCGCAACGGGATAAAACTACTCTGAGCCGCCGCACCACTGCCGCGCGTTCCGGAACATCCTGGACCAGGGAGATGCCTGAAGGGCCGGATTGCCGTCGGCCCCCTCGCGCCATTCCCCGGGCATCCAGCCCCATTGCCACTTCAGAAATGCGCGCTCGGGATGGGGCATGAGCACGAGATGTCTTCCGTCGGGCGAGCAGAGGGCGGTGATGCCGTCGGGAGAGCCATTGGGGTTGAACGGATACCGTCCGGTAATATCCCCGTTGTCATCGGCATACCTTATGGGCGCCAGACCCTTTTCAAGAACACTCTTTCTGATGGAATCATCGGGAAAGTAAGCGAGCCCCTCCCCGTGCGCCACCCAGACGCCGAGTACCGAGCTTTCCATGCCTTTCAGCATGATCGACGGGCTCTCCAGTATCTTAACCGACACAAAACGCGACTCGAACCTGCCGGACCTGTTATGGATGAACCTCGGCTGGACCTTGTCAGGAATCCCCTGCCATGGCACCCAGCCCAGTAGCGCCATCAGCTGGCAGCCGTTGCAGACGCCGAGGCTGAACGTATCCGGCCGATGATAGAACTCCTGGAACCTCTTCCATATTCCCGGGTTATAGCGTATGACGCCGGCCCACCCCTTTGCCGAATCGAGCACATCGGCATAGCTGAAGCCGCCGACAAAGACAACGCCCCGGAAATCATCGAGGTCAGCCTTTTCGTCCAGGAAATCGGTCATCGTTACGTCCCAGGGCTCGAAGCCCGCGGCGAAAAAGGCAGAGGTCATCTCCCTGTCGCCGTTACTCCCCTCCTCCCGGATGATCGCGACCTTCGGCTTCTGCCCTCTTTCAATAAGCCCTTCCGGCGCAGGCTCCGGCACAAAAGACAATTTAAATGAAGGACCTTTACGGTCATAGATATTTCTTTTCTCTTCGGCCGCGCATTCAGGGTCCCTCTGGAGCCTTTCAAGCTGATAGCTCGTCTCTTCCCAGATCCCCCTGAGCACCCGCATGTCTTCGTCCAGAACGGCCCGACCGTCAACGCTTATTCTTATGTTCTTCTCCGAGAGGGTATTACCTATGATCTGATGCGGTATTGCGTTTTTTTCGAGATCGCCGATGATTTTCGCTTCCTGCTCGGACGGGTATTCGACGACGAGTCCGATTTCTTCGGAGAATAGCACTGGCAGCGGGCCCCCAGGCTTGCCGGCTTCCAAGCTTGCAAGCTTCAGCGTTTCAGCCCTGATGTTCACATCGATCCCGCAGTTTCCGGCGAAAGCCATTTCAAGCAGGGTCGTGACCAGGCCGCCGTCCGACCTGTCGTGGCCCGAAAGGATCAGGTTTTCGGAGATGAGGCGCTGTACCAGATTGAATGACCTTTTCAGCAGTTCGGGGTCGTCGACGTCGGGGGAATCATCTCCGATCTGTCTGAAACATTGCGCAAGTGCCGAGCCTCCCAGGCGGTTTTTGCCCGGAGCAAGATCAATGAACATGAGTTTGCTCTTCCCAGGCCGTTTGAGATCGGGGGTGATCACCTTCGTTATGTCAGGACATGTCACATACGCGGAAATCACAAGGGTCCCGGGTGACTTCACCGTCTCGGTATCCCCCGATGCATCGGTCACTCTCGCCGCCATCGAGAGGCTGTCCTTTCCGCCGTCGACTGCGATGCCGAGCCCGATCATGATATCCCGCATGGCAACGGCAGCGTCGTAGAGGTCCGCGCCTTCGCCGGGGAGCTTCGGAGCCCACATCCAGTTGCCGGAGCACTTGATGTCTTCCAGTCGGCTCACCTTCGCCCAGACGATGTTGGTTATCGCCTCCGCGACACTCATCCTCGCCATTGAAGCAGGATCGATCAGCCCCTTCAACGGCTGCTCTCCTATCGAGATAGCTGCGCCGGTCAGTCCGAAATGACTCTGGGCGACCACCGCCACGTCGGACACGGTTAGCTGCAGCGGTCCCGCGCACTGCTGCCTTGCTATGAGACCCGTGACAGACCTGTCGACCTTGTTCGCCAGGAACCTCTTCGAGCCTACCGAAAGGAGCCTTAGAACGCGGTCGAGGGAATCGCGCACAGTGAGACCGTCAGGAAGTTCGAGCGGCTTATGTCTGCGCTTCACCCGCTCCGTCGTAAAGGTCTTTCCGGGCATGTCGCCGAGGATCTTGTCCAGATCCAGATTGACAGGTGTTCCGTCGGTCTCATCATGAAGGACAATATAGCCGTCGCCGGTGATCTCTCCGATGAAGGCACACGGCACTTTTTCCCGCCTGCAGAGAGCAAGGAAATCTTCGGCGCTTTCAGGCCGTATTAGAAGGGCGTTTTGCTCCTGGTATTCCGCCCCCCATATCTCAAGCACCGAAAGGGTGTTGTCGCCAAGAGGTATCTTCCTTATCTCGATCTTTGCGCCGGCAGGATAGATGATCTCTTTCACAACGTTACAGTTTCCGCCTGCGCCCTGGTCATGGATGCCAACGACCGGGTTTTTGTCACCCATCTCGACGCACGTCCTGATCACCCTGTTCATCTTCTGCTCCATCTCGGCGTCGCCGCGCTGCACCGCGTTAAAATCGAGTTCAGCTATATTCTGCCCCTGGATCATGCTCGATGCCGCGCCGCCGCCCATGCCGATACGGTATGCCGGGCCGCCGACCTTTGTAACGAGCATCCCCTTTCCGGGCTGCTCTTTTTCGGTGTGACTCGCGTCGATCTGTCCTGCGCCGCCGGTGAACATGATCGGCTTTATCCATTCACGCCTCTCGCCGTCGGGAAGTCTAAGGCCGAAAGACCTCGTGAATCCCTGTAT
>JBJKSM010000029.1:0-7365 GCA_046704045.1 Thermodesulfovibrionales bacterium | reverse complement strand
ATATCCGAGGGACCGCAGCTTTTCGGTGATGCGCCTTCTGTTCGAAGGATCGAACAGAAGGCGCAAGTCCTCTTCCGGGACCTCGATGGGTGCCGTATCATCATGGTTTCTTACCCTTACGTCCCTGATGCCCAGACCCCGGAGATAGTCTTCAGCCCTTTCCACGCGCCTCAAAGCCTCAGGCGTGATCCTCCGGCCGTAGGGAAACCTCGAAGAAAGACAGGGCGAAGAAGGCTGGTCCCAGGTGCGGAGGCCGAGTTCCCGCGACATCTGCCGTATCTCTTCCTTCGAAAAATTACATTCCGCAAGCGGGCTACTCACCCCGTGGATCTCGGCGGCCCTCCTGCCCGGCCTGTAATCGCGGAGATCGTCGGCGTTGCTTCCGTCGAAGATCGTCCGGATACGTCTCTCCTCTGCTATCGCCTTCAGTCTCCTGAAAAGCCCGTCCTTGCAGAAGAAACACCTGTCAGGAGGGTTGCTCACAAATGCCTCGTTCGACAGCTCGCCGGTCCTGATGACGATATGCTCGACGCCCGCCTCTTCTGCAAGGGCGACGGCCTTTTCAAGCTCCCTTTCAGGCATCGTCCCCGAGAAGGCGGTCACCGCGACCGCTTTCATACCGGAGATCTTCATAGCCTTAAGGAGAAACGAGCTGTCCACGCCTCCCGAGAAGGCGAGGACCGCCTCGCGTGCATTCCGGAGCACGGCGACCAGGTCTGAGAATTTTTTTCCGGGAAGAACAGGTGCGGCGGCACTGCTCACAACGAGCTGACCTCGTAGTTTTCCTGGTGCATCTTGTTGTCGGAACGGATCATCACCTTCACGCCGAACTGGCTCTCCACGTCTTCGATGCCGAGCATCTCCTCGTCCGAGAGCATCTCGGCAACGACGGGGTGGGTGGCGATGATGATCTTCGCGGCGCCGTGCCGCGCCAGTTTCTTTATGACTCTGAGTATCTCGTAACAGATCGTCTCGGGGGATTTCACGAAGCCCTTCCCCTCGCAGTAGGGACAGGTGGTGCTCAGGGTCCTGCCGAGGCTTTCCCTGACGCGTTTTCTCGTCATCTGGATAAGCCCTAGCTC
This sequence comes from Thermodesulfovibrionales bacterium, assembly GCA_046704045.1. Classification (GTDB taxonomy): domain Bacteria; phylum Nitrospirota; class Thermodesulfovibrionia; order Thermodesulfovibrionales; family UBA6898; genus JAWOKY01. Next base: position 6,283 of record JBJKSM010000029.1, on the reverse strand, counting down.
CGAGATGTGAAATATCGTGTTCTTCGCCCTGTCCTTTTTCATCGCCTCGATAAAGGCGTTGAAGAGGCGGTCCCTGTTTTCCTGCCTGTCCATGTCGATAAAGTCGATGATGATGATGCCGCCGAGGTTCCTGAGCCGTATCTGGTATGCGATCTCCTTCACCGCCTCTAGGTTGGTCTTGAGGATCGTGTCCTCGAGTCCTTCCTTGCCGACGAACTTCCCGGTGTTTACATCGATCACGGTCATCGCCTCGGTCTGGTCGACAACGATGTACCCCCCCGATTTCAGCCAGACCTTCCGGCCGATCGCCCTCGATATGTCCAGCTCTATGCCGAAGGCGTCGAAAAGCGGCTCCGCCTCGTCGTAGAGTTCTATCTTGTCGAGGAGTTTCGGGAAATAGGACTTCACGAACTCGATCATCCTTTCGTATTCGATCGGGGAATCGATGATGAGTCTTTCCACGTCCTGGCTCATGAGGTCCCTGACGCTCCTGAATACGAGGTCGAGGTCGCTGTAAAGCAGGCCGCGCGCAGGCACCCTGTCCTTCTTCTCCTGCACGTTCTTCCAGAGGAGCAGCAGAAATTCCAGGTCCTTGCTGATGTCCTCTTCTGTCGAGCCCTCGCTGGCCGTCCTGATGATTAAGCCGTACCCGGCGGGCTTTATCCGCTCGACGATAGCCTTCAGCCTCTCCCTCTCCTCCTCGTCCTCGATCCTTCTCGACAGGCCGATATGTTCCACGCCAGGCATCAGAACGAGGTACCTGCCCGGCAGGGTTATGTAAGAGGTGACGCGGGCTCCCTTGCTGCCTATCGGGTCCTTCGAGACCTGCACGAGGATCTCCTGGCCTTCCTGGATGATCTCCTCGATCGACATCTCGGAGCGGCACCTGCGCGACACAAGCTCGATCGAGCTCTCCTTCTCCTCCTCTTCGAAAAACGGGGTGTATTCTTCGGCATCCACCTTTATGTCGGCAACATAAAGGAAGGCGGCCTTTTCGAGCCCGATATCCACGAAGGCGGACTGCATGCCCGGAAGTATCTTCACTACCTTGCCCTTGTAGATGTTGCCGACGAGGCTCGCTTCCCGCTTCCTCTCGATGTAAAATTCGACGACCTGTCCGCCTTCGAGGAGTCCGACCCTTGTTTCTTCCCTGGTAACGTTGATCAGGATTTCGCTGCCCATACCTTTGTCCCTTCCATCGGCTCCGACCATCCCCCTTCCCAGCCGAACATCGCCACCCTGGTTACATTCAGCTCGGTGGACGGAACTCCGAAGATCGCGGCGAAAAGCTCATCGGGCCTGACCTTCAGGTCCCCGCGGTCAACGAAGACAAGGAGAAAGGTCTCCTCATCGATCCGGCGTATTTCCTCCGCCATCTTCCTGATGTCGACGAGCGCGTCTTTCCTCTGTACGAGCACCTCGTCCCTAAGGAGAAAGCCCGTTTCGGCAAGCCCGCCCTCCCGGCTGACCCGGTAGCTGTAACGCACGATAAAACTGTTGAGCGATTTTTCCCTGCCGTAAAGGGGCGCCATCCTTCCGACCCTGAGCCCTTCCGGAAGAGTCCTGTTGAGGTCTTCGAGCCCCCGGTCGATATCGAAGGGGGGGACGAGTTCAAAGTCCATGTACTCCTTTACGCCGGCTGTGCCCACCGGCAAGGCAGGACCGAATGAAACCTTCGGCGAAGGATGGAAGCCCGATGAGTACTGAAGCGGAAAACCGGCCCTCCTCATCGCCCTGACCGTCGCGGTAGTCAGTTCGAGGTGTGAGAGATAGCGCGCCCTCCCCGTCTTTGAAAATTCCATCCTCACCCGCAAAGGGATGCCCGCCGCCAGAGGCGTTCTCAGCCTCCGCGGGACATCGGTCCCCCGGTTATAGTGCTTCTCATCTGCAGGTTGTTTCAGCGTCATGCCGTCTTCGGAGCACTTGAGGCCGCAGCCGTGGCAAAGCATTCTGCAGTCCGCCGTGAATCTGCCGGAAAGCGCGTTCTCATATTCCTTCCGGAGATAGTCTTTTGAGACGCCGGTCCGGATATTTTCCCAGGGCAGAACGTCATCTCCGGCATATTCCCGCCCGGCGAAGTCTGCTGCATCTATCCCGGTCTTTTCCATCGCCCGCTGCCACTTCCCGAAATCGAAGACCTCCGTCCATGCATCGAGCCTGCAACCCCCGGCCCAGGCGCTTTCGATCAGGGTCCCGAGGCTTTCGTCTCCCCGGGCAAAGACAGCTTCAAGGAGCGACATATGCTCGTCGTGCCCCTTGAACTTCACACCTCTTCTCAGAAGCGCCTTTTTCAGCTGCCTGTTTTTCTCCTTCAGGAGGTCCAGGCTGTTCTGGCCGAACCACTGAAAGGGGGTGTGCGGTTTGGGGACAAATGAAGAAACGCCCACGCTGATCATCGCATGCCGCCCGGTCAGCTTCCTCGATGTCTTTATCGCCTGCTGGACCATTGCCGGGATCGCCTCGATGTCCGCGTCCGTCTCCGTCGGCAGGCCGGTCATGAAGTAGAGCTTCAGGTTCTGCCACCCCTCACTGAAGAGGGTCTCGAGCGCGCCGAGATAGGTCTCTTCGGTAAAGTCCTTGTTGATCACGGCCCTGAGCCGGTCCGTACCCGCCTCGGGGGCGATCGTGAAGCCGGTCTTTCTGACTGACCGGATCTCGTCGAGGATGCCGCTTCGCACTGACGCCACCCTCAGTGAAGGAAGGGAGATGGATATCCTCCTGCCCGAAAACCTCCTGTTGAATTCTCTCAGCAGCTCCTGGAGGCACGAGTAATCCCCCGAACTCAGCGAGGTGAACGAGACGTCTTCATAGCCGGTATTTTTGAGGGACCTCCCGGCGAGATCCAGCACCCTCTGCATCGACCGCTCCCTCACAGGCCTGTAGGCCATTCCGGCCTGGCAGAACCTGCATCCCATGGAGCAGCCGCGGGCTATCTCGATGTTCACCCTGTCGTGGATTATCGGGGCGAAGGGGAGCACGGGGCTGTCCGGATAGGGCGCATCTTCGAGGGAGGAGACGATTCTGCGGTTGACGCTCCTCTGCCGCCCGAGCATGGGGACGAAGACCCCTTCTATTTCGGCAAGGGACGAAAGGAGAGGACGTCTGTCGTCTCCGCCGTCCTTTTTCCACCGGTGATAGGTACCCAGGATTTCGCCTATGGCGTCCTCGCCGTCGCCTATGAGAAATGCGTCGATAAAGGCAGCCATCGGCCAGGGGTTCAGTGTACAGGGGCCGCCGGCGATAACGATGGGGCCTTCCTTTTTTTCAAGACGCTCCTCTGCCCTCAGGGGGATGCCGCCGAGGTGGAGCATGTTGAGCGCCGTCGTATACGACAGCTCGTACTGGAGGCTGAACCCCACGATATCGAAATCCCTGAGCGGACGGTCAGATTCGAGGGACCCGAGCAGTACCCCGCTCTTCTTCATCGCCTCTTCGAGGTCGACCCAGGGGGAAAAGACCCGCTCCGCTGAAGCGAAGGGCAGCCCGTTGACGATATGGTACAGGATCTTCAGCCCGAGGTGCGACATCCCGACGTCGTAGATGTCCGGGAAGGCGAGCGCCACCTTCACAAAGGCGTCCTTGTGGATGGAGTTCAGCTCGCTGTTGATGTATCTGCTTGGTCTCTGGAAAGATAGAAGGTTCACCATTTTAAGATACCATCCGCAGAGAGGCTTTCGCAAGCCGCGGCCGGGGTATCGGCAGCGGCTCAGGCGATCGGACTTGACTTACGGCAACCGATAAGGTTTAAATAATTGAATGAAACTGTCGAAGTACGCCGCAGTCATTTTCTCGTTGATCCTGCTTGTCTCGTGTTCGGGCAAATCCGTTGTCAAACCCGTGGAGGGCTTCAACGCAGAGAGAGATTTTGCAAAAGCGAACAAGCTGATCTCGGAGAAAAACTATACACAGGCGAGGACCCTCCTGCTCGAAGTCAAAAACAGGGACCTGTCAAAAAAATATGCGCCCCTTGCGGAGCTCAGGATTGCCGACACCTACGTGAGGGAAGAGGAGCCCGACCTCGCGGTCGCGGAATACAGGAAATTCCTCGAAATGTACCCCGATAACAGTTACGCTTCCTACGCCCAGTACCAGATAGCGATGGTCTATTTCAACCAGATTGAAAGCCCCGACCGTGGATACGGTGGCGCGGCCAAAGCGCTCGAAGAGTTCGAGAAGCTGAAGACGGATTTCCCGAGAAACCCCTACCGGGAGATCGTCGATCTCAGGATCGAAAAGTGCAGGAACACGATCGCGGACTATGAATTTCTGGTGGGCGAGTTCTACATGAAAAAGGGCTCTTATAACGCCGCGATCGGAAGATACGCAGGGCTGCTCAAGAGGTTCCCGGATTACAAGCAGAAGGAATACGTCCTTCTGCGGCTCGGCACCGCTTACAAAAAATTGGGCAAAAAGGAAAAGGCTGAAGAGTACCTCACAAGGCTCTTAAACAAATTTCCCGCCAGTCCCCTTGCCCGTGACGCGAAGAAAGAGCTCGCTTCACTGGACGTCAGGAAAAAGTAAACCCTCGCAGTGGAGAATTATCCTGCATTCCTGGACCTCGAAGGCAAGAAAGCGGTAGTTGTGGGCGGCGGCAAGGTAGCGGAACGGAAGGTGCTTTTGCTCCTGAAGTCAGGCGCCGGTGTCACGGTAATCAGCCCTTTTCTCACCAGGAGACTCGCCCGGGAAAAAACCCTCGATAGGATCAGACACCTTGCCCGCAGGTACAGGAAGAACGACCTGAAGGGGGCCTTCATCGTGATAGCGGCGACCGACTCGCCTGAGACAAACCGCACCGTAGGCCGCGACGCCCCGGCACTCGTGAACGTCGTGGATGTCCCCGCAGAATGCAATTTTATCGCCCCCTCCGTCGTAAACAGAGGTCCCCTTATCATCGCGATATCGACAGGCGGAACAAGCCCGGCGATGTCGAAGGCCCTCAGAAAAGAGCTCGAAGGACTTTACGGCAGACGCTTTGCGGATTATCTGGGATTCGTGAAGAAAATAAGGACAAAGGCGGTTGCACAGTTCGCCGACAGGAAAAAAAGAGAAGCTTTCCTGAAGGACCTCGCCTCCGAAGCAACGCTGCGGATGCTGCGCGTTAAGGGACTGCCCGCGGTGAAAGATGAGGTTGCGGAGAGGTTCAGAAAAATCGTCGGCCCCTCTGCTGATGCTCACTCCTGAGCGGCCTTCATTTATAATTCCCCTGTTTCCCGGCCCCAACAACCTCTTTCGTGTGTGCTGCGTCTAAGGTTGTACTTCATATTCAGTCAATGTAGAAATATACGGAGCACACAAGAATCATGACGGTGTCGATCGCCTCCATAACTCTTTGCTTTTCCCCTTCAGGGAAAAAACCGGTCGGGTTCATGCAGGAGATCTCTTCATCGGTATACCCTGTTACGGATTTCAGGGTGTTGTTCCAACGGCGAAACCTTCCAGCCGTATCGAAAACAAAAAATGGCTCTTGAAGGATGTCGAGAGCAGCCTCCGTGAAGGCCTTCTCATCTACCGATGCCCCGGCAGCACGTCTCTGCGGGGTGATGTCCGTCTTGCCGCGTTTGAGTCTGGAGGGTTTTTTTGATTTTGAAGTGTGCCTTTCATTCCTCATGTCGGTGTCTTTCATGACAACTCCATAGTCGGCTTCCATTTGGAGAAGATTGCATATAAAAAAAGCCCGCCTTCGAAAAAGCGGGCTTCAGTTCTCACACGTTTGCCACTTCGACAGCCCCTCTCTCCCAAACTAAGGGACAGGTAGCTTTGTGCGATCTGGTTTCCCAAACCTTACCTTTTCGATGGCTACGATAATCGTTAAGGCATAAGTAATCTTTAAAAAGCAACCTAATTTGTATTCAACGCTCAGTCCAGGTTGTATTCCCTGTATCAGTCAACTCAACATTTCCAGGTCTTCCCCGGCATCATAAGCCCCTGTCGTCCCTCTTCATAATCGCATCAATATCCGCTATCCTGTAAATATGATCACGCCCGACGCCAGAGAAATTATTGTCCGGGACATCATGATGGAGTTTGCGCAGAGGACCGGCCTTTCCCCGGCCGGTTCCTCCCCGGATCGATACCTGTGGACAGATGCCTTCGCGGTCTGCAACTTCCTCGGGCTATACCGTCAGACGGGCGATGAGCTGTACGGGCGTCTCGCACTTCTCCTGGTCGAACAGGTGCATGCCGTGCTCGGCCGGCACCGCCCGGACGATCCCCGCACCGGCTGGATCAGCGGACTTGCTGAAGAAGAGGGACGGAGACACCCCACTATGGGAGGGCTCAGGAT
>JBJKSM010000028.1:0-35067 GCA_046704045.1 Thermodesulfovibrionales bacterium | reverse complement strand
CCTCGCTCTCCCGCCATGCGGGACTTTTGACGCACCGCTCAGACCGGGGCATCTCTGCCCCAGCCCGGTGCCTGCTTCCGGGCGCTCCGGCGCTTACCCGGTCCGGACTTCCACCGGCAGAGTCGATACAACTTTCAGGACGCACCATCCTGCTTTTATATGCCATTTGTATTCGTCCGTCCCGCGCAGGCGTTCGCTCGCCCATTGTCGCGCCGCCCTAAAAGTAGCCTGTCCCATAGCCTGTCCCTTTTTCACTTCTCCCAACCGCACACCGCAAAACAGTCACCGATAATACGTGCGCCACGCCACGACGTCTCGCGGGCCCATATTTCGCCGACCTGCAATTCAGTGCAATATAGCTTGTTCATATTGCATCGAAGACAAGTTAAATACAATATAAAAAGGATATAAAGGCCAAGGGCTCCGATCCTTAATAGCCCACCTGCATCTCCCCGAAATTCTCCCGATACCGCTGCGTGAAATCCGCATAAGAAAAACGATGTTCCTGTGTCCCGTATTTTTCGACCGCATATGCTCCGGCGACCGCGCCCATCTTTGCGGCGGTTTCGAGGTCTTTGCCCAGCACAAGCCCTTTCAGAAAGCCGGCCCTGTATGAGTCTCCGGCTCCCGTAGGGTCAAGCACATCCGAGACCTTGGCTGCCGGGACCGTGATTTCGGACTCTCCGGTGCTGACCATACATCCCTTCTCGCCGAGGGTGGTGACGATCGTCTTTGTCATCGAAAGAAGCCCCTTTTTGTCCCTGCCGGTTTTGTCCATGATAAGCTCAAGCTCGTAGTCGTTCGAGATGAGACAGAACGCCCCTTCAATCCAGTCGGCTAAGTCCTTCCCCTCCCACGCGGTCAGCGACTGGCCGGGGTCGCAGATGAAGGGGATTTTCTTTTTCCTGCAGATCCCGGCGTATTCGGCCATGTCGCCGAGGTTCCCGGGACCGATCAGGGTCATCGAATCCGTTCCTGCGCTGTCGAAGGAATACGTCGAGGGATGCTTCATCGCGCCGGGATTGAAGCCGGTGATCTGGTTGTCCGCCTTGTCGGTCGTGATATAGGCGCCTGCGGTGAATTCCTCTTCGATGATCTTTATCCCTTCAAGCGTAAGGCCGTTTTCCTCCAGCCATTTGAAATACCGCTGGTAGTCCTTACCGATCGTGGCGAGGATGACCGGCCTCTCTTCGAGGAGCGCAAGAGTGTATGCGATGTTGCCGGCGGTGCCGCCGAATTTTTCTACCATGCCGTTTACAGTGAAGCAGACGTTGAGGATATGGATTTTGTCCGGCAGGATGTGGTCCGAAAACCTGCCCGGGAAGTCCATTATCCTGTCATACGCCAGAGAACCGGAGACGTAAATTTTCATGTTTTCACCTTTATTTTTTTTATAACTGCAGAAAGCTTCTCACGCAGAGCACGCAGAGTTTTTTCAGCAGTTTGTCGTTCTTTGCGGCCTTTGCGTCTTTGCGCGAGCTTCTTTGTCTTTCATGATCTTTTTTTATTTCCATGGTAATTAGCATTTTTTTCATTAAGTCCTTCCAGGATCTTTTCGGCAAGCCCCCTGTGGAAGCCCTTCAGCGCGGATATCTCATCGACCGAGGCACTGCGTATCGCATCTATACTACCAAAATGCCTCAGTAAAGCAAACCTCCTTGCCCTGCCTATGCCGGAGATCTTTTCGAGCGGCGACTCCAGGACCCTCTTTGCCCTGAGTTTCTTATGGTAGGTGATGGCAAAGCGGTGAACCTCGTCCCTGATCCTCCTCAGCAGCAATGCGACAGGCCCTTCTTCGAGACCAAGCGGCGCCTCCCTGCCGGGGAGAAACGCCCTGTCGGGGTCCTTCGCAACCGCGATCACATCGCTTCCGGCGATATTTTTCTCCCTGAAGACTTCGAGGGCCGCATCGAGATGGGCCCTGCCGCCGTCTATGATCACGAGGGCCGGAAGCCCGCCAAGGCTTTTGAACGTCCTTCTGATCATCTCCCTCATCATGGAGTAGTCGTCGGGGCCTTTCACGGCGTCCATCCTGATATGACGGTATTTCTCCTTTCTAAACGCCCCCCCGGCCCAGTAAACAAACGCGCCGACAGGCTCTTTCCCGGCGATATTGGAGATATCGAATGCCCCGATGTCTGCCGGAACGCTTCCGAGGCCGAGGAAGGCGACGAGGTCTTTCGAGACATCCTTCTTCTCCGCCGCGGTTTCGGCCCGCAGGAGGATCGCGGCATTCTCCTCCGCCATGTCGATGAGTTTCCTTTTAATCCCCTTCTTCGGGACCGCGATCTTTACTCGCGCCCCCCTCTTCTCCGATAGCCATGAGCAAAGAAGATCGCGGTCTTCGGGCGTCACCGAACAGATGATCTCCGGCGGAGGGAGGATCTCCTTTTCGTAAAACTGTATGATGAAGTTCCTGGAGAGATATCCTTCCGCCTCGCCCTCTATGTCTTTCAGAATGAAGCTCCTCGAACCTATCATGATCCCGTTTCGTATGAACAGCATCTTGAACGCCCCCGCGCCTCCGGTCCTCGAAAGCCCGATGACGTCGACGTCCCCGAGTTCGGGTGCGACCGCCTTCTGGGACTCGGAGATCTTCCGGATCGCACGGATGCGGTCCCTTACGAGTGCAGCCTCCTCGTACCTCATCTCCTTCGAGAGCGCCTCCATCCGTTCTTCGAGCGCGGCGATCAGTCCCCTGTTTTTTCCTTCGAGGAGAAGTCTCACCTCGCCGATCGTTTTCATGTACGCCGCGTGGTCGACCTCTCCCGAGCAGGGGGCGACGCATTTTTTTATCTGGTGCTGTATGCAGGGCCTCATCCGCTTTTCGAGGGAATAGCCGCACGTGGGGATGTTGTAGTGGTTCCGTATGAAGGAGAGCAGCTCCCACATCGCGCCGGCGGGCACGTAGGGGCCGTAATACTTCGCGCCGTCTTTGAGTATCCTGCGCACCACTTCGATGCGCGGCCACTTCTCGTTGACCGTAAGCTTCAGGTAGGGATAGCTCTTGTCGTCGCGGAGAAGCACGTTGTAGCGGGGCTTGTACCGCTTTATCAGGTTGGCTTCGAGGACAAACGCCTCCAGCTCGTTTCCAGTCACCGTGTATTCGAAGTCCTTCACGCTCTCCATCATCGCCGACTTGCGCATGTCGAGAGAGGAAGACTTCTGAAAATAGCTCCTTACGCGGTTCCTGAGGTCCTTCGCCTTTCCGACATAGAGGATCCGGTACCTGTCGTCCCTGAATAGATAGACACCCGGTCTTGCGGGCACGCTCGCAAGTTTTTCACGCATGACATCGAGAAAGGATGAAGAATGAACGCAGTGCTATTTTTCCGCCTTCATCTTTGCTACCTCCCGCTCCGCCTGCCGGGCTTCCCGGGCGTTGGGCGCGGTCTTGAGGTACCTCTCGAACGCCTGGATCGCCCCCTTTTTGTCTTTCATATCGTATTCGAGCACGATGCCGAGGTTACGCAGGGCCATCTGGTGGTTGGGGTTGATCTCAAGGGCTTTCCGGAACTCATTCACCGCAGTGTCGGGCTTGCCGATCCTCCTGTAGCAGGTGCCCATGTCCACCCTTACATCGACGTCCCTGGTGTCGATGTCGAGTGCCTTCCGGTACGCGGCGATCGCCTCGTCATACCGCTGCGAGTCCATCAGGTCGTTTCCGAGGTCTATCCGGGCCTTGAGGTTTCCCGGGTCCTTCCTCACAACGTCCTGAAGCATCGAGATCTCCTGCCGGGTATCGAGGCTGCCCTGGGTCGCCGCCGGCGTTTCAGCCTTCTGTTTCTGCTGACATCCGGCCCCCAGGAGCACAAGTGCGAAAAAGAAAAAAACGATATTCCTTCTCATCCTCATTTCTCCTCCGAAAATTTTTTATTTTGTTATGGTCTCGCGGCAAAAGCTCATGCATCGGCTGCGAAGCTGCCGATCTTTCTCAGCCGCCTGTATCTCTCTTCGACGAGCTTGCCCGGGGTGCGGGTCTTCAGCTCCTCGATGCTGCCGATGACCTTGTCCGAGATGTTCCTTGCGGTCTGTTCCATGTCCCTGTGGGCGCCCCCGACAGGCTCCTGGATGATATCGTCTATTATCCTGAACTGCAGGAGGTCCTGCGCAGTCATCTTGAGCGCATCGGCGGCCTTAGATTTTACCTCATCGGAATTGAGCTGGCCGTCCTTCTTCCAGAGGATCGCTGCGCAGCCTTCGGGAGAGATGACGGAATAAACCGAGTGTTCGAGCATGTAGAGCCGGTCGGAGACGCCGAGGGCGAGCGCGCCGCCGCTGCCGCCTTCTCCTATCACGACGGCGACGATCGGGACCCTCAGACGGGCCATCTGCATCAGGTTGTACGCGATCGCCTCGGCCTGGCCCCTTTCCTCGGCCCCGATCCCCGGATATGCGCCGGGGGTGTCGATCATTGTGACGACCGGCCTCTTGAACTTCTCGGCAAGCTCCATGAGACGGAGTGCCTTCCTGTATCCCTCGGGGTGGGGCTGACCGAAGTTCCGTACGATCCTCTCTTTTGTGCCGCGGCCCTTCTGATGGCCTATGATCACGACCGGGACGCCCTTTATCTTCGCAAGGCCGCCGACGATCGCCTTGTCGTCGGCGTATCTCCTGTCGCCGTGGAGCTCGATAAAATCCTCGGCGATGAGGCCTATATAGTCCATCGTGTACGGCCTGTCGGGATGGCGCGCAAGAAGCGTCTTCTGCCAGGGGGTGAGTTTCGAAAAGATATCCGTCCTCAGGTCCTTCACCTTTTTTTCGAGCTTTTTTACCTCGCCGCCGATGTTGATGTCCTTGCCGTCCGAGGCGCGCTTCAGTTCCTCGATCCTCATCTCCAGCTCTTCGATTGGCTTTTCGAATTCGAGGTACGATTTGATCACGACAGGGTCACCGCTCCCTTTCCGGCGATCTCCTCGAGGCCGTTTATAAGGGCCGCCTCGGGATTCAGCTGCATCGCCGTCGCTATGAGCGCCTGGGACCCGTTCAGCCTGATCCTCAGAAAAAGCCGGGAGCCTCCGGGATATTGCGCCGCCAGGGACTGTATCATCTTCAGCAGTTCGCTTCCCGGGCCGTTGCCCTGGAGCGAGACTTCTATGCGGTCCGCGCCGGCCGTTCCGGGGTCTTCGAGGGCCGAGACCTCCTTTGCCCTCACCCTCACGCCCTTTTCGTCCCTGTCTATGCTCCCCTTTACGAGGAAAAGCCCGTCCTTTTTCAGAAGTCCGCCGACGGACTTGTAGAGCTCCGAAAATACTATCACCTCGACACTGCCCTCGTCGTCTTCGAGCGTCAGGTACGCCATCAGGTCGCCGGTGGATTTGACGTTCTTTTTCCTGATCACCCGGAGCACGCCTCCGACCGCCACTTCCTGCTTGTCCGATGCGTCTTCGATATCCGATGTCTTCTTCGCCTTCAGGCGCCTCAGCAGGGCGTCATACCGCGTCAGCGGATGGCCGGTGATATAGAAGCCTAGGGCCTCCTTCTCGTTCTTCAGGACCTCCCCCTCTTCCCATTCATCGACCCGTGCCGCATCCTCCGCAGTTTCCCCGCCGAAGAAGCTCTGCTGGCCGATATCCTTCTTCGCGGAGCCGTTGAGGCTGTCGGCAACGGTCTTCATCGCCGCCGCCCGGGTCACGCCAAGGGAGTCGAAGGCACCTGCCTTGACAAGACTTTCGAGCACCTTCTTGTTAACCTTTCTCGTGTCGACGCGGCTTATGAAGTCTGCCACCGAGTCGAAGGGTCCGCCCTCCCTCCTCACCTCGACGATCGATTCGATCGCTGCGCCTCCCACTCCCTTCACCGCCTCGAGCCCGAACCTGATCGAGTTGCCGATCACCTTGAATTCCCGGCCCGAAAGGTTGATGTCGGGAGGGAGCATCTCTATCTTCATCTTCCGGCACTCGTTGATCGACTTCACGATCTTGTCGGTGTCGTTCATATCGGCACTCAGCGTGGCCGCCATGAACTCCACGGGGTAATGGGTCTTGAGATAGGCGGTCTGGAAGGAGACGTAGGCGTAGGCCGCGGAGTGCGACTTGTTGAAGCCGTATTCGGCAAACAGGGCCATCAGGTCGAAGATCTTCTCCGCCTTCCTGTCGGATATCCCTTTTGCGACCGCGCCCTGCATGAAATGCTCCTTCTGCTTCGCCATCGCCTCGATATTCTTCTTGCCCATCGCCTTTCTGAGGATGTCGGCCTGGCCGAGGGAAAAACCGGCGAGCCTGTTCGCTATCCTCATCACCTGCTCCTGATAGAGGATGACGCCGTAGGTCTCATCGAGTATCTCCTTGAGCTGCGGAAGCTCGTAACTCACGGCCTTCGTGCCCTTTTTCCTCTTTATGAAGTCGTCTATCATGCCGCTTCCGATCGGTCCGGGCCGGTAGAGCGCGACAAGGGCGATCAGGTCGACGAACCTGTTGGGCTGCATCTTCAGGAGGATGTCCTTCATGCCCGCGCTCTCAAGCTGAAAGATGCCGGTGGTCTGTCCCGAGCTGAGGAGGTCGTAGGTGGCCGCATCGTCGACAGGGATGTCGCTCAGCGACAGCTCCCCGCCGCCCCGGCGTATGAGGTCGAGCGTCTTTTCGATGACGGTGAGCGTCTTGAGTCCGAGGAAGTCGAACTTCAGCAGCCCGATTCCCTCGGCAGAGCCCATATCGAACTGGGTCACGATGCTTTCGTCCGAGGGACTCTTGTAAAGCGGCGTGTATTCCGTAAGCGGCACAGGGGCGATGATGACGCCTGCGGCGTGCGTCGAGGCGTGCCTGTTCAGGCCTTCGAGACGCATCGCAATATCGATAAGCTCCTTCACCTGCGTGTTCGTATCGTACAGCTCCTTCAGCTGCGGCTCCGCCTTCAGCGCATCCTCGATCGTTATCTTCAGCGTGTTTGGGATGAGCTTGGCGATCCTGTCGACCTCGGCATAGGGCATGTCCATCGCCCTTCCCACGTCGCGGATCGCCGCTTTCGCAGCCATCGTCCCGAAGGTGATGATCTGGGCCACGCGGTCCCTGCCGTATTTTTCGGAGACATAGGATATCACCTCGCTCCTCCTGTCCTGGCAGAAGTCCACGTCGATATCCGGCATGCTGATCCTCTCGGGGTTCAGGAACCGCTCGAAGAGGAGATTGTACCTGATCGGGTCTATCTCGGTGATGCCGATGCTGTAGGAGACGAGACTTCCCGCAGCCGAGCCCCTGCCGGGGCCCACGGGGATCCCCCTGCTGCGCGCATGGGCGATGAAGTCCCAGACGATCAGGAAGTAGGAAGCATATCCCATCTTATCGATGACGCCGAGCTCGGTCCGGAGTCTCTCACGGTAACCGTCGGGGACACTTCCGGGAAACCTTCTTTCGAGCCCGGTTTCGGCGAGATTCTGGAGGAAATTCTCGGGACTTTCCCCGCCTTCCACCTCGTACCTCGGCAGGAGAAAATCTCCCATCCTGAAATCGACGTTGCACCGCTCCGCGATCGCGATAGTGTTGCCGATAGATTCGGGAATCTCCACGAACGCCTCCTTCATCTCTTCGGGCGATTTGAAATAGAATTCGTCGGTGCCGAACCGCATGCGGCTTTCGTCCCTGAGCGTCTTGCCCGTCTGGATGCACAGGAGCACCTCGTGGGCCTTTGCGTCCTCTCTTCTGAGGTAATGGCAGTCGTTCGTCGCCACGATGCCGATGTGGAGGTCCCGCGCCAGTGCGATCAGTTTCTTATTGGCTTCCCTCTGCTCCTGCAGGCCGTTTTCCTGGATCTCGATATAGAAATTTTCAGGTCCGAGGATATGCTTGAACCTGATAGCCCTCTCCCGCGCCCTTTCCGCAAGCCCACGCTGAAGACAATAGGCGATCTCCCCCTTAAGGCACGCGGAAAGCCCGATCAGCCCGCCGCTGTATTGCTCAAGGAGGTCCATGTCGATCCGCGGCTTGTAGTAGAACCCCTCGAGATAAGCCTTCGTGACGAGGGTGACGAGGTTCCTGTACCCTTCGTTGTCCCTCGCAAGCAGGATCAGATGGAAAGACGCCTCTTCGTTTTCGGAGCCGCCCCTGTCAAGCCTGCTCGAAGGCGCAACGTAGACCTCGCAGCCGATGATCGGCTTTATCCCGGCTTTTTTTACCTGTTTGTAAAATTCGACGGCGCCGAAGAGGTTGCCATGGTCGGTCATCGCCACAGCCGGCAGATTGAATTCCTTTGCCCGTGACACGAGCTCTTTTATCCGTATCGCCCCGTCCAGCAGGCTGTATTCGGTATGGAGGTGGAGGGGGACAAAATCCGCGTGTGAATGCATACAGAAATATTACCCTTAGGCGGAGACCGGAGTCAAATAGCAGGCGATTTCAAAGCGGTTCACTGCAGAGGCGCAGAGCTCGCTGAGACTTCATTTCATTCTTCTTGAGATGACGGAAAACAAAAGAAGTATCTCTGTGTCCTCCGCGTCTCTGCGGCGCATCATGATTTCCCCGAGTATGGATCTATCGACTATTTCACCGTGAAATTGAAGACCTGCGTCGACCGGCCGCCGTGGCCGTCGCTTGCGCATGCGGTGAAGGACGTCTTTCCGGCGAAGTCAGAAGGCACCCGCCATGTAACAAGCCCGGTCGGGGCGTCTATGGTCATCCCCGAAGGCGCCTCCCTGAGCGACCAGGTGAGCGTGTCTCCGTCCGGGTCGGTCGCATGCATCGGGCAGGTGAACACCCCTCCGCTGAAACTGTATCTGCCGTCCGATGATATCATGGGCGGCATGTTCCCTATCTCCCTCTCGAACACAACAGGCTGTCCGTAACGCTCACCGTCATAAGGTGTCACCCTGACGGTAATCTTGTCGCCCCTGCTCACCGGCGAATCGATCTTGCTGTCCGTGCCCGCCGGCTCCCCGTTTTTCGTCCATTGATACGATATCGTCACCGGGTCGCCGTCCATGTCCTTGCCCTCGGCCTCGACATACAGCCTGTCGCCCGGCTTGAATACCTCCGGCATTATCTTGAGCCTGCTGAATTCAGGCGGCGTATCCCCGATCTCCACTTCGTTTGACATTATCTCCTTCCCGTTTATCGTCGCCGTTGCCTGGATCGTGTCGCCCTTCTTCGCGTTGGTCGCATTAAAAGTATCGCCGCTGCTTCCGGAGGGCGATCCATTGACGAGCCATTTTATCTGCGCGGCCCCGATTGTAGGCCCTTTCGGAACCAGCGAAAGTATCGAATGCCGATCAGCCTCATGCGGCAACACCTCGATCGAAGACACAGCAGCCGCGCCGGAGGATGCCGCCGGCGCCAAAACGCCGCTTTCACCGCCTGATTCCTGTGCCTGAGTAGCACCGGTCGGGGCCGTTTTTTCCGCCGAGCACGACAGCAGCGACAGCACCATCATCAATAAAATGAATTTCCTCACACTCCCTCTTCCACCTTCGTTCGTCCCCTTCGGCATGCAGCGCATCTCAGTATTCGTATAATATGGAATAATCCGCCTTCTCCGCGGTATTTCCCGCATTTACTGCCTTCACTTCTATCGTATAAAGGTATGGCATGGACATGACCGGCACCTCTCCCGAATTTGCCGATATCACCCCGGATTTTATCAAGCCCGTTGCTCCGCTTGCATACCTGCTTGAGTTGCCGGGGACGGTGTCCACGATCTTTGCATAGACGTCGTAAGCTTGCGCTGTTCCCAATTGAAACTTAAGATCATATGTATCCGATGTGCCTGGATCGATGTTCAAATCACTGTTGCACTTCCCGGCACCATTCCAGTCGCTTGTGACATTATTCAATTTCGCCGCCAAGCAATTAGTGGCAGAGCCGTTCACTGTGACGTTCTTGAGCTGGGCCGGGATGCTGCCGCCAAGAGTAGTCTGAATATATCCCGGGTCTCCGGCGGCCGAGATCGTCTGGAACATTACGCCGGCCCCGCCCTTTCCCGCCTCGAGGGCCGTATTGTACCTTTTCTGGAAGCCCGACACTTGCGTGGTGGCCGTGATCATATACACAAGGGCAGCCATTATGGCAAGCGATATCGCGGCCAGTATAAGGACCATGACGAGGGCAATGCCCCTTTCGCCGGATTGTATACGGTAAACCGCCGACATCGGGGAATTCTTTTTCCCCCGGCTATTGCCCGCTACATACCGCCTGCCCGTTTCAATGTATGCTTTTAATGAATCCATAAAGCGTCCTCCCGACTTCTCCCTTCCTGCAACACTAAGGTTCATCAAATCGTTATGCTCCTGCATTTCCACCCCATGTACCGGCGGCTGCCCGCCACTGCCTGTCTTCACTTCATGCTGTTCGGCTGGACTACCAGAGTATAGAGCTTCCATCTGTAATATTTATAGTCGGGATCGCCCACAAGATCTTTCAGGTTTACCATGTTTACCTGGGTCTGCAGACCGGGGTTGGCAGGATCGATTAAAACTGGGCTGAACGATGGGGGCCTCGTTCCGCCCCGGGAAAAATCATAATTGGCGTCCCGCTGTCCTTCCTGGGCCACTATATACACACGGACCTCTTTTACCTGCTGCCGTATCTCGGCCGCGGTGAGACAGGATATGTCATCGGTAGGGGAGGCTGTGGTATTTTGAGTTGTAGTATCACCGTTACAGGTCGTGCAGCCGGGGGTGCCCGCAGGGCACCAGTCCACCGCCCCGTCACCGTTGGTGTCCATCAGGTAGACGACCTGCATGTCCGCGACGCAGTCGAGGATGGGATATGGGGTCAGGCAACCCCCGCCGTCCGGGCAGGCCGCGGCGTTCATCGTATTCTTTGTGACCGCCTTGTAAAGGATCCCGGTATTCGGGGCGCACCTGCTCGGCATATTTGTGGGCGGTCTTTTCACATAATAATCCGCCCTGTTGAACGGCATCCTCGGCGTTGTTCCGTTTGGTGCTATTCCGTAAACAACATATTGCGAGTTAGTGAAAACGTCCGGTTCAAAGCCGCTCCTGGTATAAGTAGGACCGCCCTGGTTCCAGGTGAAGGTATCGGCGTCTGAAGCGCCAAGAGTCGTATAGAATGTGCCGGCGCTGTTCTTCTGAAGAATATTCTGGTTGCTTTTCCGTCCGGGGTCCAGGACTATAATGGGCTCGTTATTCGCGAGGTCGTCGTTCAGGTTCAGCGGAACCGACGGGTTCGAAGGGTCCGGGTTCCATATTTTAAGTCTGTTCGGAAACGCACCGCTGTTCGCGATGTACGTCCATTTCTGTGAGGTGTTGGTCAACGCGACATTTACAGACTTTATCACGAGCAGGTCAGCGGTCGAATGCGCGATGTAAGTGGTCCCGTCGGTATCCGAGATACCGAGATTGTTTCCGCTGCGGAATGGGGCAGGCGGATTGTAACAACCCCCAGGGTCACATGTCGGACTTTGATCCGAGCAAGTGGTGCTGCCGCAACCTCTCTTGGGATTATTGTCAGGGCCATCGTTATAATCTCGTTCTGTCCATGGAGTTGACCCGCTCTCTGCTTTGGTTTCGTTATATGTTACGCCGTTCATGTTCCACGGCAGCCCGTAGCCCGCCTCGGCAATGTCGTACCTCATTATTTCAAGGCCGACTGCGCCCTCGATATCCGACTCCCCGATCTTGCTCTGCTGCTTGAACTGGGTCAGCAGGCTTGTGAATATCTGGGATGCCGCAGCGATAACGAACACGAAAACCACCATTGTTACCATCAGCTCCACAAGGCTGAAGCCCCGGTTGTCATACGGAAAACTGCTGCCAGCGGACAGCGAAAAATTTCTATTCCCCGCCTCTTTATCACCTTTCCCGATCCTGCTGCTTTTTCTTTTTGTCATTACTGCCTCACAATCGAAGTAGAGGTATGAGTGTAGTTTTGCCCCTTCCATATCCAGCCGACTTCCACTATAACTCTTGCGGTATTCAGGTCAAGAGAAGTCACGGAAGTGTTGGTGCAGAAGCTGAAATCGGTCACATTTTTCACAGACCTTGTCACAACAAGCCCTTTTGTAGGGAAGCCCTGCGGGCAGACAGTGCCGGCCGGAAAATTAGCGGTATCTCCCGTGCCCAAAGTGGCAAGCGATACGTTCCTTGCGTTGTTCATCCTCATCTCGGCGACGCTTACCGCCTCGTCCCTGAGCACGTTTTGCATATTTGCCGAAATGCTCACGAGTGCGGTCTGCATCAGCGCCAGGGAGGTAAAAAGGAGCACCACCATCGCGATCATCACCTCAACCAGAGACAGACCTTTTTCATCCATCCTATTTTGCATTGCATGTCCCCCCGGACATCTGCCCCATATTTATGATGGTTTGCGATATGATGATACAATCAGAGTCTGGATTTGCATCAGAGGGGTCTGTAAAGCTCACGATCACGGGATTCGGCGACGCAGCGGTACAGGTTGCAGGCGTCGGCCTCGTGTCGCAGTAAGATATGAGCCCTTTTTTATCGAATGAGAGCACCGCGCTCGCAAGAGGTATACTGCCGGCGTCGCTCCAGTTGAGCGCGTAGCCGACTGTTTTCGGATAGGCGCCCGCGACAACCGTGTCGCCGGCACCCGGGAGATCGTCTCCATTATCGTCCTTGAGCTCATACTGCGTGGTGGCAGGGAAATCGACAAAACACGTCGTGCCCCTCTGCATTGCCCTAACCCTCGCACTTACCAGATCGGAGTAAAACTGCTTCACCTGGCCCTCCACCTTGTATTTTCCCTGCCAGCCTGAAAAATCGAACCCAAGGGCGACAACAAGGATCATTATGATTGCGATCCCGACAAGAAGCTCCACCATGGTGACGCCGCTGTCTCCCCTGTAAAATCCTTCACGCCGTGTCATCTCTCCCTCATATTGATCACCCTCTTTACGGGAGCGGGCGGCACCATAACGGACAGACCCTGCGCAGTAGGAGGTACGCCCATCATTGAGCTGGACCTTCTGCCGCTCTTTTGCGTAAATTGGGACGAAAGGTCGACCTGCTGGATACTTCCCGTGGAAACCTGCAGCAGCGCTTTTCCTCTCAGCAATGCACCCGCCGTTCCCCCCGTATTATACATGACCGCCCAGAGGTAACTAACTCCCCCGATCGAACACAGGTCGTCATACGGCTCGAGCGTTGTAAAAAATACGAGGCCCGATGTCATGGCGACCGTGTCCGTTACGACCCGCTCGGAATCATATGTGGGGGGCAACGAAGTATCGGTATCGAGTGCGATTTTCCATCCGTGATAATCAGTATTATCAGGATCCGAGGTTATGTCCGCAATATCCGTGACATCGGTAAGATCGCCAAGACCCAAAATTTGGCAACCGGGCAGCGTAAAATCAAACCCCGACGTTGAGAAACACGGGTCCTTTATCCCGAATATATGCCGCGGGTTGGAGGGATCGTCATTCCTTGCTGTTGCCGCTGCGCTGTCATAATACTTGTAATAAAATCTGCCGGTGCCGCCGAAGACCCAGAGCTGGCCTTTGTCCGGATTTTCAAGCTTTGCCGCTGCAGAGGTGACCGGGCCGATGCCGTCGATCAACTTGTTCCAGGTCCAGCTGCCGGGGCTTTGATTATCATTTGTGACGAGTCTTCCGATGCCGCCGTCCGTCCATGTATTGAGGGTGCAGGTGGTAGAGGACGTGGCACACAGTTTCGTATATGGCACGTAAAGGACTTCATCCTGGTAATCGGTATTGGTGTCGAGCGACGCGTTGACCATTGATCCGGCAAAAGCATCTTGTATGTCGGTATCGATAACCCAGTAGTTGGTATTCAGGGTCCAGCCCGTCGCGCCTGGCCCTGCCAGATCGAGAACAAAGAGCCGCAGATCCTGGTCCGAATGGCCCAGGAACTGGTAGCTGGTCGCCCCGGTTGTGGGACCGGTCGGGCCGGAAGCCAATACGACAAACCACCTTCCGTTTTTGGACTTGTCGCTGCCGATCCTTACGACGGCAGGGCCGGCGGTGGAAAGCCCGAGATTCGGGCTGGTAAATTCCCAAAGGAGCGTTGGATTGTTCTGATCGGTTATATCAAGGGCGAAATATTCGGAATAACCTACACTACTGCCGCCTACGTCCACGGGGGTGAGCATGCAGTCGGTCGTCGAGGTCCCGCTGCTCAGGGTTACGGCATTACAGGAAGATGCGGTGCCCCTTGTCGCGCCTCCCAGCCTCATGCCCCCAATGAGAATCGTTCTCCATCTGGACGTAACGGGAGTATTGCCTGAGTACTTGCTGCAGTTCCAGTAACCGCCTGTGCAGCTTGTGTCAGTGCTGTCAATGGTGTTGGTGGTGCTGATGCTTGCGTCAAAGACATATGGGGTAAGGTCTATAGTGTAGACATGGCAATAGCTGGGGTCTGCCATATATTTTAGATAGGGAAGGGCATTCTTGGGGATAAAGGCCCACTGTTCTGAGCCGCAAGGATTAGTGTCAGTGGAAGAGCAGACACTGCAGTCTGTTGCCGTACAGCTGTCCGGATTCACCAGTCGCGCCTTGTCGAAGGTGCCGGTTTCGGAGCTCGGCCATTGCGCGTCGCCGGGAAGCTGCAGTTTGCCGAGCTTGAAGGCATGGAGCATTCCGTCGTTGGCTCCGGCAAATACCATCCCTCTGCCGGTGTAGGCCGAAGATTTAACGAAAGCTGTGTAGGACGCGTCGCCGTAGACAGTGTCATAGGCGTTCAGTGGAAGCCATGAGGAAATCTTCGGGGTCGAATCGAGCACGTCGCCCAATTTCCAGACCTTGGGGCCTTCGCCTGCGTCAAGCGTATCGCCGTCGCCGTTTAAGTCGTACGCAACTGTCCTCGACCTGTAATTGTAAGCTGTGCAGGGCGAGGCCCCGACGCAGGGATTATCGACGCCGCGGACGTACTGTATGATGGATTCCGCATCATGGACGCTCGATACATTGAGATAGGGCTCAAGGGTAGTTGCCTTCGCGTCGGCGTCGGTTGTGCAGCCGGTGCTGTCGGAGCATTTGAAATCGATGAGCCCGCTGCCGATATTTGTCTTTATCGTCCTGCTTGAAGCGGGAGTATCCCACAAGTGGAGGCCTGCCTCCCACAGTGTGCTTATATCTTCGAAGTTTTTCGACAGGCCGGCCGAGCAGGTTGTAAAAGCACTCGAAGGAGACGGTCCGTATACGCAGGATTCCGCCTTGCCGTCTCCGTTACTGTCCAGGTCAAGCTCACCCTTTGTCTGCTCGGCCGTATTATCGTAATATAGAGATGCGATGTAATCGTCTTCAAGGTTCAGTATCTTGTTGCTGTCCGTGTCCTCCCTCATGCCGCTGTTGGTGAAAAAAGGATCGATATAGTACCAGAAATTCGAAAGTCTTCCCGTCCATCCGATCTCGTCATACACTGTCGTGTTCGTGGTCCCGGAGGTGACTGTTCTCGGAAATTTTTTCGTGGGATAAAAAACCGCCTGTATGAGGTTCGCACCGCTTCCCTCGCCTGAGGCAAGAACCGACGCCGCAGTTCCTGCCGCCGCCCTCTTTATCATGCTGGACAGCGCCTGTTCAAGCTTATCCTTCAGATCGCCGGCGGTTTCGGCGTAATAGTAGCTTCCGCCTCCGACCGAAGCCGTTTCCTCAAGAATGCTATTGCAGGGAACGGACCCGCATGTATAATTTCCCATCGGGTTCACAACATAGGTATACACGCGCTGAAATCCAGGAAGGTTGTCTGCGCCAAGATCGGGACTGGTATTCCCGGACCCCGGTGGATGATTTCTGAGGTCGTTGGATTGGGCGTAGCAGGCATTTTTTGACAACTTATAGTTAGCGGTGCCCAATGAATTGCTGCAGCTTGACGTCATGACGTTTGAGCCTGTGTCGGCGCCCTGGCCCGCTGTTATCATGAGCACAAAATTCTTCAGACAGTAATACGTGGTGCCCGCAAAAGGATCGCAGTTGTTGGTGGTGTTGTTCAGGAAATACGTTGTCGAGCCGGTGTTGGTTTCCGTCACTAACTGGTCGTATGAAAGCCCGTTGACCAGTGGCATAATGCCGCTCTGAATCGTGACATTCTGAATGTTCGACAGAAAGTTCGACGACTGGCTGGGGGCTATGCAGTTGCCCGAAGGGATTTCAGGAGTTAAAGGGTTGATGTCACCGCCCGTGCTTTTGGTAAAATCCTCGATCCCGAACCTTGCCTGGGGCAGATAGTCCTGGAGAAGGCCGCTCCTCGGAGGAGGCGTGCCGGCCTGGCAATTATTGGTGTAGTCGCCGTTACACACCCGCATGGTCATGCTCGGCGACTGCCTGAGGGTAGCAGGGCAATCAGAGACCGTAATACTGATCTGTCCAGTGGCGGTCTCGTTGCTGTAAAAACTGTTCAGGCTGTTAAGTGAATCGGTGACCGATACGTTGACCGTAAAGGTCTGAGGAAGTGTGCCCGACACGGATGCAAGACCGGTGATATTGCCCTGGCTGTCAATCGCCAGGGAGTTGGGCATGGGTGAAGTTGCCAGCCAACTAAAAGATGTGGTGGTGCTGCAAGTGCTGTCTGCGCAGGCACAGCCGCCGTCGGCCTGCAAGGTGTTCAGCGGAGAATCAGTCGTATAATCCGTTCCCTGACAGGCTGACAGGCTCACCGGGGTTACACCCAGGGCAGGAACACTGCCAACGGACATGGAATATGCATTCGTATCAGTAAATCCTCCGTTATCCAGCACCTGGATTGTAAAGGAGTAGTTGCCCGATGTCGTCGGGGTCCCGGAAATGACGCCGTTATTCGAGCTGGTCGCAAGGCTCAGCCCCGGAGGCAATGAGCCTGAAGCAAGGCTCCAGGTATAGGGGGTGGTGCCGTGAGATGCGGTAAGGGTGACTGAGTAACTCCTGCACACGGTACCATTGGTTACCTTTACGCTTTTGTCGATGCTTACGGTAACTGCCGAGGCTTCACTGTCTGTAAAGTCAAGCATACTGTTGCAGAAAGCCGCGGCAACATGCAGAAGGTGTCCGAGGAAATGTTCAGGATTGCTCACCCCTGTGTATTGCGTTTTTTTTTCGGCAGCGCCATTGCCTTGCCGAATAAAATTCCTGGCGCCGCCCCTTTCCGAAAACATCGTATCGCCTGCGGAGACACCTGATGACGCCAGACTCCTGACGGACGATCCGTCCCCGACTGAAGAGAGCCTGCAGCTGGCGGGGCAATTTACAGTATTCAACAGTGGACATGAGTTTGCCGTCACATCCCATATCGTCAGAGTCCCCGAA
This sequence comes from Thermodesulfovibrionales bacterium, assembly GCA_046704045.1. Taxonomy (GTDB): domain Bacteria; phylum Nitrospirota; class Thermodesulfovibrionia; order Thermodesulfovibrionales; family UBA6898; genus JAWOKY01. The sequence continues at coordinate 17,919 of JBJKSM010000028.1, read as the reverse complement.
TTTACGACAAACCTGCATCCATTATACGTACCCGACCAGCTGTTGGTCTGGGGCCAGAAAATATTCGGTGTCTGGGTGCCGTTTCTGGAGGTCGTGATCCCGCCTACCAGGAGCATTTCAAGAAGATCATACCTGCTCGTCAGCGCCCAGTTCAGGATATTGCCGTAATAGATGCCGTTGGGATCGGGGACAAAGCCGTTACCGCTGCCGCTGAAGCTATAAAAGAGATCGTGCCGGAAATATCCATCATAAATTTGAGTCGGATCGTAAGTATTGATAACCGTCCCATCCGGTTCCACGGTATCCAGGGTCGAGTCGCCGTTTGAATCATAAGCCGCATTCTTCATGTTCTGCGAGTTGTCCATGATTATAAGGATGTTCGGCTGGACGTCTGTCTTGACGTAAGGCGGCACTATGCAGTAGTCGCCCATCGAGGCCGCGGAAAGCGGCCGGGTCGGTGCGGCAGCAAACAACACCATGAACGCCAGAAAGAAAAGGCCCTTACGATATGCTTCTCGTCTATTTTTCACTTTTCCACCTCGGTCACTCAGGAACTTGCCAACCTAAAAAAGAAGCAATTTTTATGCCGTAAAGAAAACCACTATTCCAATGATTTTTTTGGCCCCTGGAGGTCATATCATTATGTAATCAACTTCCTTGTTGTGTAGTTGCTTACATACTTGATGTGGTTTGCCGGTCAGATCGAGGCAGACACAATGCGCAGAAGGGAAACCTGTCAAAACTCCTGCGGCAGTCCCTCGGTCCTTGCGATGAGCCATTTCATGTGTTCCTTGTCGAGGAAGAACTTGACATGGAGCGGGCTTGAAGCGTCGCCGGCGACATATCCCGTCTCCTGACCGCGTCTCGCCGTAACCCTCACGTCCAGGTCGGCAGTTGCGCTGTCGCCGTTGACCTCGATATCCTTTATGTCGTAATCGACCTTCATGTCGTCAAGCCGGCCGAATACCCTCTCGAAGATCTTCCGGAGGTAGAGATAGGTCAGCCCGTGCTCATCGGTGTAATTGAAAGATACTTTCGCCATCACGTCGTCGAGCTTTTTTGCCTCGACCGCGGCGGCCCCTTCCCTGAAGAGTGTGCGTATCCTGCTTTTGTCCGAGGGAAAAAGGAGATAGATGATTACAGGAGCCGAAAAAAGGAGGATGAGAAATATGACGCTTTTCCTGCTCATGCGACTTTGTCCGTCGCCCCTGCGATTATGTCGAGCATCCTGTCGAGATCGTCGAGACTGATACTGAGGGGGGGCATGACTACGATGACATTCCCCAGGGGCCTGATGAGAAGCCCCTCTTCCCTCGCCCTATACGTGACCTTCCAGCCGGCCTTCTCCTCCCATGGGAAGGGTTCCCCTGTCTTTTTGTCTTTTACGAGCTCTATCCCTGCCATGAGCCCCCGGTTACGTACGTCCCCGACATGGCGGAGCGTCGATATCTCTCCCAGCCTTGTTTCGAGAAGCTCTATTTTCGGCTGAATGGTCCTTATGGTGTCCTCCTTTTCGAATATGTCGAGACAGGCGAGGGCCGCGGCGCAGGCAAGGGGGTTTCCGGTATATGAATGGCCGTGGAAGAAGGTCTTGAGGTCTCTGAATTCGCCGAGGAAAGCCCTGTAGATCTCTTCCGACGCGACCGTCACGGCAAGCGGGAGATATCCCCCTGTGATCCCTTTTGAAAGGCAGAGGAGATCGGGCATTACCCCTTCGTGCTCGCAGGCGAACATCTTCCCGGTCCTTCCGAATCCTGTCGCAACCTCGTCGGCGATCATGAGGACTCCGTATCGGTCGCATAGCTGCCGGATGCCTCTCAGATAGCCGGGCGGAGAAACGATCATCCCGCCTGCGGCCTGGACAACCGGTTCGATAATGACGGCCGCAATCTCATCGTGATGCTCCTTCAGGACCTCTTCCATCCCCGCGAGGCAGGCGAGACCGCATCCGGGATATTCGCTGCCGAGCTCGCAGCGGTAGCAGTGCGGCGACGGCGCTTTGAAGGTCTTGAATAAAAGCGGGCCGAAGGCGCCGTGGAAGATATGCACGCCCCCGACGCTCACCGCGCCGAGCGTGTCGCCGTGGTAGGCGTTGTTGAGCGAAAGGAAGCTGTTCCTGCCTTCAACGCCCCTGTGCTTCCAGTATTGAAAGGCCATCTTCAGCGCGACCTCGACCGAAGTCGACCCGTTGTCGGAATAAAAAACGCGTGTAGGGGCAGGTCTCTGTGCCTGCCCGGATTTCTGTGGCTCCGGGGAGCTCTGCGCCTGCCCGGAAGAGGGCAACCACGGGGGGTTGCCCCTACGGCCGAGGGATCGACCGATGACCCCTGCCAGCCTCTCCGCCAATTCTACCGCCGGGATGCTGCTCAGGCCGAGCAGGGTGGTGTGGGCTATCATATCGAGCTGCGCCATGATCGCTTCGTCGATCTCCTTTTTACGGTGGCCGTGAATGTTCACCCACATGGACGACACGCCGTCTATATACCATCTGCCCTTGCTGTCCCTGACAAGCCAGTCCTTTCCCTCGGTGATGACGACCGGCTCCTCCTCCGCCCATTCCTTCATCTGTGTAAAGGGATGCCAGACGTACTTCTTATCGGTTTCTTCCAATCGTCTGTTTTCTTCCATAATTTCTCTGCGCCCTCTGCGGTCCATGCTCCCCTTTTTCACAAGAGTTCTAAGCCCTTATCTCCCTGTGCCTTACATACGCCACAAGACCGGGCAGGCCTCCCAGGAAGTTCGCAAAAAACCACGAAAGGGAGAGCGACGTCGCCACCTCCGGCCTCACCCCGATAAGTCCGAGCAGCAGCACGAATGAACCTTCCCTTACGCCGAGACCGGAGACCGAAATGGGGATAGTGGTCACGGTGATGATAATCGGGAGAAAAACGCAAAGGAGGATGACAGGGATATCTTCTCCCATGGCAAGGGCGAGGATAACGACCATCAGGAAATTCAGAAGCTGCACGACAAAGGAGACCATCACCGCCTTGGCGATAACGTCCCTCCGCGATTTCAGTCTCCCGAAATATTCATAGATCTCCCCGACGGAGCTGATTTTCTTCCCTAATTTCAGCCCGAAAAAGAGAACGCTCGCCGCGACGAAGGCGACAAATATCCCCGGCATGACCCACCGGTAGGCGGTCGCGCCGAAATACCTGTATGCAAACGGGAAGGCGGAAATGCCGATGAGCATGAGACTCGCGTATCCGAAGTATCTGTCCATGAAGACAGAGGCGAGGGTGAGACTTATCTTTTTCGCGTCCTTGTTCAGGTAGTACGCCTTGATGGCATCGCCGCCGATCACGCCGGGAAGAAAACTGTTGAAGAAAGAGCCGATCATGTAGAGCGAAAAAAGCCTGCCGTACCGGAAGTGCCCGGGGAGGAGGAGCTTCCATCTCCATGTCGATACCGCCTGTGCCAGGACATAGGGAAGCGCCGCAAGGACGAAAAAGAGGGGACCGATCTTCGCGAGCATCGAGGCGAATTCGCGGATGTCGATCTTCGAGAAGACGACATAGAGGCTCAGCGAGCTTACCGCAAGCTTGAGGGTGAAGACTAATGTCTTACGGATTCCCCGGCCCGATGACTTTTTTGATGACGTAGATAGGTTTTTTCTGAGTTTCATGGTAGACACGGACCATCATCTCGCCCAAAAGTCCCATGCCGATGAACTGGATGCCGACAATGATCAGCAGCGCTCCGAGCAGGAGCATGGGTCTTCCGCCTATACTCACGCCGAGAAAGATCTTCTGCAGGCTGAGATAAAGCGAGATGAGGAATCCAAGGAAGCCGCTGAGGAGCCCTATGGGGCCGAAAAACTGTAGCGGCCTCGTCGAAAAACTGAGCAGGAATTTCACCGTGATGAGGTCGAGGATGACCCTGATAGTCCTTGAGATGCCGTACTTCGACTTACCCCTGAGCCTCGGGTGATGGGTAGTCTCGACCTCCGCGATCTTCACGCCGTAGAGATTGGCAACGGCGGGGATAAACCGGTGCATCTCACCGTAGAGCTTGAGATTCTTGATCACCTCTCTGCGGTATGCCTTGAGCGAACACCCGTAGTCATGGAGGCTGACGCCGGTCACCTTGCTTATCAGCCTGTTTGCCAGGACAGAGGGGAGCCTCCGCGAAAAGAACGGGTCTTTCCGGCTCTTTCTCCATCCGCTGACTATGTCGTTCTCCCTGATCATCTCGATGAGTCTCGGGATGTCCTTCGGGTCGTTCTGGAGGTCTCCGTCCATCGTCACGATAACGTCGCCCCTCGCATAGTCGAATCCCGCCGCAAACGCAGCGGTCTGTCCGAAGTTTCTCCTGAGGCTGAGTACGACAAGCCGGTCGTCGCCCGGCTGTATCTCCTGCAGAAGGGAAAGCGTCCCGTCGGTGCTCCCGTCGTCGACAAAGATAAGCTCGTATTCGCTGCCGAGGCCGTCGAGAACCTCCTTCAACCGTGCGTGGAGCTCGCGGACGTTCTCCTCCTCGTTGTAAAGCGGCACTACTATTGAAATCGTCATTAATATGTCTCCGCAGGTTTCAAATGGATACCCTTGAAATCATAACACTTGAAGGCGGTAAATTTCATTATTTTGTGTTGTCTTGTATGAAGGACGAGCGGTATCCTCTCGTAATGTCCGAATGCCTTCGCAAGTGCGGGCGGCATCTGCTGATCGTCCTCCGTCACGAATATGGCGTTGTATCCGATCAGCCCGTCAAACCCGGGCCAGAGGTCGTATTCGTCCATGCGCCTTCCGAGGTTGACACAGTAGGTGATCGGATTGCCCTTCGCGTAAAAGGCAACTTCGCTCGCCACCTGGTAGCTGTCCGAAAAGATGAAGAACGGCCCGTGAGGCGCCATTTCGGCCGAGATGCCGCTGATCCCGCCGCCCAGCTCCTTCCAGCCCGCGAGCCTCCTGGTCATGTCGAGGCGCGGAGGCAGATGGAGTATCGCCGGGAAATGGGCGACCGCGGTAAAGAGAACCGAAAAGAGTATAGATACGACGGCAAAGGCCTTCATCTTCCTTCCGAAGCCTTTCCATCCCTCGACGAGATAAAAAGACGAAAGCACGAAGAGCGCCGGGTAGGACGGCATCGCCCAGTTCCCTTCGACCTTCCCCTGGATGCTCTTGAGAAGGAAAAACCCGAGAACCGGGAGGGAGAAGCAGAGGAGATACTTCTTTTCCCGCGCAAGGGTGGCATATGAACGCCTGTACTTCACGACAAGATATATCATCAGGAATGAAAGAAGGGGCGTTATCACCCCAAGCTGAGAGCCGACGAAATCGAAGAAACTCGCCGGCGAAATTCTCAGCCCGTTTTTGATATGGATGTGTCCTTCGGTGTGCAGCATCGTCACCCACCCGTGCCGGGCGTTCCATATGAAGACGGGGCTCATCACCGCCAGACTGAGAAGGAATGAAAGATAAAGGTGCACGCTTTTGAACCGGCGTCTGTCTTCACTCGAAAGGAGCAAAAAGAAAAAGGCGCAGAGGAAGAAAAAGAGCATGGTGTACTTGGCGAGGAACCCGAGGCCTATCACGATGCCGGTGAGATATATGTACCCTGTCTTTTCAGTCTTCAGGGCCTGCCAGAAAAACCACAGCGCAAGGCACCAGAGGAATACGAACGGGGAATCGATCGTCATCAGCAGCCCGTAAGTTGCAAAGATCACCGTCGTCTGAAGGAGAAGACCCGCAATCACCCCCGCCTTCGCATTGCCGAACATTTCGCCGCCGAGCCTGTAAAGATAATAGGACCCTCCGAAAAGGAGAAAAGGGGCGAAGAACCGCACCGCGAGCACGGTGTTTCCGGCAATCCCGGTGGTAAGCGCCATCAGGTAGGCGATGAGCGGCCCCTTCGAGTAGTAGCTCAGGGCAAGCCTTCTCGTCCATTCCCAGTAATGCGCCTCGTCTCCCACGAGATCCAGTGGACCGTACTGGATGTAGAGGAGACGAAACACGATGAGGAAAAGTGAAACGGCGAAAAAGACAGCGCTGTACCTGTCGCGCTCGTAGACCGATTTCAGTTTCCTGTATACGCCTGACACGATGAAGAAACTCGTTACGCCCCAGAGCATGCCGCCCAGGACGTCAGAGGGATAGTGGACTCCCACGTAAATGCGGGAGAAGGAGACGATCGACGCCAGGGCCAGAAACGGGATTGCAGCCGCCCTGAAAAAATAAAACATCCCCGTTGCAAAGGCAAAGGTGTTAGACGCGTGAGAAGAGGGAAAGGAATAGGCCATTGCGCCCACCAGTTTATGCACGTGGGGAAGCACCTGAAAGGGCCTTTCCCGGGCCACGATGTTCTTGACGATGCCCCCAACCCCGTCGCTCAAGCCGAACGCCAACAGCGAAAGAACGACAGGGAGGATCAGCCTCGTCCTGTATTTCGGAAGGAGGAGAAGGAGCAGAAGCGTGAAAAGCAGAGGAGGGTGTTTTGTCACGAATATCATGACCGGATCGATAATGGGATTATGCATCGAGCCGTTGATGAAATAAAAGATCGTGTTGTCGATCCGCTGGAGCATCTCTATCTCACCACCACGTATTCGTTGATTCTGTGCCTCCGGATATCGAGCAGGAATTTCATGAACTGCGACTCCGACCTGTCATAAAAAGGTCCGTCCCAGATAACCTTTTTCCCTGAGGAGGTGTAATTATTTTCGTAGGTTTTCTTGTCTATCAGGAGGAGGGCGTCCTTCTTCGAGCGCAGCAGGTCCGCAAGTTCCTTTTGGCTGCCGATGACCGAGACCTTCCTCCGGAGATAAAAAGTGAGGTTCTGCTGATAGACGTTATAACAGTAGAAGGCCGATGGATCGCCGGGGTCGGCAAGTCTCACCTTTTCAGCGATCTCCCTGTAAGGCCGGTATCTTTCGATCTGGGGAATGACGTCGGACAGAAACACGAAATAGAAAAAACTCATGCCCGCCAGAACGAGAACGAGCGAGAGCGCGGCGGCCTTCCTTCTTATATTCCAGATCCCGAGCAGGAAAAAGAAGACGGGAAGGGAGAGCGTTAAAATACCCATATCCGGCAGGTAACCCTTCAACCAGAGGACGGCTGCCGCTATTACGGCCAGAAGGAGCACGGAGAGCCAGATGAAGACTGTTCCCGCCTTCCCGTCCCCGGCGGTCGCCATCGCGATCCAGCCGCCGACAATCGTTGCCGCCGCCGGGAAGAGCGGATAGATATAGGGCGGCAGTTTCGATTTCGAAAGGCTGAAAAAGACAAAGACAACGCCAAACCAGACCACGGGAAAGAGGATCTCTTCATGAGCCTTCGCCAGCTTCCTTATCCAGAGAAACGCGGGGATGAGAAAGACCGAGCCGGGAAGGAAATTCCAGGGCAGAACGGAAAAATAATAAAACAGCGCCGACTCGCCGCTTTTGTTGCTCAGGAACCTGTGAATGTTCTCACCCGCGACTACGGAAGAAAACTGGCTGCCGTAAAGGTAGAGCATATAGGCATACCACGGAAGCGCCACGGCGAGATACACCGCGAACCCGCCGACCGAAAAGAACGCCTTCATGCTCGAGAAGTCCCTCTTTACGAGCAGGAAAACGACGATGACGAGAAAGGGAAGGATGATCCCTATGGGCCCCTTTGTGAGAGTGGAGAGTCCGCAGAGGAAATAGAAGAAGAGCCGCCAGAGGCCCCTGTGTTTCGGCCCAGCGGTGTACCACCTGTAAAAGACTGCGATGCTCGACGTGATCAGAAGGGTCATGACCATCTCGGGCGAGGCGTACCTGGCTGCGGAATTGTAATCAAAGGCGGCAGCGAGGATCGCAGCGGATATGAGGCCCGCCCTTCTGCTGTTGAGCACCTTCGACGCAAACCAGAAGGTGACGACCACCCCGAGTACCGCCGAAACTGCAGAGGCCATCCTTACCGCTGTTTCATTGATCCCCATCAGCGCGTAGAACGGCAGGACGAGCCAGTACATGAGCACCGGTTTTTCGAACCTGAAGGCATAGTTGAAATAGGGCGTCAGGAGGTCGTGCCTCTGGAGCATCTCGCGCGGAGTCTCGGCATAAAACGCCTCGTTCGGGTTCCAGACCGCCGGTGCGCCGAGCCTGTAGAAATAGAGAAAGAGGAAACTGAGAAGGAGGAAAAAGATGATGATATCAGAGCGGTCTTCTTTTCCGGCGATCTGCATGGTTTATTCCCGGCCGACGGTGCGGCCCTGAAAGGGTTGCTTTCTTGCGGGCATTTTCAGGATTTTTCCGACAACGTAGTATACCACAACGCCCGAGGAAATGATGAACAGCAGGCCGTCCGTCATGTAGTCGAAGAAATTCCGCGATGGAAGCAGGCTGAGGTCGAAGGCGGCTATGTAAGCGACAAAGACCACGGCGAGACGGCTCCTCATGAAGGCGAGCAGGACCGTCATAATGGCCACTGACAAGAATAGGATCGAAAAATCGTAACCGGAGGCATAGAGGTCAGGGCCCATGAACCCGAGGACGGATGCGAAAAGGCAGAGCGAAAGTGCAACGTTCCACAGGGAGAAAAGGAAAAAATCCCCGGATGTCATCAGCCGTATTCCCATCAGGTCGTCCGATAAGACGACGACAAAAAAGATCATGGAGCCGACCGAATAACTCGGCGACAGCGAAAGCAGGTAGTCGGCAAAAGAGAGCCCTGAAAAGTGCACAAAAGAAAGAAGCGCTGCAATCGCCATAATCAGTGCCCTGCCCGGCGGTCCGGGCCTCTTCGCAATGCCGGTCAGACGGCCAAATGCGAAAAGGCACCACGCCATGAGCAGAAACGGAAAGATATAGACGGCATATTCTCTAATGGCCCTGTCCCTCCATCTTCCTTATCCATGCCTCATTGAAGACAACGTGCCTGATCCTTCTTCTTTCGTAAGTATAGGTGACATGGTAAAGGCCGCTTGCGCTCCTGTTTATTGAAGGGTAGGAATATTCGCTTCCCGGTTTATCTTCGAGGACCTTTATCGGTTTCCAGGTCTTTCCCCCGTCCCTTGACAATACAATGGTCAGGTTGCCCCGGCCATGGTAGGAATCGTTAATTACGCCCATATAACCGCCGTCTTGCAGCCTGATCATGTCCAGCCCCGAATCCGGGTTCGGCAGGGAGGTCTCACTGAGGTCCGACCATGTTCTCCCACTATCACTGCTTCGCGCGGTAAGGATATGGTTTTTGTCGCCCGGTGACATATTCCTGAAGAAGGCGACAAGCTCGCCCTGGCCATCGTGAAGCAGAGACGGCTGGATTGCGTCATCCCCGTGCGTCATTTTCCTCGTCTCATATTTAACGGACCCGCCGGCCGTTTCAAAGTGGATTAATTCGGAGTATTTCCTTGCAAACTCATGGTATGCCGGGATGACGAAGGAATGGTCGTCGAGGTTTATTCCCTTGTTCTTCACATTTTCCGTCAGATTGAAAAAGGGGCTGAGGATCAGCTTCCGGCTCCTGCTCCAGGTTTTGCCGTTGTCGTCTGAGACCTTGTAATTCAGCGAGCTTCCGGACCAGCCGCCGAAGATGACGGAGGAATAAAAGAGCCAGAGCCTCCCCTTGCCGTCGCGGTATATGAGTGAATTGCCTACCTTCCTGACGTACCTCCCAAGCTCCTTCGAGCAGGTGTCGCGGTCCACGACCACTCGCGGGGCCGACCATCGGGATGTCGCCTCGTCGAATATCGAAAGATAGATCGCCACGTCGGGCGCGCTCTCCCTCGACCCCGAATACCAGGTGCAGGCAACCTTCCCGTTGCCCGCCGGGCAGACCGACGAGACATGGCAGATCATGCCGGGTCTTGCCTCATTCACAAAATCTTCCTCGAAATAGGGGGGTGCATCCGGATGAGATTGTCCCGGCAAAGAGAGTCCTTTTTGATCAACATTATGCCGCCGATGATGAGAATAATAAAAAGGGGGCAGGTACAGAAGGACCGCAAGGCATATGAGCAGGGCGCGCTTCATCTCAGGACAGACGTTCTTTCCGGAAGGGTTCGCAGGTCACGGCCTCATTCCTCGACGAGCTGCCATTCGGCATAGCCCTGCTTTCTATCCACCACCTTTTTCCCCTTAAGTCTGACCGAAGACTTTACAGGGTCGGTTTTCAGGGTGACATAGGCCCTTACGATATTGGCTACGGCCGCCTCCTGGAAAACGAATTCAGTGCCGTCATGAAGGCGCACCTTTGTCCTGATATGCCTGTGGCCCTCAGGAATTTCCGCCAGCACTTCGACAATCTCCTCATTCGGGATATTCATTCAGGCATCCTCCTTTCCCCATTCTTCAAGCCGCTTCTGGATGAAGGCGATGATCCTCTTATGCTCTTCGACGCCGCGACCCGCGATCGGCATCGGCTTGCCGAAGGCGAAATGGACCTTCTTTGTCCTGTCCACCGGCCCGAAGTCCTTTATGAGCTTTCCAGTTCCCCAGGCATCGGTTTTGAGAGCGACCGGAACCACCGGCACACCGGCCTTCACCGCAAGTTTTATCCCGAGTGTATTGAATTCCCCGGGCTTGAAGATACTTGACCGCGTGCTCTGGGGAAAGACGATGATCGATTGACCTGACGCGATCTTTTTCCCGCCCTCTTCCAGAACGGTCCTCAGGTCTTCCTTCGGGTTCACCCTTCCCAGCGCAATGGGGTCTCTCGAACGCATGACAGGACCGAAGACAGGGGCCGTGAGGAGGCTCTCCTTTACTATAAAAGTGACCGCTTTTGCCGGCTGGATAATGCAGGGCAGCACAAAGGTTTCGAGGGTGCTCATGTGGTTGCCTATGAAGACCACCGGCCCGTCGCATTGCCTGATATTCGCCATGCCTGTGATCTCGACCGTAACGCCGACATTTTCAAGCGCACGGAGGATGTCGAAGCTCCCCTGCACCCACTCCCTGTCCTTATAGAGGCCCCTATTCGCCATGCTCCCGTTCGTCCAGACGATGCGAAGCACCTGCGGATAGAACATGAACTTCGGGGAGAGGAAGATCCGGGAGAATAAAGAGCGCGGCCGGCAAGGGTCTGTTATGTACGTGTCGTTGTCGGCAATAGGCAAGGTTCCACCTCTTCGCTCCCCGTTATGAGGAGCGTTGCGTAGCCCATTTCTTGATCTCCTCGGCAAGGGCCCCGACCGTCGCCTCATTAGGCATGATGTCCACTGTGCGGCCGGTCTTTTCAATAGCCTTGGCAGTGACCGGCCCGATGACCGCTATCGCGACATTCCTGAGCATTTCATCGGCGTCCTCGCCCATTATCTCCCTGAAGTTGTTGAAGGTAGCGGCGCTCGTAAAGGTGGCGATCGTGATCCTCCCTTCCTTCAAAAACCTTTTCAGCCGCTTGCCGTGCAGCTCCGGCTTTACCGCCCGATAGGCAACAGGTACATCTATGATGCCGCCAAGTCTTCGCACCTCGTCCGGAAAAACCTCGCGAGCTACTTCCGCCCGGGGCATTAAGAACCTGAGACCCTTCAGCGAGGGAGAGCCGACGTCCGGAAGACCGGAATGTTCTTCCGCTCTTCCGAGCTTCCGCACTATCGCGCTTATGAGACCTTCCGCCCTGAACTCATCCGGTACGAGATCGACCCTGATCCCGAACTTCTCCACTTCGGCTGCTGTCATGGTCCCTATCGCGCATATCTTCAGGCCCTTCAGCTCGCGTATGTCGACGCCCCGTTCGAAGAGCCTCCTGAAGAAATATTTCACGCCGTTGGCGCTCGTAAATATGAGCCAGTGATAGTCGCCGATCCTGTCGATCGACCGGTCGATCTCCTCCCAGGTCGCGGGCGGAACTATCTCGACCGTCGAAAACTGGACGATCTCCGCGCCGAGATCTTCGAGCTGCTCGAACCCCCCGGAATGTTCCCTTGTCACAAGGACCCGATGGCCGAACATCGGCCTTTCCTCGTACCACTTCAGCTCGTCCCTGAGTTTAACAACGTCGCCGACGACCATCACCGCCGGCCGCCTGATGTCCTTTTCCCTGACAAGGGCGGCGATATCCTTCAACGTGCTCACGAGCGTCTTCTGATCGGGCCTCGTGCCCCAGCGCACCACCGCAACAGGGGTATCGGGTCTTCTGCCGTTTTCTATAAGTTTCTCCGTAAGCACATCGATATTCCTGACCGCCATGAGGAAGACGAGGGTTCCGACCCCGGTGGCGAGTTTCTTCCAGTCGATCGCGGAATGCTCCTTTGTCGTATCCTCGTATCCCGGTATGACGGCAAAGGACGAGGAATAAAGCCGGTGCGTAAGCGGTATGCCCGCATAGGCGGGAGCTGCAACGGAGGAGCTCACGCCGGGCACCACCTCGAACCTGATGCCCTCCCTCGCAAGCACCTGCGCCTCCTCGCCGCCTCTCCCGAAGACAAAGGGATCTCCCCCCTTCAGCCGGCAGACGATCTTCCCCTCTTTCGCCTTATGCACGATGGCTGCGTTGATCTCATCCTGGGTCATGGTGTGGTGGCCGCCGCGTTTCCCTGCGTAAATGAATTCGGCATCGTGACTGATGTAATTGAGTATCTGGGCATTCAGGTGAAAATCGTATATCACCACCTCAGCCCTCTGAAGGCAGCGAAGTCCCTTTACCGTAAGAAGACCAATATCTCCCGGCCCGGCACCGACAAGATAGACAACGCCTTTTTCGTTTTTCATAACCACTCATTTTAGCACAAAGGACCTGTTTCAGCTGAAAGCTGCGGGCTTACCGCCCTCGTACACCTCTGCAATTTTCCCGGCGGCAATAAAATCCTCCTCAACGAGGAGGTAGTTTCCTCTTTCGATCTCATCCATTTCCATGCATGCGGACGATACTATTTTCTCAATGGAAAGGCCCGCGCGCCGGAATAAGCGAAGTTCTTCGAAAAAGGATCCGCCGTGACGCACACCTTTTGAGCCGCTGTCCGTGCCGACGTTAAGTTTCACGCCGATGGAGGATGCACGGGAAACCGATTCGAGATGTCTCTGCACCACCCCTTCGATATACTTCTTTTCCAGGGGTGAAAGTGTTTCTGAAAAGGACCGCGAGGGCAAAGACGGTCGGTGTCCACGACACACCCGTCCCCGCCATCATATGGAGGAGTTCATCCGTTACAAAAAAGCCGTGTTCGACGGATGACACGCCTGCGGATAATGCGTCCCGTATCGCGCGTTCGGCATTTGCGTGGCAGGCGACGACGAGACTTCTCTCCCGGGCCTCCGCGCAGATCACATCCAGCTCTTCGCGCAGGAATCCTTCGGTCACCGGTTCGTCCTCACGCACGGACACGATGCCGGAATTGATCACCTTGATGAAGTCGGCTCCTGATCCTGCGAGCTCTTTTATCGCAGCCTTGATCTCTTCCCCTCCGGAAACCTGCCGGCCCAGGAACGCGCCGTAGCCGCCTCTTTTGGAAAGCGCGAACCCTGCAGTCTTCACCGCCAATCTTCCCTTTGCGATCTTCTTCGCAACAAGACCGACCCCGCTCCTGTGACACATGTCCATTACGGTGAAGATGCCGGACCTCCGGTACGCGGCGATGATTTCGATGATTTCTTCTTCCGAAGCGGCGAGGCCGTCCAGCGTAAAGTGCATGTGGGCGTCTCTGAAAGGCGGAATCCTGATCAAGGCATCCTCAATGGAGGTGACTGGATAAGACAACAGCGGAGAGACTCTTTTTTCACCATGAGCCCTCCGGAGGCTGAAAGCAGTTTCGTATTTCCCGCGTTGCTCCCGATGCGGTAAAGTCTATTTGCCGGCCGCCCTTTCGATCGCATGACCTGCACTCTGCACGTCCTGCCCGATTCCGTGGACCGTGTTGCAACCTGACAGAAACGTGATGCATAGCATGGTAACGACAGCGACGAATAAAGGCTTCAGCATACGATTCTTCTCAGAAACCGCCGGCAGCCATGCGGGCAAAGTTCACGACCGTAGAGGGAATAACCCCTATTGCGATGACCGCAACGACCGTGATGAGAAGCGCCAGCCCTATGGCCGGGGAGGTCGAAAGCGCGACGGCCTCCCTGGGCTCTTTCATATACATGTACATGACGATCCTGAGATAGAAATAGGCGGAGATCGCGCTGAAGATCACCGCGATCACGACGACCCACGAAAACCCGGCGACGATGGCGTTCATGAACTGATAGTACTTGCCCATGAAACCGGCCGTCGGCGGGATCCCGGTCAGTGAAAACATGAATACGAGCATAAGCGCAGCCGCAATGGGATGGGTCTTGGCTAATCCTTCGTAGTCAGTGATATTGTCGCCTTTGAACCCCTCCGACCTGAGCATGATGATCACCGCAAAGGCCCCTATGTTCATGAAGGCGTAGATGAGCAGGTAATTCATGACACTCGCCATTCCGTCGGTCGTCCCGGCGATGATCCCGAGCAGGGCGTACCCGGCGTGCGCGATCGACGAATAGGCGAGCATTCTCTTTATGTTCGTCTGGGAAAGCGCGACGATGTTACCCACAGCCATGGTGAGTATCGCTATCGGGATGAGGATCGTCGCCCACTCCATCCGCACGGAGCCGAAGGCGGTCAGGAATACCCTTCCAAGGACCGCGAAGCCGGCCGCCTTCGGGCCCACCGACATGAAGGCCGTTATCGAGGTCGGCGCGCCTTCATACGCGTCCGGGGCCCACATGTGGAAGGGCACCGCCGCGATCTTGAACGAAAAGGCAACGATGAAGAGCATCATCGAAAGCAGAAGCGCGGGGTTCGAGGTGAGTCCGTGGCTTACGATATAGTCGCCGATCCCCCTGAGGTCCGTCGTGCCGGTCAGACCGTAGATCATCGATGTGCCGTACAGGAGAAAGGCCGAGGCAAAGGCGCCGAGGAGGAAGTACTTTATGGCAGCCTCGTTGGATTTCTTGTCGTACCGTATGAACCCCGCGAGGATGTACGTGCTCAATGCCATGAGCTCGAGCCCGAGGTAAAGGACGATAAGGTCGCCTGCAGAGGCCATTATCATCATGCCGAGGGTCGAAAAGAGGATAAGCGCGTAGTATTCCCCGAAGTTCACCTTTTCTATGGCGATGTACTTGACCGAGATGAGGACGGTGAGGACGGCATTCAGTAGGAATATCGCCTTGAAGAATTCACTGTAGCCGTCGGCGATGAACATGCCGTTAAATGCTATCCCGGAAGCGCCAGCCGAGAGAAGACCTACGATCAGGACGCTCAGTATGCTGTAAAGGGCGATCGTCTCTTTTCTCTTGACGACAAGATCAGCCATGAGGATGAAGAGGCCGAGTACGGTCATTATTATTTCGGGCCTCAAAGGCCCGAGGTCATGCATGGCAAGCGGCATTAAAACCCTCCCGTCATCTGAGAATCTCCACAATATTTTTGGCAACGGCCGGGCCGTGCATGCCGCCCGCATTCATCCTTTCGATCAGGTGGCTCACGGACTCATGCATGAACCCGAGGAACGTGTTCGGATAGATCCCTATCCAGAAGATCATGATGATCATCGGAAGGAGAGTGATGATCTCTCTCCCGCCGATATCGTTCAGGCCCGCGACCTTCGGGTTCGTCTGCATAAAAAACACCCTCTGGTAAAGCCAGAGCATGTATCCCGCGCCGATAATGATCCCCGTTGCTGCGAGCACGCCCGCCCACTGGTTGGCAGTGAAGCCGCCGAGGATGATCAGGAACTCGCCGACGAATCCGTTCGTCGAAGGCAGCCCGATCGATGCGAGCGTGAAGACGATGAACAGCGACGCATATAGCGGCATCACCGAGGCCACGCCCCCGTAGTCAGCTATCTGCCTCGTATGCGTCCTGTCGTAAATGGCGCCGATGCTGAGGAAAAGCGCCCCCGTAACTATGCCGTGGTTGATCATCTGGAGTATGCCGCCTTCCATACCCTGCGTATTGAGCGCAAATATCCCGAGTGTCACAAAGCCCATGTGGCTTACCGAGCTGTAGGCGATGAGCCTCTTGAGATCGGTCTGGGCCAGGCAGATGATGCCGCCGTAGATGATCGCGATCACCGAGAGGGTCATCATCACCGGGGTCATCGCCCTTGACGCATCCGGCAGGATCGGCATCGAGAACCTTAGAAAACCGTATGCACCCATCTTGATCAGGATCGCCGCGAGGATAACGCTGCCCGCGGTCGGGGCCTCGGTGTGGGCATCGGGCAGCCATGTGTGGACGGGGAACATCGGCACCTTCACCGCAAAGGCGGCGAAGAAGGCCCAGAATAGCACCAGCTGCAGGTTATACGGATAGGATTTGGTGGCAAGCTCCACTATATCGAATGTCCGCCCCGCGTAGAAATAGAGCACGATTATCCCGACGAGCATCAGGACGCTTCCTACGAGGGTATAAAGGAAGAACTTCACCGCGGCATAGACCCTGTTCGGACCGCCCCAGACGCCGATCAGCAGGTACATCGGGATCAGCATCGCCTCCCAGAAGATATAGAAGAGGAAGAAATCGAGGGAGCAGAAGACGCCGATCATCGCCCCTTCCACAAACAGAATGGCGATGAAGAATTCCTTCACCTTCGCCTTTATCGAATTCCAGGAAATGAGCACGCAGAGGATCGTCACAAGCGTCGACAGCAGGACAAAGAGGATACTGATTCCGTCGATACCAAGGGAATAATTGATATTCCAGGCCTGTATCCAGGGATGCCGCTCGGCGAACTGCATCAGGTGCGTCGACTTGTCGAAATTCGTAAAAAGCGGGATCGAGAGGCAGAAGTCAAGGATGCTGACCGTAAGGGCGACCCATTTTATGAGCGTCTCCTGCGTCCGCGGGATGAGCAGAAGGAGGACCGCGCCTGCCACGGGCAGGAAGATCAGTGTGCTGAGCACCGGAAAGCCGAGATTATTCATTATCACCTGTCCCATAGTTTCATCTACCTCAGGAGCACCAGGGCGATTATGAGAAGCACGCCCATCGCCATTATCGTTGCGTAGTGCTGAAGAAATCCGCTCTGTATCTTCCGCAGCCGCTTGCTGAAGCCGCCGATCGCGCGGGGCACCCCGTTGACGATTGCCTCGATCACCTTCGCGTCGGCGACGCCGACAAGGACGTTGGAAGAAACCCATAGCGTCGGTCTTATGATCAGAAAGCTGTAAAGCTCGTCGACGTAGTACTTATTGAACAGAATTCTGTAGACCGCGCTGAACTGCTCCGCAACCTTTTCCGGCAGGTCCGTCCTCACCACGTACATGTAGTATGCAAAACCTATCCCCGACAGCCCGGTGACTATGGATATCGCCATCATCAGCCATTCCAGGGACTCCGTGCCGTGCCCCTCCGGATTACCGAGAACGGGCTTCAGGAACTCCGAGAAATTGGCCCCTCCTCCAAGCAGATGGGGTATGCCCACCCATCCCGCGGCGACCGCGCCGACGCAGAGGAGTATAAGCGGTATCGTCATCACCTTCGGCGATTCATGAAGATGGTGCTCCTGCTCGTGGGTGCCCCGGAACTCCCCATGGAAGGTCACGAAGATGAGCCGGAATGAGTAGAATGCCGTCAGGAAGACGACGATCGTGCCGAGAAGCCACACAAATTTGCCGACAGGGCTCGACCCCGAAAAAGCAAGCCAGAGGATCTCGTCCTTGCTGAAGAAGCCCGCGAACCCCGGCACTCCAGAAATGCTCAACGATGCCAGGAGCATCGTCATGTAGGTAACGGGCATATACTTCCTGAGCCCCCCCATCTTCCGCATGTCGAGCTCCCCGGCCATGGCGTGCATCACGCTGCCCGCGCAGAGGAAGAGGAGGGCCTTGAAAAAAGCATGCGTGTAGAGATGGAAGATGCCGGCGCCGTACGCCCCCACCCCGCAGGCGATAAACATATAGGCCAGCTGACTAAAGGGCGAATAGGCGAAGATCCTTGTTACATCGGTCTGCACAACAGCTATCGGGGCGGCAAAGAGGCAGGTAATCGCGCCGAAGACCGCGACAACCGAGAGGGCCGTCTCCGAAAGATCGAAGAT
>JBJKSM010000027.1:0-6255 GCA_046704045.1 Thermodesulfovibrionales bacterium | reverse complement strand
CCGTGGTAGACTACCACGTCGATAGGCTGGAGGTGTAAGTGCAGTAATGCATTCAGCTGACCAGTACTAATAGACCGTGAGTCTTGACCCTTATTTCTCTTCCCTCCTGTTGTCAAAAAATGCTTGCAAAAGTCTGTTCTTTGATGTTATAGTTGATGGCTGAAATTAAAGTTTCCGGTGGTAATGCCGGAGGGGTCGCACCCGTTCCCATTCCGAACACGGAAGTTAAGCCCTCCATGGCCGATGATACTTGGACCGCGAGGTCCTGGGAAAGTAGGTAGCCGCCGGATTTAAATAGAAGGCCCGGAAGAGATTCCGGGCCTTCTATTTATGGGGCACGGGCTCGGCAATACAGCAAGGCGGAGAAAATGGTACTTGAGTTGGACGAAAATGAAAGGGAGATCCTGAGACACGCCCTCAAGGTCCTTGAAGAAGAGTTGAAGGAGGAAAGTCAAAACAGACAAGCGGGACTGTAGGGCCGGTATTCGCGACGAAGAGGATGCAGTCAAGAGGATCCTCCGAAAGGTTGCCTGAGAAGAGAGCGGCCGGGGAGTATGCCGTATGGAGTCAGAAGGGGAATAGTTGACGGATGGTTTGCCTGCTGCGGCGGGCGAAGTCATTCCGTCGCAGCAGGCATAAGGTTAATTCTGGCAGCAAATGCGCCTCATCTTCTTTTTCCCCGATGGGGAAACGGCGAGTACGACTTCAATCTTGTTGCCGCAGTTATTGCAAATCTGGGCTCTGCTCTTGTTCCCGGCACGTGCCGAGACATCGGTCTTGGACTTTCCTTTCTCCGCCATATCGCATCCTCCTTTCGATTTTACTATTTATCAAAACCCCGTTTTTCTTCGGTATGCGCACAGTTCCCCTGTAGTGTATCCTCTCCATAATTGCACCACAGAGTGCAGACGCCGACGAGCAGCCGAGGAAATATCACAAAACTTTTTACTCTAATCCAATAAAGGGAACTTTGTCAAGAAAAACGAAGAGCAGCGACATCCTATCCCTGCGCCGGGACGGCATTCTCTCATAGTCGATACACGACACGCCGCTGAAACCTTCAAATGCATCCCCGCGCAAAGTTGACAGTCAATTTTGGCCTCCAGTAATGCATTGAGGTTTTGGCGCAGTTGTGGTACCTTCTTTGTTATCCTTAAAAATCACTTGACGGCTGATGAACAGGGAATCGCACATTTTATTTAAGAAGGGAACCCTGCGGGAAAACCTTGCGAGGGTGACAGAGCATGCGCTCTCTGTCGGCGCGCTCGTCCCGATTCATACTGAATACGACTTTATCGAAGACAGCGGGATGAAGTTCTTCGTGAGGGTCCTGACGAGCCTGGCCCGCAAAGACGAGGAGCGGAAAAAGCGCCAGAGGGAAGCCGAAGCCGGACATAAGGTCAACCCGTTCCTTCCCTATGAAAAGGAGCTCTTCGTTGCGGATGTCTCCGGAACGCATGCGGCGATTCTGAACAAGTTCAATGTGGTGGAGCGCCATCTGCTCATCATAACGAGGGAGTTCGAGGACCAGCAGAGCCTGCTCACCCCTGCCGACTTCGAGGCGCTCTGGGCCTGCCTTTCGGAATACGAAAGCCTCGGTTTCTATAACGGGGGGGAAGAGGCAGGGGCGAGCCAGTCACATAAACACCTTCAGGTGGTCCCTCTGCCCCTCGCCCCGGAGGGACCGCAGGTTCCTGTCGAACCGCTCATCGCGACAGCCGTTTTCAAGGGGGGGCTGGGAACGATACCGGGGCTTCCCTTTCTTCACGTCCTCGCCCGCCTGGACCCCGGGATCGCGGAATCTCCCGCAGATGCCGCCAGGACTACTTTTTGCTTCTACGGCAGGATGCTGATGCATATGAAGATGAAAGCTCCCGTCAGTGGCAGGCAGGAAAGGCAGTCCGCTCCGTACTGCCTTCTCGTTGCGCGGGAATGGCTGCTGCTGGTGCCGAGGTCGCGGGAATTTTTCGAGGGTATTTCGATCAACTCCCTCGGATACGCAGGCGCCCTTCTGGTGCGAAATGAGGAGCAGATGGCGATTTTAAAGAAATACGGGCCTATCACTGCATTGAAGAGCGTTTCGTTTCCGCCGGAACAAGTTTCATGACCCTTCCCGGATTAAGAGGGTCGGGAGGAGTTACTTCAGCCCTATCCTCTGTTTCCCAGCGTAGACGTTCATGCGGTCGCCTCGCACGAAGCCGACGACGGTCAGCCCTGTCGACTCGGCGATCTCAACGGCCAGGCTCGTCGGAGCGGCCCTGCTTACAAGGACAGGGATGCCGCTTCTCGAACACTTGAGGATGATCTCGGATGAAAGCCTGCCGCTTGCGAGCATCATCTTTCCATCAAAGGTGATATTTTCAAGGATGCAATAGCCTATCACCTTGTCCACGGCATTGTGCCTGCCGATGTCTTCTGCAAAGGCAAGCAGGATATTTCCATCCGAAAGCGCGGCGCTGTGGACCCCGCCGGTGAGCCTGTAGGACTCCGACCGCGACTGGAACTCCCTGAAGACCGCCCTTACCTTTTCCGCAGAAAAAAAAGTATTGTCGGATCGTATCCTCTCAGGCAGCGGCCGCGTCATGCTGACGCCTCCCACACATCCGGAGGTGATAGTTCTTTCACCCTCCGCGACCGTGCCCCCCGTCGGCACATCGACAAGGACCTCCTCGCCGTATTCGATGCTCATCCTCTCCGCGCACCATTCGCCGGAGATGAGTCCTTCGTTCCGGATGATGCCGACCGCCAGTTCCCGGACCATGGATGGGGTGCAGTAGAGGCTGACAACGGCCTTGCCGTTTACCGAAATCCGCACCCTCTTTTCGACCGCGATGAAGTCGTCGACCTCCTCGCCGGAGCTCCCTTTTATCCTTTTTATCCTTACGGTTTTGAACTCGTTCATTGCAGAAGTTTAACAGATGCGGTTTTGGGCTGTCGACTTGACTTTACGCGCTGCGGCCCCGTATTATTTCTGTACGGCTTTTTTCCATACGGGGCGTAGCGCAGCTTGGTAGCGCGCACGGTTCGGGACCGTGAAGTCGGAGGTTCAAATCCTCTCGCCCCGACCAATAATCCCTCCTGATTATTTTTCCGGCTGTCATCGCAGTTCCATTGATCTTAGGGTTATCGGTTATAATAATCGATCCGGAAAAAGCGGTCTGGGCATGAAACTAAAAGAAACGATATTATCCTCTTTTTTCTTTCATCTGATTCTGTTTTTGCTCATGCTTGGCCTGGCGAATTTTACAGCCGGTTTCTCGGGGAGCCTCCCCAATATCATCTCGGTTAACCTTACCACGGGAAATGACAACAATCTGCCTGTAACGCCCCACTCTCCGGATAAACCGGCCCCGCCTTACAGCGCGCCGTCCGATGAGAAGGCAAGCCTGCCGGATCAGGCCGTGAGCAATCCGCCCGGGGAGCCAAAAAAAATTCCGGAGCCCGCAAACAAACCTGCAGCCGTTACCGAATCACCAAAAATTGAGATCCCCGGAAAACTCCCCTACCGGAGCCGGGGATCCGACAGCTGGGAAGCCTATTACCAGTTCATCATGCTTCACAGAAAAGTCTTCGGGCAGAAGGCCGGGGTCAAGGTAAATGAGCTCATAGGCAAGGCCCTCGAGGTGAATACGCGAAGTTTTTACGGCGGCACGGCCGTTGTCAGTTTAAAGTATGGATCAGAAGGTGAATTGAGTGAGGTCTCTGTCGATTCCGAGTCACCCGATCTGAAGGCCTTCCTTGAAGAGGTCGGCTGGTACGACGTGCCGGCTCCGGCTTCATATCTTGGACATACCGTGCAAATAGAATTTACGGTACTTGAGGGGTCCATGAGTTACAGGGTAAACATATTGTGAGACGAACGGAATTCATTCAGCCTGTAGACCTGCCCGTCGGGCGTTCCCTTATGCCCTTCTTTCGCAGTCAATACTAAAATCAGGCGCTCTACCGAATTAGCCGACCCGTCCCTTTTCCGAACCGCCGACATACTGCTCATCTGACGACAGCACGTCTGCATAAATGCAGATTCACTCAGGAGGGGGCCGCTTGACAACTTTGTTGGCCGTGGGATGATGAAAACAAACGGTCTGCCATCAGGAGGATGAGATGAGGTCCATTTTACTGGGCGTTGCCAAAGTATTCATTATTATCTGCGTACTGAGCCCCGGATCGCAGGTCTATGCACAGCCCGGGAAAGAGTCGAGTGGTGTCGGCCACACACCCGTTACATCAACGGCGCTCCCGACCGATCCCGGCCGCACCCTGACAGCGGTTGTGGTAGAGCTTGCACCCGGAGGCAGATCGGCCAGTCACCACCATGCGGGCACCGTCTTTGCCTATGTGCTCGCGGGTACCGTCCGGTCGCAACTCGACGGTGGCGACGTGATCGAGTATCGGGCCGGACAATATTGGGTAGAGCCGCCCGGAACCCGGCACACGCTGACGGAAAACCCGAGCAAAAGCGAGCCTGCGCGTATTCTCGCCGTGTTCGTCGCCCCGACGGGAGCAAATCTGACCACCTATGACAAATGAGGCGTTGATGAATCGGCTGATGAAAGCGGTGCGCGTGCACAGATTCGGCGGACTTGAGGCCATCGTCTACGAGGAAGTACGGCGACCCGCGCCCGGAGCAAAACAGGTGCTGGTTCGGGTCAGGGCGGCGGGAGTCGGTCCCTGGGATGCATGGGTGAGAGCAGGCAAGAGCGCGATTCCTCAGCCGCTGCCGTTGATTCTCGGAGCAGACCTGTCGGGGATTGTCGAAGACGTTGGTGCCGGCGTCATCTCTTCGGTCGCCAAGCCCGATAAGGACAAAGCAGCGCAGCATGGTGTTCGGGGAATGTTCTTTATCGTTACCGTCACATCTGAGGGCCTGAGCGAAGTCGCACATCTGCTCGATTCCGGGCAGCTGTCAACGAATGTCGGTGAAGTGCTGCCCCTCGCCGAAGCACGCCTGGCACACGAGATGCTGGCCGGGAAACCCCATAAACGGCGCAAGATCGTCCTGTCTGTAAGCGTATGACGGCGCGAACGATCGGATGCGGGAGCAGGTTTATATCGTATAACACAGGGATGGATTATGAAATGAACTCAGAAATCACAGAGAAAGAGGGTTTTGTTTCGTTCCGGGTGCTTACGTCTGGCATCGTACCGTCGGCGATCGGGAACTGCCGGGCGGTTACACAGGAGAGGTGACATGAACCCCGGTGATCCATATGATCTGAAGCGGTTCCTGGTCGCTCAGGAAGGCGTATATGAAAGAGCGCTGGCAGAGCTCAGGAGCGGCCTGAAGCGAACCCACTGGATGTGGTATATATTTCCGCAGATCGATGGGCTGGGGTATAGTCCAACGGCGAGGCGTTACTCTATCAAGAGCTCGGAAGAAGCCCGGCAGTACCTGAACCATCCTGTTCTTGGGAAAAGGCTGGTTGAATGCACGAAAGCGGTGATTGCGCTCAATGACAGATCCCTCTCAGAAATCTTTGGCTATCCTGACGATCTGAAGTTCAAGTCATCGATGACGCTGTTTGAGAAAATAGCGGACCCAGACTCCGTGTTCTCTTCCGCCCTTGACAGGTACTGCCACGGAGAACGGGATGCCGCGACGCTTAGACTGATAGAGACCCATTTTTGAATAAGGAACTAAGCTTCATTCTAAGACATTAGCCGGAATATCCGTGCCATGCTTGAATTCGTTAATTTGGAAATCAAGCCTCAAAAACAGCTCCCCATAAGAAAGGAGGTCATCACGTTTCGCCGCATCCTTGCGATTCCAGTGCAGAATGCACTCCTATTTCTTCAATTTTTCTCTCCTTCTCCCCGCCATTTTCTTATTGACTGGGATGTGAAATAGTTTTACAGTTATTAAGATCATAAACCCTTCAACTCTTTAACCGAGGAGGATCACATGAAAAAACTGTCAGGCATTCTGGTTCTGTTTCTCGCGCTGTTTCTTTCCCAGGCCGTTCACGCACAAGACTACGGCGTCTATGTAAAGGTGACCGAGAAGATAACCGCCCCCTTTGATGCGGTAGTAAAAAATACCGAAGGAGTCCTCAACAAAGACCACCTGAAAATAATTGCCTCATATGACGCAGCCGTGCCGGAGGGATGCGGCTTCAAGGCCCATACAATCGTCGTCGCCTCCCCGGACTATGACCGGAAGATCATGTCCCACGGCCCGATGTCGGTATTCGCCCTTCCCATGAGGGTAGGCATTTACTCTGACGGGCAGGGGACGAACATAGCATTCCTCAACCC
>JBJKSM010000026.1:0-8317 GCA_046704045.1 Thermodesulfovibrionales bacterium | reverse complement strand
GGCAGGGAACTGGCCCGCGTGCCTGGCTGATGTCTTTCGCCGGTCCGAGGTACATCCAGCTCTATCCGACCGTGCGCTGCAATCAGAAATGCCATTTCTGTTTCAATACCTCCACCGAAAAAACGGGCGACATGACCTTTGGAGCCGCTCTGAGACTTCTCGAAATTCTTTCTGCAAACGGCGTAACCGAACTGGACATCATGGGCGGCGAACCTTTCCTCCTCGAATGGATCCCGGATTTCATCGGAAAAGCTGCACAAAAGGGGATGACGGTGAACGTCAGCACAAACGGCGGCAGCCCCCGGCTCGTGCGGCGGTTGGCAGGCGTGGACCCGGCGAAAGTCACCGCAGGTGTTTCTCTTGAGGGGTCCACCGCAGGAGTCCATAACGCCCTTACCCATTCCAGCCATTTCAACCTCGCGGTAAAGAGCATACAAACCCTCGTTTCCCTGGGCCTCGACCCGGTCGTCAAAACAGTGGTAAAAAGGACTGCCATTCGGGATATAAAAAATATCGTGAAACTTATCGGGGATCTCGGTGTGAGTCGCTACTATCTCATACACATGGACGTGATGGCAAAAGACCCCTCGCTGCTCTCCGATTCGCTTCCCTATACGGATTTCGTCGACTGCTGGCAGGAGATCGGGAAGGAGAGCCGTCATGTCAGGGTCTTAAGGGTGAACGCCTCGTGCTTCACAAGAGACAACCTCCCGCCGGGCGCGAGGTGCGCCGGAGGCGTTCTCAAGCTGTCGGTCATGCCCGACGGCTCGGCATATCCCTGCAACCTTTTTCAATGGTGCGAGGAATTCAGGCTTGGAAATATCTTCGAGGAAGACCTCTCGGCACTCTGGGGACGGCCGGTCCTTTCGTTTTTCAGGACGTTTCGCAAGAACAAATGCGGACTGGCTGACTGCGGGAACCGGACCGCCTGCACCGGGGGATGTCCTGCCCACGGCTATCTTCATTACGGTAACCCCGACGCTACAGATATCAGGTGCGGTAAAACGTTCGGAAGACCGCGCAGCTAATCGATCCTGCAATAACTGCCGTCGTACCTGCCCAGTATTATCCGCGTCCTGGATATCTTCATGCAGTCATAATCAGGGTCCAGGCCGGAGTCCGTCAGGTCGAAATGCAATGTTCTCTGCACCGAAAGCATTCCCCTCGTATTAAACGTCAGAGGCGATGCAATATTGCTATTTAGGGTGTGCTTAACCTTTTTCGGGAAAGAGGGAAGCTCTTCACCGGGGTCGGCGCTCCCGTTTTCATCCCTGTCTTCAAAGATCGTGTAAGAAGTCCCGTCTGTCGTGAAAAAATGCTTCCTGTCTTTCTGAATTGCCATAAGCCTCGCCCGCATCTGGTCGGCATAGAGTTCCGTTGCCTCGCTCTCCACCTCGTAATTTCCCATCCACTTATCGTAGGAAAAACCGGCCGAGGCGATAAGAATGGCTATTACGGCCATCGTTACGACCATTTCGACAAGAGTGATCCCATTTTTGTTCATCTCCCCTCCCGTACCCCTCTCCATTTTCCCGGCGTGCCCCCCCCCTCATCGGCCGGCGGGCTGTTTGCGGACACGGCTATTGTGGCCTGGAGAGATAGAAAAAGCACCTGTCAAAATTGACAGGTGCTTTTTCTTACGAACTGTGATTTAATATGGAGTTTTATTTCTTTTCCCCGTCCAGGACGAGGTCGGTGAGGCCCTGCTCGGCGAGGCGTTTCCACCTGCGGTGAATCCAGAGCCACTCGGACGGATTCTTCCTGATATACTCTTCGATGGCCCTCGAAAAATGAACCGTGTCGTTAAATACTGCGAGGTCGCCGTCACCGGAGGGGTCGGGAGCGATCTCCCCGCCGATCTCGACTACATGCCCGCCGTCGACTCTCCTTATGAACACCGGAACGACAGGAGAACCTGTTTTTCGCGCTATGACCGCCGGGGTCTTCATCGTGTAGTCCTTCTTCCCGAGAAAGTCCGCCAGCACTCCTTCGGAGCTCAGCACGCTCTGGTCCATCAGTATTCCGACCACCTCGTTATTTTTCAGGGACAGGAGAATCCTTTTCAACGCCCCCTTCTTGTAAATAACGCTGTTGCCGTATCTTTCCCGCGTCCTCTCGACAAGGCGGTTGAGATACGGGTTGTCGACGGGCCTCGCAATGATCCGCATCTTCGTAACCTTCATGGAAAGCGCCAGGGCGGTGAGCTCCCAGTTTCCGCAGTGGCCGGTAATCATGATAACCCCGGCCCCCTTTTGGCTCGCCCTTCTCAGGTTCTCGATGCCGTGAACCTCGACGCTGTCTACGATGTGATCTCCGAGACCGTAATAGATCTTCAGGACTTCCACGAAGGACTTGCCGAGGTTCCTGAAATTCTTCCTTATTTCAGCCTCGGGCGAGGACCGGAGCGTGATTGCACCCCGTGAGACCGCGGATCTCAGATTTTCCACGGCGATCCTTCTCCTGCCCGCCCAGAGGAAATAAAGAAGCGTGCCGAGGGCCTCACCGGCTTTCAGTGAGACCCTGTACGGCAGTATCGCGATCGGCAGCGTAACGACGACAAGGAGAAGAAACTCAAGGAACCAGAGGACACGTTTCATTTATCATTGTCTTCTTGATCTTTTTCCTTCTCGTCTTTCTTCTTTTCCTTGAGCGCGGCGGAGAGCTCCTCGAGCCGCCTGGCGATGAGAAAGTTTACCGTGCCCTCCGGATAGGTCCCGTCGGCGCGAATCTCGCCCGCCGGCATGCCGGTAAAGATCTCGATTCCCTCCTCCACCCTGTCTATCGGGTAGATGACGAATTTGCCTTCCTTCACCGCGTCGACCACCTCTTTCTTGATCATCAGGTGTTTTATGTTTTTCCCGGGAATGACGACGCCGTGCGTTCCTTCAAACCCCCTCGCCTTGCAGAGATCGAAGAACCCCTCTATCTTTTCGTTCACCCCGCCTATCGGCTGTACGTCACCGTTCTGGTCCATCGATCCCGTGACCGCGATGTTCTGTTTAAGGGGGATATCGGCAAGACTGCTGAGGAGGACGTAAAGCTCCGCACACGAGGCGCTGTCCCCTTCCACCATGTCATACAGTTGCTCGAAGGTGATCGATGCAGAAAAACTGATCGGCTTCTTCTTCGCGTACGTGCTTCCGATGTAGTTCGTAATTATGAGGATGGCCTTTTCGTGAATCTTCCCGCTCATCTTGGTCTCGCGCTCGATATTGATCACCCCGGCCTTTCCTGCAAAGGTACTGGCGGTTATCCTCGAGGGCTTGCCGAAACTGTAGTCGCCCATATCGAGGACCGCAAGACCGTTGATCTGTCCCACCTTCGCGCCTTCGGTGTCGATGATGAGCGTCCCCTCCATGATCATCTCCTGCAATCGCTCCTCTATCCGGTTCGTCCTGTACAGCTTTTCCTTCAGGGCCCTTTCGACGTGCTCCTCACGGACGATTCCGCTTCCCGCCTTCTTCGCCCAGTAGTTCGACTCCTTTATCACGTCCGAGATCTCGCTGAACCGCGAAGAGAGCTTACCCTGGTGTTCCGCCAGCCGCGACCCGTATTCGACGATCTTCGCAACGCCGGACCTGTCAAATGGACTGAACTTGTTCTGCCTGCAGGTACCCGCAACGAAGGTCGCATATTTCTGGATCGTTTCGGGCGTCTTGTCCATGCGGCTGTCGAAATCGGCCTTCACCTTGAACAGCTCCCTGTATTCCTCGTCAAGGTTATAGAGCATATAGTACAACTGGGGGTTCCCGATGAGGATCACCTTGACTTCCATAGGTATCGCCTCGGGCCGCAGGGTCGTGGTCGACATCAGACGGTACTGTTCCCATATGTCTTCGAGCCTTATCTCCCTGTTCTTAAGCGCCCGCTTCAGCGTCTCGTAGGAGAACATGTTGCGCAGCAGGTCCAGGGCGTTTATGACGAGGTACCCGCCGTTGGCCCTGTGGAGGGCCCCGGCCTTGATCATCGAGAAGTCGGTCATCGCAACCCCGTACTGGAACCGGTATTCGAGCCTTCCGAAGAGGTTGTAGTAGGTCGGGTTGCTCTCGAATACATAGGGCGCCCCCTTCGTGTCCCTGTTGTTCACGAGGACATTCACAACGTATCTCGTAAAGGTGGGTTCGGCCTTCTGCATCTTCATGAAAGGAAGGGGGGGTGTCTGTTCCTCCTGGACCTTGAAATCATCGAGGTGCTCAAGGATGTCCTCCGTCACGGCCGCGAGATAGGCGGTGATCTTCTCGTGTTCGCTGTACTTCGCCTTCAACTCGTCCATGAAATGTCCTACAGCGGCGAGGGCCGCGTCCCTTTCGAGCTTCGAGAGGTCGGCCTTTACCCCTTTTTCGCCCTCCCTCACTTCCCTCACCACGTCGTTGAGCTTTTCCTGGAGGCCTTTACCCATTTCGTCTATCTTCGCCTTGGTCTTGTCGTCGAGCGCCTCGTACTCTTACTCGGTAAGCGGTTCCCCGCCTTTCTTTACAGGCACTATCATCAGGCCGCTGACGGTCTTTCTTATAGAAAACCCCTTTGCCTGGGCCTCCTCCTCGAGCTTCGAAAAAAGCTCCTTCTGCCTGGCCTGGAACTCTTCGAGTATCTTGTTTTTCTGTTTTTCATACTCCTTGGACTCGAATACCTTCGGTATTTCGACCTTCAGGATCTTTATCAGTTCTTCCATGTCTTTTTGGAAGACCATAGCCTGCCCCGGGGACATCGATATCGCCAGCGGGATGTCGGGGTTCTCGAAATTGTAGACATAACACCAGTCCGAAGGCACCGGTTCGGATGCGGCTTTTTTGGTAAGGATCGATTTTATGGATGTCGCCCTCCCGGTGCCGTTCTGGCCGAGGATGTAGATATTGTAGCCCTTGCTGTCGAGAGTCAGTCCGAAATCGATCGCGCTCAGCGCGCGCTCCTGTCCTATCGTCTCTTTCAGCTCCGGGAGGTCGTCGGTGGTCTCGAAGGTGAATAACGCCGGTTCGCAACAACTGTAAAGTTCTTCACTGCCAAGTGGCTTGGGCATTTTTTCCTCCAGTCATTTTTTCTTAATGGTTATAAGATAGCGGCAACCGACAGCCAATGCAACAGGCAGGCGTTATTTTTTCCTTCTCATCGCTAGCTTGTTCAGGGCCTCGATATACGCTCTCGCCGCGGCCACGATAATGTCCGTATCGGCGCCGCTGCCCCGCACGATCCGGTCGTCCTCTTCAAGG
Organism: Thermodesulfovibrionales bacterium; assembly: GCA_046704045.1. Classification (GTDB taxonomy): domain Bacteria; phylum Nitrospirota; class Thermodesulfovibrionia; order Thermodesulfovibrionales; family UBA6898; genus JAWOKY01. Next base: position 3,110 of record JBJKSM010000026.1, on the reverse strand, counting down.
GTCACGTACACCTCGCCGAGCGCGTCGGTGCCCCCGGTGATGCCCTTAACCTCGAATTTCCTGAGGGTGCTCTTCGTCTTAGTTATCGCGGCGATCGCCTTATAGGTCGCGTCCACGGGTCCGTCTCCGTGCTCCATCCTGTCGAAGACCCTGTCGCCGGCCTTCATCTTGACCGTGGCCGTAGGCTGCTGGGACACCCCGCTGGTGATGCTAAGGTCGATCAGGCTGTAATATTCGACGGGCCTGTATGTCACCTCGGAGACGAGCGCCTCGATGTCTTCGTCATAGATGTCCTTCTTCTGGTCGGCGAGACGCTTGAACCGGTCGAAGGCGTTTTCGATCTCATCGGGGCCCAGGTCGAACCCCAGGTCCTTCAGCCGCGTCCTGAAGGCGTGCCTGCCGGAGTGCTTTCCGAGGACGAGCTGTGCGCTTTTGAGCCCTATGTCCTCGGGACGGATGATCTCGTAGGTCGTCTTTTCCTTCAGGAGCCCGTCCTGGTGGATGCCCGACTCATGGGCAAAGGCGTTAGCGCCTACGATCGCCTTGTTCGGCTGGACGTTGATCCCGGTTATCTTCGACACAAGCCTGCTCGTGCGCACTATCTCTTTTGTCCTTATGTTCGTCACCGCCCCGAAGAAGTCCTTCCGGGTCTTCAGCGCCATGACGACCTCCTCCATCGAGCAGTTGCCCGCGCGCTCTCCTATGCCGTTTACGGTGCACTCGACCTGGCCGGCGCCGTTTCTTATCGCCGCGAGCGAATTGGCCACCGCAAGCCCCAGGTCGTTATGACAGTGGACGGATATCACCGCGCCCTCGCCTATCCGCTCCTTGATGGCGCCGATGAGGCCGCCGAACTCTTCCGGTGTCGTATAGCCCACCGTGTCGGGGATGTTGACCGTAGAGGCACCGGCGCCCACGACCGCCTCGACCACGTCGAGCAGGTAGCCGACGTCCGTCCTCGTAGCGTCCATGGGAGAGAACTCCACGTCCTCGACAAGGCTCCCGGCGAGCCGGACCATGTCCACCGACCGCTTCAGCGCCTCATCGCGGCTCACCCTGAACTGGTACTTCAGGTGTATGTCGGACGTCGAATGGAAGGTGTGTATCCGCTTCCTCGGCGCGTCCTTCAGCGCCTCCCAGGCCCTCCTGATGTCCTCCTCCCTGGCCCGGGCAAGGCTGCAGACCACAGGGCCCTCCACCTCGTCCCCGATCCTTTTTATCGCCTCGAAGTCTCCGGGAGAGCTTATCGCAAACCCCGCCTCGATGATATCCACCTTCATCCTCGCAAGCTGTTTGGCGATCTGGACTTTTTCATCCACGTTCATCGAGGCCCCGGGGGACTGTTCGCCGTCGCGCAGGGTCGTATCGAATATCCTTATCTTTCTCATGCCCTTACCTCACTTTTTTTCCTCTTCCTGTAAAAAAGATATGCGTTTTCAATAATGCCCTCGGCAAGATACACCATCGCAAAGACGAACAGCGCATCCGCGGGATGGATCACGACGAGCACAAAAACGAAAACGATGACCACGAGTATCCAGAAGGGCTTCCGCTTGCCGAAGTCTATTTCCTTCAGTCCGTGGAACTTCAGCGTGCTCACCATCAGGAATGCGAGACAGATCGTCAGCAGCAGGATGAATATGTTCTTCTGCGGCGAACCCTTCCAGACCTCGCTGTTGAAGACAACAAGCGTTGCGATTACCGTTGCAGCGCCCGGGATCGGCATCCCGGTGAATGCCTTCGACTCGGTGGAGCCCATCTGGATGTTGTAGCGGGCGAGCCTGAGTGCGCCGCAGGCGGTGAAGAGAAAAGCGGCTGCAAAGCCTATTCTCCCGAAGGGGGCTATCGCCCAGGTATAGACCAGGACCGCGGGTGCCACTCCGAAGGCGACGAGGTCCGAAAGAGAATCGAGCTCTATGCCGAACCTGCTGTTGCTGTGGGTCAGCCTCGCCACCCATCCGTCGAGACCGTCGAAGACGTCGGCGATCATGATCGACCAGGCGGCGTAAGTGTAATTTCCCTTTATCGACGACAGGATCGAAAAGAAGCCGAAGAACATACCGCAAAGCGTCAGGCTGTTGGGCAGAATGTAAATACCTTTTTTCATAAGGTAATTATAATAGAAACGGAGCGAAATTTGTTTCATTGACAATCTCGTGATGGCGATTCTCTTGCCTTACCTGTCATACCTTCGTTGACTTCAGGTCCGCCCGCTACCCGGGGAGTCTATGGGAGCCATGCTCATGATCCGGCTCCGCCATGGAATGGGACTTGGAACCAACACCGCCCTCACACTCGAAAGACAATGGCGTGCCGTTATGATACGGCCCCTTTTGCGTTGACGGACGGCCTTTTTCGTGGTATAAAGAAAATCAAAGGGGGAAAGAGGCCGGTGTGCCCCGCTGATTGCAGGGAGAGGTGATACACCCCCTGCAAATCCCCCTGAATATTTCATTCCCGAAGAAGATCGCTGTTCCGGCCGGAGACAGGAATAATGAAAATTCCCCTTCCCCTGCGTTAAAATGAAACATGTCTTTTTCTTTGGCCTTCAGGGTCGCCAGGTATATTGCCGTGATCACCGTGATGGCCGTCATCTGGCTTGTTTTCGGCATGGTATACGTGGACCGTTACGTAGCGCCCTTCGACAGGCTCACCCCCGTGCTAATGCCGTGGAAGGAACCCGTTTCGATCCCTGCGGACGCGACCGTCGAAAAAAGGCTCTCGATCATGCAGAACCAGCTCGACTCCTCCAACAGGACAGCGGAATATGCGCTCATCGCAATGGTCTTTTCCTTCGGGTTCCTCTGCATCTATCTCACCCTCATCTATCAGCAAAAGCAGCGGAGGGCGCGCGAAAACCGGATGCTCCTCCTGAAAAACCAGGAGATAGCCCGGCGCAACGAGTTTATCCGGTACATCTCGGCCACCATCGGCCATGAGTTCAAAAACAACCTCGGCAGGATAAAGCGGAGGATCGACCTCCTTCCCGGCATTCCGGCCGATTCGAAGGGACGCCTCGACGACAACCTCGACAAGCTCTTCGCCGATATCGACATCTTCAAGAAGATCTCCGACGAGAGGGAATCGGGGCTGATCGATTTTGCGCGGGT
>JBJKSM010000025.1:0-33204 GCA_046704045.1 Thermodesulfovibrionales bacterium | reverse complement strand
TGGTGATGCCCGGAGATAACGTATCGCTTTCGGTTGAGCTGATTTCCCCGATAGCGATGGAGAAGGAACTCAGGTTTGCAATCAGAGAGGGCGGCCGCACAGTCGGCGCCGGAGTCGTTACAGAGGTCTTGGAATAACCGTGAATCAAAAGATAAGAATAAAGCTAAAAGCATACGATCACAGGGTCCTGGACCAGTCATTGAAAGAAATCGTGAACACGGCCCAGAGGACCGGGGCGAGGGTTGCAGGGCCGATTCCGCTACCGACGCATATCAGCAAGATAACGGTGCTTCGGTCGCCCCACGTAGACAAGAAGTCGCGGGAACAGTTCGAGATAAGGACCCATAAGAGGCTTATCGACATACATGATGCCACGCCGCAGACTGTGGATGCCCTCATGAAGCTGGAACTCGCCGCCGGAGTGGATGTGGAGATAAAGCTATGACAGGGATTTTGGGAAGGAAGCTCGGAATGACGCAGGTCTTCGACGGGTCCGGCAGGATGTTTCCGGTCACCGTGGTCGAGGCTGGACCGTGCTGCGTGGTACAGGTCAAGAGCCGCGAGCGTGACGGCTACGAGGCGGTGCAGATCGGGTTCCCCGAGATAAGAAAGGCAAAAAAGGTCAACAGGCCCATGGGCGGACTATTCAAGAAGGCCGGGGTGAACCCCTATAAGATATTGAAGGAATTCCCGATGGGGGACCTTAAGGTAGGCGAGATGCTGACCGTAGAAAGGTTCAAGAAGGGTGACGTTGTCTCTGTTTCCGGCATCTCGAAAGGCAAAGGGTTCCAGGGCGTCATGAAGAGGCACAATTATGCGGGCGGACCGGGCTCGCACGGATCGATGTTCAACAGGGCGCCCGGCTCTATAGGGGCCAGTTCATTTCCTTCGAGGGTCTGGAAGAACAAGGGTCTGCCCGGCCACATGGGCTCGGAAAGGGTGACGGTAAAAAGTCTCAGGGTTGTGGATGTCAAGACGGAACAGAACCTTCTTCTCATTTTGGGGGCGGTGCCCGGCTCAAACGGTACATATCTCGAAATCAGAAAGGAAAGTTGATAATGCCGGAAGTTGAGATAAAGGACAAGAACAATAAAGCCGTGGGGAAGATGAACCTTCCGGAGGATATTTTCGGCGTGGCCGCAAAGGATGGAGTGATCCACAATGCGGTCGTAAATTTCCTCGCAAATCAGAGGCAGGGTACACATGCAACCAGAACGAAAGGACTGGTGAGCGGAGGCGGAAAGAAACCCTGGAAACAAAAGCATACGGGACGTGCGAGATCGGGCAGCAACCGCTCCCCGCTCTGGAGAGGTGGCGGCATCGTTTTCGGTCCGCAGCCGCGCGATTACTCTTACGCCCTGCCGAAAAAAGCGAGGCAGCTCGCCCTGAAGGCGGCCCTTTCGCGAAAACTCGCCGACGGCGAGATGACAATTGTCGATTCGCTGAACCTCGAAAAGCCGAACACGAAGGAAATGTTATCGCTTCTCAGGGGACTCGGTCTCGAAGGGACAAGTACCCTCATCGTGGTAGCCGAGCACGACTCGGCGGTCTTCCTCGCGTCGAGAAATATCCCGGGGGTCGCGGTGCAGAGGGCGATAGATCTCAACTCTTATGACGTATCGCGCCACGGGAGAGTGCTGTTGACCAGGGGGGCTGCGGAAATGCTTGCGGAGGCTGGTAAGAAATGAAGAATATCTATACGGTAATCAAAAGGCCGCTCTTCACGGAGAAGGGCAGCAATCTGAAAGAATCTGAAGGCAAGGTCCTCATCGAAGTCGCCGGCGAGTCGAACAAGCTCGAAATAAAGAAGGCTGTCGAAGAGATATTCAAGGTGAAGGTTGAGAAGGTCGCGACGATAAAGCGACACGGGAAATGGAAGAAATACGGAAGGTTCACCGGCAAATCACCCGACAGGAAAAAGGCATTGATCACCCTCAAGAAGGGTGAAAAACTCGACTTTATCGAAGGTGCATAATGGGAATAAAAAAATATAATCCGACGTCGCCGGGAAAGAGGTTCCGCACGGTAATTGACTATGCCGAAGTCACTTCCGACAGGCCCCTGAAGTCTCTCGTCAGGCCGCTGAAGAAGACGGGTGGACGGAATAACAGCGGCTGCGTGACGGCTTGGCAAAGAGGCGGAGGCAACAGAAGGAAATACAGGGTTATCGATTTCAAGAGAGACAAGACGGGCGTCCCGGCGGTTATCGAGACGATTGAATACGATCCCAACAGGTCTGCGAGGATCGCACTGCTGAAGTACCGGGACGGTGAGAGAAGATACATCGTTCTGCCGGCCGGCATGAGCATCGGCGAGGCGGTCTTGTCCGGAAAGGGCGCTGAAATAAAAACCGGTAATGCCCTTCCCCTTAGTGATATTCCGCTCGGTACCTTCATACATAATATAGAACTGAGGCCGGGGCAGGGCGCAAAAATGGTGAGGAGCGCAGGTTCCTCCGCGCAGTTGATCGCGAAGGACGAAGTGTACTGCCAGGTAAAACTGTCCTCCGGCGAAGTGAGGCGGGTGCCTGCCCTTTGTATGGCAACGATAGGCCAGGTGAGCAATCCGGACCATGAGAACGTCTCCCTAGGCAAGGCGGGCAGGAACAGATGGATAGGCAAAAGGCCTCATGTAAGAGGCGTCGCGATGAACCCGATCGACCATCCGCTGGGCGGTGGCGAGGGGCGGAGCTCCGGAGGAAGGCCGCCGTGCACTCCGTGGGGCAAGCCCGAGGGCATAAAGACGAGGCATAATAAGAGGACCGACGTCTACATAGTGAAGAGGAGGAAGTAAATTGCCAAGGTCATTAAAGAAAGGCCCGTTCGTTGACGCGAAGCTGATGGAGAAAGTGAAAGATATGGACGCGTCGGGAGAGAAGAAACTGATCAAGACATGGTCGAGGCGCTCAGTCGTCCTTCCAGAATTCATCGGCTATACCTTCGCAGTGCATAACGGGAAGAAATACATTCCGGTATACGTCACGGAGAACATGGTCGGGCATAAACTCGGCGAGTTTTCACCTACGAGGACATTCAAGGGCCATTCAGGCTCGGCAAAGACTACGACGGTAAAGGGTTGATCATGGAGTCAAAGGCGATTTTACGATATGCGAGAATTACCCCGAGGAAGGCGCGGAGAGTCGTCGACCTGATTAAAGGGAAAAAGGCGGGCGATGCGCTCATATCCCTTCGGTTCATGCCATACAGGGGCGCGAGGTTCATAGAAAAGATACTGAAGTCGGCGATGGCCAACGCGGAGCAGAAGAACGCAAACGTCGATGCGGAATCGCTGGTGGTCAGCGGAGCATACGTGGATCAGGGGCCGACCATGAAAAGGATGGAGCCGCGCGCGATGGGCAGGGCGAACGTGATAAAGAAGAGAAGCTGTCATATAACCGTGGTATTAACAGAGAAATAGTCAGGAGGAAATTTTGGGCCAGAAGACGCACCCCATAGGGAACAGAATAGGAATAACGAGGACCTGGGACTCCAGATGGTATCTGAAGAAGGGATATGCCGATCAGCTGCTTGAAGATATCGCGATCAGAAAAGAGATCAAGGCAAAACTGTTTCATGCGGGGGTTTCCAAGATCGAGATAGAGCGCGCTGGCCAGAAGATACGGGTGATCATCTACACGGCGAGACCGGGGATCATCATAGGCAAAAAGGGCTCGGAGGTGGAGAAACTCCGCAAGGACCTTGAGCTGATCAGCGGAAAACAGGCCTCGGTCGACATTAAGGAGATCAGGAAGCCGGAGATCGACGCACAGCTTGTTGCCGAGAATATCGCGCTTCAGCTCGAAAAGAGGGTCGCCTTCAGAAGGGCGATGAAAAAGGCCGTTGCCTCTGCGCTTCGGTTCGGAGCGCTCGGGATCAAGATAACCTGCTCGGGCCGGCTCGCGGGGGCTGAGATAGCGCGGACCGAGTGGTACCGTGAAGGAAGGGTGCCATTGCATACGTTCAGGGCCGATATCAATTTCGGCTTCGCGGAGGCGAGGACAACATACGGAATCATAGGTGTGAAAGTCTGGGTTTATTCGGGCGATGTGCTGCCCGAGGCTTCAAAACCCGCGACGGAAGCAGCGGCTATATAAGGGGACCTAGTCATGTTGATGCCTAAGAAAGTCAAGTTCAGGAAGATGCAGAAGGGCAATATGAACGGGAAGGCCTATACGGGCTCCGAGGTCTCGTTCGGCGAGTTCGGGCTGAAGGCCATGGAACCCGGATGGGTATCGTCCCGGCAGATAGAGGCGGCGAGAATCGCGATTACCCGCCACGTAAAAAGGGGCTGCAAGGTCTGGATCAGGGTGTTCCCCGACAAGCCGATCACAAAAAAACCGGCCGAGACACGAATGGGAAAAGGGAAAGGCGCCCCGGAGTTTTGGGTGGCCGTCGTGAAGCCGGGCAGGATCATCTACGAGATGTCCGGGGTGAACGAGGACCTTGCAAAAGAGGCGCTGAGACTAGCCTCAAATAAGCTCCCCATCGCTACCAAGTTCGTAAGACGGGAGGAGAGTGTGATATGAAGGCCTCCGAAATGAGAGAACTTACTGCAGAGGAGCTTGCACACAAGGAGCAGGACCTGAGAAGGGAGCTGTTCAATCTCAGGTTTCAGCAGGCTACCGGCGAGATAGAGAACCCGATGCGTATACGGGCCATCAGGAGAGAAATCGCAAGGATGCTCACGATCATCAGCGAAAAGGGCAGGAAGTAGATGGGAATCTCATTGACAATACTTAGTGGTGGAAGGTAAAGATGACTGACAAAACTTATACCGGCAGGGTAGTGAGCAACAAGATGAACAAGACCGTGGTGGTTGCCGTCACGAGGCATTTCCAGCATCCGGTCTATAAGAAGACGGTAAAAAAGGTTGCAAAGTTCAAGGCTCATGACGAGGCGAATGTGTGTAAGATCGGCGATGACGTGAAGATCATAGAGACGCGGCCGACAAGTAAAGACAAGAGATGGCTGGTTCTTGAAGTCCTGAAGACGGTTGCGGGGAGCGAGGCGAAATGATTCAGCTCAGGAGCATGCTCGAAGTAGCAGACAATTCCGGCGCCAAGAGAGTGCAATGCGTGAAAGTGCTTGGAGGCTCTCACAGAAAATATGCCCGTCTGGGCGACATCGTTGTCGTAAGCGTCAAGGAGGCCCTGCCGGACAGCAATATAAAGAAGGGTTCCGTCACGAAGGCGGTCGTAGTTCGCACCAGGAAAGAGGCGCGGAGACCGGACGGTTCGTATATCCGTTTCGATCAGAACGCCGTCGTTCTCATCAACCCGCAGGGCGAGCCGGTAGGTACGAGAATCTTCGGACCGGTCGCGCGCGAGCTGAGATGGAAAGAGTACATGAAGATAATCTCTCTCGCCCCAGAGGTACTGTAGGAGGATACATGAGCTTGGGAATCAGAAAAGAAGATACGGTGCAGGTCATCGCAGGCAAGTATAAAGGCAGAAAAGGAAGGGTGCTCAGGGTCGACAGGGGCAAGGAGAACATTATAATCGAGAAGGTCAACATCATCAAGAAGCATATGAAGCCGAACAAGACGTATACCCAGGGTGGAATCATCGAAAAAGAGGCCCCGATCCATCTTTCGAATGTACTGCTCCTGTGTCCCAAGTGCGGGCAGCCGACGAAGATCGGCGCAATGGGAGTCAAAAGCGGCGCAAAGCACAGGGTGTGCAAAAAATGCAAGGAGGTCGTCGACTGAGCATGACTCCACGGTTGAAGGAAAAATACACGAAAGAAATCGTCCCGGCGATGATGAAGGAATTCGCTTACGGGAATATTATGGAGGTGCCGAAGGTCGAGAAGGTAGTGCTCAACGTAGGTCTCGGCGAGGCGATCCAGAACATAAAGCTCCTCGATGCGGCGCAGAAAGAACTGGCGATAATCACCGGGCAGAAGGCGGTGGTGACTAAGGCGAAGAAGTCGATCGCGACGTTCAAGCTCAGGCAGGGCATGCCGATAGGATGCAAGGTGACCCTCCGCGGCAACAGGATGTACGAGTTCCTCGACAGGCTGATAAGCATTGCGCTGCCGGGAATAAGGGATTTCAGAGGAGTATCGGGGAAATCCTTCGACGGCAGGGGAAACTACGCCCTCGGCCTCAAGGAGCAGTTTATTTTCCCCGAGATTGATTATGATAAAGTCGAAATGGTGCATGGACTCGACGTGGTTGTGTGCACGTCGGCAAAAAGCGACAAAGAGAGCAAGGCGCTTCTGCGCCAGCTCGGCGTCCCCTTCAGAAATTAGAGAGGTGCTATAATGGCAAAAAAATGCATGATAGAGAAAACGAAGAGGCAGCCCAAGTTCCAGGTAAGGGCCTACAACAGGTGCAAAGTCTGCGGCAGGCCCAGAGGCTACCTCAGGCAGTTCGGTATGTGCCGTATTTGTTTCAGAGCGCTGGCTCTCCGCGGGCAGATCCCCGGAGTTACGAAATCAAGCTGGTAGAGGTGAATTGATGTTAACTGACCCAATAGCAGACATGCTTACGCGAATCAGGAACGCCGCCATGATAAAGGCAGAGAAGGTGGATATCCCTGCTTCCAGGATGAAACTCGACATCGCAAAGATCCTGAAGGAGGAGGGGTTTATCCGTGCCTACAAGATACTGAAAGACAAGAAGCAGGGCATATTGAGGATCACGCTCAGGTATGCCCAGGACGGCGGCCCGGTCGTCTCCGGCCTCAAGAGGATCAGTAAGCCCGGGAGACGGGTGTATGTCGACAAGGATGGGATTCCCACCGTTCTCGGTGGGGTCGGCATTTCTGTCCTCTCTACCTCGAAGGGCGTCCTCGGAGACAAGACTTGCCGACGGGAAAAAGTGGGCGGAGAAGTTCTCTGCCATATCTGGTAAAGGAGAGTTAGGATGTCCAGAATCGGGAAGAAACCTGTAGATATTCCGGCCGGAGTCGATGTGAAGCTGCTGGAGAACAACATAAAAATAAAGGGGCCCAAGGGCGAGCTCGCATGGAATTTTCCTCCGGAGACGGCCGTTTCCGTGAAGGAAAACAGGATCGTCGTCGTGAGGGCCGACGATACGAAGAAAGTCAGGGCTCTGCACGGCTTGACGAGGAGCCTGATATCGAATATGGTAGATGGTGTCACAAAGGGGTATCAACGGGTTCTTGATATCGTGGGCGTCGGATACAGGGCACAGGTCCAGGGAAGCAAGATCGTCCTCTCCCTAGGCTATTCCCATCCTGTGGAGTTTCAGCTGCCCGAAGGGATAAACGCAGCAGTGGACCAGAAACAGACGCAGATCACTCTCACAGGAATCGACAAACAGAAAATAGGCCAGATCGCAGCGAACCTGAATTCACTGAGAAAGCCCGATGCGTATAAAGGAAAGGGCATCAGGCATTCCGGTGAGAGGCTTAAGCTGAAGGTCGGCAAGACGGGAAAGAAATAATACTGATGTAAGGGCGATTCATGGATCACCTTTACGCGTATACATTTTAGGAGGCAATTTTGGTTAAGGGCAGGCAAGAAAGCAGGCAAAGGCGGCATGAACGGACCAGGAGGAAAGTGGTCGGAACAAAGGAGAGGTTTCGGCTCTCTGTCTACAGAAGTCTGAATCATATCTACGCCCAGGTGATCGACGATACTGAAGGTCGCACGCTCGTTTCGGCCTCAAGCCTCGACAGCCCGATCAAGGATATTCAACAGCACAAAGGCAACTGTAAGACAGCGAAAGAGGTCGGCGCCCTGATCGCCCGGAGGGCGCTTGAGAAGGGGATAAAGAAAATCGTCTTCGACCGCAGCGGATATGTCTATCACGGCAGGATCAAGGCTCTTGCAGAGGCCGCGAGAGAAACCGGACTGGAATTTTAATGACCGAAAATTGTTCAAGGAGGTAAGGTGGGAAGGATTGACCCTGAAGGTTTAAACCTGAAAGACAAGGTTGTATACATAAATAGAGTGGCCAAGGTGGTGAAGGGCGGCCGGCGGTTTTCTTTCAGCGCCCTTGTCGTCGTCGGCGACGGCGACGGTACGGTGGGCATGGGCAAAGGAAAAGCGTCGGAGGTGCCTGAGGCCATCCGAAAGGCCATAGAGCAGGCGAAAAAATCCCTCCTTAAATTTCCGCTGAAGGACGGCACGATTCCCCACAGGATTATCGGCAAATTCGGGTCCGGTGCCGTTGTAATGAACCCGGCGCAAAAAGGCACCGGTCTTATCGCTGGAGGCGCCGTGAGGGCGGTCCTCGAGGTATCGGGCATTCAGGACATCGTTGCCAAATCCCTCGGCAACCATAACCCCTTCAATACGGTCCAGGCTACCATAAACGGACTGGTAAACTTAAAGGACCCCGAGTCGGTGGTGAAACTCAGAGGAAGAGGCGAAGAAGAAGCTCAGGAGGCGAATGCGTGATGGTGAGGATAACCCTTAAGAGAGGACACATAGGCATTCCCGAGAAGCAGCGGAAGGTTTTGCTCGCGCTGGGACTGAAAAAGATAGGAACCGCCGTCACCAGGAAGGATGACGGTGCGACGCGGGGCATGATAAGCAGGGTGCCGCATCTCATCGCCGTTGAAAAAGTGGAAGAATAGTCTGGGAGGCGCAGCGATATATGAAGATCGAAGAGATTAAGCCGGCCGCAGGTAGCCGCAGGAAGAACAAGAGGGTTGGAAGGGGCGTTGGCTCGGGACACGGAAAAACGTCCTGCAAGGGACACAAGGGACAGAAGGCAAGATCGGGCGGAACCGTGGGCCTCGGTTTCGAGGGCGGACAGATGCCTATGCAGAGGAGACTGCCGAAGAGGGGATTCAGAAACAACTTCGGCGTCGAATTCTCGATTATCAATCTCGACGTGATCAACGGCCTGTCGGGCATTGACGTTATCACTCCCGAACTGCTCAGAGAGAGGAAGATTATCAAGGACCTCAAAGACGGCCTCAAGGTGCTCGGCGGAGGGAAGATCGAAAGGCCCGTTACCGTGAAGGCATCTGCGTTCAGTGAATCGGCTGCGGCAAAGATTGCTGCCGCGGGCGGAAAGACCGAGGTAATATAAGTTGGGCGCGCTTTCCAGCTTTCAGAATATTTTCAAGATCGAAGAGTTGAAAAAAAGGGTTTTTTTCACCCTGGGCCTTCTCGTTGTCTACAGAATTGGCTGCCATATACCGACGCCCGGGATAAACGGCGACGCACTCAGCAAGTTTCTCACGCAAGAGGGCGGCGCCATGATGAATTTCTTCGACATGTTTTCTGGCGGCGCACTATCGAGGGTCACCATCTTTGCGCTCGGCATCATGCCTTACATCAGCGCCGCCATCATCCTGGAGCTTCTCACCGTTGTCGTTCCCGCTATTGGAAAACTTGCCAAGGAAGGCGAGGAGGGGAGAAAGAAGATAACAAAATATACAAGGTATGGAACCGTTGCTATCTCGGCGATCCAGTCCTTCGGCATCGCGGTCGGGCTTGAGAGTATGTCCGGCGGACAGTTCGTCCAGACACCCGGCTGGTCGTTCCGCCTGGTTACCATGATAACGTTGACGTCCGGGACCGCATTCATCATGTGGCTCGGAGAGCAGATCACCGAAAGGGGTATCGGCAACGGTATCTCTCTGATTATTTTCGCAGGCATCGTTGCGCGGTTTCCCAATGCAGTCGTGAGCACTGTACGACTCGTGAGGGCTAATGAACTTTCAATCTTCTTCGTAATATTCCTCATTGCCATGATGGTTGCCGTCGTCGGCGCAATCATCTATCTTGAAAGAGGCCAGCGCAAGATCCCGGTGCAGTACGCAAAAAGGGTGGTGGGAAGAAAGGTCTACGGAGGCCAATCGACTCATCTGCCTCTCAAGATAAATACGTCAGGTGTCATTCCCCCGATTTTTGCGTCATCCATAATCATGTTTCCCGCCACCGTGGCGGGCTTCATCCCCGTCCCGTGGGTCCAGGCATTTGCGAAACAGCTGGCGCCGGGGACGATCCTCTATACACTCCTTTATGTCAGCATGATCTTCTTTTTCGCCTATTTTTATACGGCCATTGTTTTTAATCCGGTCGACGTAGCAGATAATCTAAAAAAATACGGCGGGTACATACCCGGGATAAGACCGGGACAGAAGACCTCAGAGTACCTGTACCGCGTCCTTTCGAGGCTCACCTTTGTCGGCGCGATCTATCTGGCGATTGTATGCGTTATTCCCGAGATTCTCATACAAAAATTCGGCGTGCCCTTTTATTTTGGAGGAACATCCCTGCTTATAGCTGTCGGGGTCGGCCTCGACACGATATCTCAGGTCGAGTCGCATCTCGTGACGCGTTCTTACGAAGGATTCATGAAAAAGGGGAGAACGAGGGGCAGACGTGGGTAAGATAGGCGCTGCCCGGCGGCGCCCGGAGTGATGTGATTTTTTTGAAGTCCGCCGAGGAGATCGAAAAGATGGCCCGTGCCGGTCGGATCGTGGGTGAAGTGCTGGGATCGCTCAGGGGCGCCATAGCGGCAGGAATAACGACAAGGGATATCGAGGCATTGGCCGTGGAGCGAATAAGGGCACTCGGCGGGACGCCCGCCTTCAAGGGATACCGGGGTTACCCCGCGGGCATCTGCACTTCGGTAAACGAGGAGGTTGTTCACGGCATCCCATCCCTGCGGAGGCTTAAGGAAGGCGACATCGTTAGCGTCGATCTCGGCGTTTACATGGACGGATTTTATGGAGACGGGGCGATTAATATCCCCGTCGGCGATGTGGACAGGGAAACGGAGAAGCTGATAAAGGTGACCGAAGAAGCGCTTGATTTAGGAATCCGGAATGCGAGCGAGGGCAATCGTCTGTACGATATCTCCGCGTCGATCCAGAAACACGTTGAGGAAAACGGGTTTTCCGTGGTTCGCCTCTTCGTGGGCCACGGCATCGGGAGGGAACTGCATGAGGAGCCTCAGGTCCCGAATTACGGGGTGGGGGGCCGCGGTCCCCGGCTGCAGCGCGGCATGACGCTTGCAATCGAACCGATGGTGAATGCGGGTACGCACGAAGTGAGGATACTCGATGACGGCTGGACCGCCGTCACTGCTGACGGCAGGAAATCGGCCCATTTCGAGCACACGATTCTTATTACGAAAGATGCTCCCAGAATATTGACTAAATTTAATTAAGAAAGTTATTATAACAGTTTCATGGGAAAAGAAGACAGTATAGAAGTGCAGGGGACAATAGTCGAGACCCTGCCGAATGCAATGTTCAAGGTCGAACTCGAAAACGGCCAGACGATACTCGCGTATGTTTCCGGCAAGATGAGGATGCATTTTATAAAAATCCTGCCGGGGGACAAGGTGACGATCGAGCTCTCACCGTATGACCTCACAAAGGGCCGGATTACGTACAGATTCAAATAGAAAGAAAATAGATATATAATTTAAGGAGCTATTATGAAGGTTCGTTCATCAGTAAAACCCATATGCGCAAAATGCAAGATTATCAAGAGGAGGGGAGTCGTAAGAGTGATCTGCGACAACCCCAAGCACAAGCAGAGACAGGGATAACAAGCGGTGAAAGGTGAGCAGTCACAGTCAGCAGTGGAAGGTAAAGGTCACAGCGCTGTGAGGCGCATGCCGGACGCTGTTCACTGCTTACTATTCACTTTTCACTATTTATTCAAGGAGGTCTAAGTTGGCGAGAATCGCTGGAGTTGATTTACCCAAGAATGAACGTATTGAGATAGGCCTGACGCGTATTTTTGGCATTGGACGGGCGCTTTCCCAAAAGATCCTCGAAGAGGCGCAGGTGAACCCCGATGTCAGGGTGAAGGATCTCAGCGACGAGGACGCGGTCAAGATAAGAACGCTTATCGAAAGAGATTACAGGGTCGAAGGCGATCTGAGACGTGATATAGCAATGAGCGTCAAACGACTGACGGATATCGGATGCTACCGGGGACTGAGGCACAGGCTGGGCCTGCCGGTGAGAGGGCAGAGGACGAAGACAAACGCCCGCACGAGAAAGGGTCCCAGGAAAGCGGTTGTCGGAAAAAAGAAGGAGGCATAGTTCATGGCTCAGAGGAAAAAGGGAGTCAAGAGAGATAAAAAGAGCATAGCGAGCGGGGCGGCCTATATCCAGGCCACCTTCAATAATACGATCGTAACGATAACGGATCCGGCCGGCGGCGTGGTCACGTGGTCGAGTGCGGGCAACCTCGGCTTCAAGGGATCCAGAAAAGGCACTCCTTATGCCGCCCAGATCGCGGCGGAAGCGGCGGCCAAGAAGGCGATCGATTTCGGGATGAGGCAGGTGGACGTATATGTGAAAGGTCCTGGAGCCGGCAGAGAATCGGCGATTCGCGCCCTCCAGGCGGCGGGACTTGACATAAACCTGATCAAGGATGTGACGCCTGTACCGCATAACGGCTGCAGACCACCAAAGAGGAGGAGGGTGTAAATTGGCGAGATATACGGGACCGCAGTGCAGGCTCTGCCGCAGGGAAACGGAAAAACTTTTTCTCAAGGGCGACCGGTGTTATACCGAGAAGTGCGCGGTGGAAAGAAGACAGTATCCTCCGGGACAGCACGGTCAGCGTCGCGGCAAGCTGTCCGACTACGGCATGCAGCTCAGGGAGAAGCAGAAGGTGAGGCATACTTACGGAGTCCTCGAAAGGCAGTTCAGGAAATATTTCTACGGCGCGGAGAGGAAGAAGGGCGTGACGGGCGAGGTGCTTCTGCAGCTTCTTGAAACCCGCATAGACAACGTTGCCTACAGGATGGGTTTTGCCGCAAACAGAACCAGCGCCCGTCAGCTTGTGAAACACGGCCATTTCCTTGTCAACGGGAAGGAGGTCAATATCCCTTCGTTTCAAACGCGCGTGGGCGATGTGGTCGAGGTGAGGGAGCCGAGCAGGGAGATCGAGATCATCAAGGACAGTATTTCCAGGGTAGAACAGAGGGGGGTTCCTTCATGGCTGGAAGTCGATTTCCAGAATTTTAAAGGGAAGATCCTGCAGATACCGGCAAGGGAAGATATCCAGCTTACCGCACAGGAGCAGCTCATAGTGGAGCTCTACTCCAAATAAGAGGCCTTTTGGCGGGGTCGCGGGATTCTTCGGAACAGTATTATCTGAAATTTAAATATAAATTTGAGGCACATGGGAGGCCTTATGAATCTTAGGAAAAAAGGCTTTCAGCTTCCTGACAAGATCAGGTTTGATGAAGAGACATTAAGCAGCACGTACGGGAGGCTCGTCGCGGAACCGCTTGAACGGGGTTTCGGAACCACCATCGGCAATTCGCTCAGGAGAGTTCTGCTGTCATCGCTAGAAGGCGCCGCGGTCACCGCGGTCAGGATTTCGGGCGCCCTTCACGAATTTTCGACGATTACAGGCGTCAAAGAAGATGTTATCAATATAATACTCAACCTGAAACAGCTGAGGTTCAGGTTCCACGGCGAGGGTGGGAAGGTCGGAACGTTCAACGTCAAGGGTCCGCAGACGGTTACGGGCGTCGACCTGCAGTGCGACTCATCAATAGAAGTACTGAATCCCGAGCTTGTTATAGCGACGCTCGACAAGGGCGCTGCGTTCAATGCCGAGATGTACATAAGAAAGGGCAAGGGATACCTCTCTTCCGAGCTGAACAAGGAAGACCTCCCGGTCGACATGATTGCCGTGGATGCGGCGTTTACTCCTCTGAGGAAGGTGAATTTCTGGGTAGAGAAGGCCAGGGTAGGACGTGAAACGGATTACGACAGACTCATCATGGAGATTTGGACGGACGGGAGCGTTACCCCGGAAAGGGCGGTTTCACAGGCCGCCTCGATACTTATAGAGCATATGGACCTTTTCATATTCGAAGAGGAAGAGTCGGAAAAAGTGGCCGCTGAGGAAGCGGCGTCCGTCAAATCCGATAGTTCCTACTCTTCGCTGAACGACAATCTGTTTAAGAACGTCGACGAACTGGAACTGTCCGTCAGGTCCTACAATTGTCTGAAGAACGCAAACATCAGAACGATTGCGGAACTGGTGCAGAAGACCGAGCCGGAGATGCTCAAGACGAAGAATTTCGGAAGGAAATCTCTCAATGAGATCAAGGAGATCCTCGGCAGGATGGGGCTTCACCTCGGGATGAAACTCGACATCGACAGCGCCAGTGCAGAGGCGGTTTTACATCACACCGGAGGTGTTAAAGAAAATGCGTCATAAAGTTGATGGAAGATTGTTCGGCAGGCCGGCCAACCAGAGAAAGGCCCTCCTGCGCACACTGGTGACGTCTCTTTTCGATAACCAGCGGATAGAGACGACGGTACCGAAGGCGAAGGAGGCGAAGAGGATCGCCGAGAGGCTCGTTACCTTCGGCATCAGGGGTGATGTCCACTCAAAGAGGCAGGTCCTGTCCTACGTGACCGACCGGGGTGCGGCCTCCAGGCTTTTCAACGAGATCGCTCCGCGTTTCGCCGGCAGAAACGGCGGGTATCTCAGGCTCGTCCAGACGAGAAACCGGCTGAAGGATTCGGCGCCGATGGCGATTCTGGAATTCGTCGATTACGAATCGGTAAAAGTGGCGAAGGGCAAGGCGAAAAAAGAAGCAAAGACGGAGAAGAAGGAAAAATAGGATGAGCGACCTCCTTACCATTATCGCCGTCATTATTGTCTGGATACTTCTTCAGACTGTGGTATTTCCGAAACTCGGCGTTCCCACCTGAGGCGCGAACCCGAAGTCCCCGGCCTCGTGCAAGGTCGCGAAGAAAAAATAGCCCGGCGGAAAGAGCTCCCTTTTGGGAGCCCTTCTTTTATCTGCCGCCGCTGTCCGCAATCGCCGGTGCGGCATATCTCGGCGACATTGATCTTCCCTAAATCTCTTGTCAGTCAATTTGATCTTGGGGTATACTAAATCGCTGTCAATTTCTCGTCCATCTCTTAAAAAATGCGAATCGAAAAACTCGAATTAATAGGGTTCAAATCGTTTGCCGATAAGACCTCGTTCGTCCTCAACCAGGGGATCACGGGTATCGTGGGCCCAAACGGCTGCGGCAAAAGCAATATCGTCGACGCCTTCAGGTGGGTCTTGGGCGAGCAGAGTGCGAAGAGCCTCAGGGGCGAAAATATGGCCGAAGTCATCTTCAACGGATCCAGCTCGAAGAAGCCGAAGGGAATGGCTGAGGTCACAATGGCAGTCTCCGGGATGAACGGAGCCGGCGCAGGCAACGGAAACGGCCTGGACGACGTCACGATGGTCACCAGGAGGCTCTACCGCTCGGGTGAAAGCGAGTATATGATCAACAGGACCCCCTGCAGGCTGAAAGACATCAGGGACATTTTTCTGGACACAGGCCTTGACTTCAAAAGCTATTCGATCCTCGAACAGGGCCGGATCGGCGAGATCATCAACTCCAAGCCCTGCGAGCGAAGGTTCATTATAGAAGAAGTCGCCGGGGTGATGAAGTACAAGGTGAGGAAGGCCGAGGCGCTCTCCAAGCTGGAGTCGTCGCGGGCGAACCTCACGCGCATCAGCGACATAATATCGGAGGTCAAAAAGCAGCTCAATATCCTCGACAGGCTCGCAAAAAAGGCGGAACGATACAAGAAGCTCTCCGCCGAAACGCATGCGATCGAGCTGAAGATCGCCGGGAGGGAGTACCGGAGGATTACCGAAGCCCATACCGCGATCATGGAGGAGTTCGGCTCACTCAAGGAAAGGGAAGCCCTGCTCGGCTCCGAGATTTCCGATACCGAAAACAGGGTCGAATCGAGGAGGATCGTTGTCCTCGAAAGGGAGAAGGCCCTCGAAGCGGTTCAAGACAACTATCAGAACATGGAAAGGGAAATCTCGGAAATAGAGAGGGCCGCCGCAGTCGCCAGAAACGATATCGGCAACCTTATCGAGTACCGGGGAAAGATCGAGAGTCGGGAAGCCGAGATGGATGCGCGGAGCGCCGGCTTGTCCGCACGGTGCGATGAGTTGAGACTGAGCAGCGAAAGGATCGCCGACGAGATAGAATCACATGCCGAACTGTTGAGGGAAAAGGGGGAGACCTTCCGGTCCGCCGAAGAGGAACTTGCGGGAAAAGAGGAGATGATCGAGGAGAAGAGGCGGGAGCTTTTCAGGATCTCCGAAGAATTGAGCGGCCTGAGGAACGAATTCGGCAGACTGCAGTCCTCGCTCGAATCCCTTGAAAGGAGAGAGTCTTCTTCCGCGAGAGAGGCGGAAGACTCGAGAAAGATGCTTGCCGACATCGAGCGGTCGATAACAGCCGCTGAAACGGAGATCCTCGGGAGCAGTAATGAACTTCTCCTGCAGGAGGAGAAGAAGGAGATCCTTATCCGCGAGCAAACGGAAGGGAAGGCGCTGCTTGAGGAGCGCCTGAAGTCCCACTCCGCTGCCCGCGAGGAACTCGCCTCCTCGATATCGAGGTTAGGCTCCCTCAGGGAGATAGTCTTTGACAGCCCGACGAGGGAACTGATTTCGGCCAGCTGCGATGCGGGATTCCGGGCGACCCTCTCCGACGTCGTTGAAGTCGATGCGGAATATGAGAAGGCGATAGAAAGCGCGCTTTCCGAAAAGGTGGATTCTTTTGTGATGGAGTCGGATGCCGATATCGGGCGTGTAGTTTCCGCCATCAAGGGCAAAGGTCTCGGGAAAACGGTTTTCATCCCGGCGGGGCCTCCGGAACTTCGCTTCGATCACTCCCCCGTGGAGGATGTAATCGGCCGGGCGCTCGATTTCGTACGGATAAAAGACGGATACGGCAAGATGGCGGGGAACCTGCTCGGCAATGTCCTGATCGTGAGGGACCTGAATGCCGCCCTATCATTGAGGGCCCTCGACGGAAGACACACCTTCGCGACGTTGGAAGGAGAGGTGATCGAACCTTCCGGTGCAGTCGTGGTCGGCGGGGAGAAAGGGATCTTCAAGAGAAAGCGCGAAATAAGGGAGCTCGAAGAAACGATCGAGGCGAAAAAGGAGCTCATCGAGGGTATATCGAACGAAGTCCAGGCATTGCAGGAGACAATCCGGGAAAAGGAAGAGGCGGTAAAGACGGTCGACTCTTCGATCAACAAAATAGAGAAGGAAGTCTCCCTGTCGAGATTGAACGTGGAGAGATACACCGATGAAAAGGAAAGGGTGAGCAGAAAGCTTGCGTATCTCACTCTCGAGATCGAAGAGATAACGAAGGAAAAAGGTTCTCTCGGTGCGGCTATCGTGGAGATCGGGACGCGGATAGAGTCGGTCGAAGCGAGGAAAAACACAAGTGAGTCGGAGACCCTGCTTCTCCAGGAAGGGATTTCGCAGAAAAAGTCCGAGATGGAGGAGCACAGGGCGGAGGTGACGGATCTCAGACTCCTCGCCGCATCGAACAGGGAGCGGCTCGAAGGGATCAGGAACGAGATAGAGGCGGCCCTGCAGGCAAAGGAAGAGGCGCGGGTGAAGAAAACCGAATTGGTCGCCGAGCGGGAGTCGGTCCTTTCGAGGATCTCGCAGCGGGAGTCCTCGGTGATTGAGCAGGAAGAACGGCTCAGGAAGCTTGTATCGGAAGCGGACGCGGTCAGGCTCGATATCGCGCAGAAGAAAGAGGAGATCGAGAAGGAAAACGAAGCCCTGATCGTTGTGGAACAGGGTCTCAGGTCCCTCCGTCAGCAGGGCGGCGCGGTGACTTCACGCATCTCAGAACTCGATGTGCGGAGGACTGAACAGAAGCTGAGGCTCGAAAATCTTGCGGAAAATGTGAGAAACAGTTACGGCAGGGAGATAGCGGAGAT
Organism: Thermodesulfovibrionales bacterium; assembly: GCA_046704045.1. Taxonomy (GTDB): domain Bacteria; phylum Nitrospirota; class Thermodesulfovibrionia; order Thermodesulfovibrionales; family UBA6898; genus JAWOKY01. The sequence goes on along the minus strand of JBJKSM010000025.1, from coordinate 15,517 downwards.
CGAGCCGGCGGAGGTGAGCGAAGAAGAGGAGGCAAGGCTCGCCGAGCTGAGAGAGAAGATCAGGGAGATGGGGCCGGTGAATCTCGGGACCCTTGAAGAGTACGACGAACTTCGGACCCGTTACGAATTCATGTCCGGCCAGCACGAGGACCTCACGAGGTCGATCGCGGAGCTCGAGGAGGCGATCTCAAAGATAAACAGTACGACGAGGAAAAAGCTGAAGGAGGCGTACGAAACGTTGAACGCAAAGTTCGCCGAGATCTTCGTTACGCTCTTCGGGGGAGGACGGGCCGAGCTCGTGCTTACCGACGAGAACAACATCCTCGAATCCGGCATCGAAATCATCGTCCAGCCCCCTGGCAAGAAGCTCCAGAACATCCATCTCCTTTCCGGCGGCGAAAAGGCGCTTACCGCGCTTTCGATCCAGTTCGCAAGCTTCCTGATCAAGCCGACCCCCCTGTGTATCCTCGACGAGGCCGATGCTCCACTCGATGAATCGAATACCGAACGATACGCAAAGATGCTGGAAGAACTCTCCGGCGGAACCCAGTTTGTCGTGGTCACCCACAACAGAACAACCATGAGCGTGGCCCGGAACCTCTACGGCATTACGATGGAAGAGGCGGGAGTCTCAAAGGTGATCTCGATGCAGCTTGCCGGGGTGGGTGAAGGCGTAAATTAAAAAGGAAAGATAACCGCAGAAAGCCCGGATGCCACAGGAAGAGATTTGAGAGTCATTAAAAAAGTATTCCGTAGTTTTCCTCCTTGTGCCCCTTCCCTATGCAGTGAAAATTTATCTCTTGGTGCCGTGTCATGAATAAGTTGTCCGCAGTCCTTCCGGGAAAGACATCAACCGAGCCGGAAGACCTGCTGTGCTATGGCTTTGACGCCTCGGGCCTGGGGGCACAGCCATCCGCCGTCGTATGGCCCCGGGACACGGCTGATGTGGTGGAGGTGATGAAATTCTCTTCCGCTAACGGCGTCCCCGTCATCCCCCGCGGTGCAGGGAGCGGCATGACCGGCGGCGCGGTGCCTTCAAAGGGCGCGATCGTCATGAGTCTCGAGAAGATGAACAGAATCCTCGAAATAGACCGTGAGAACATGCAGGTACTTGTCGAACCCGGGGTGATCAACGGCACTCTGCAGAAAGTGCTCGAATGGCAGGGTCTCTTCTATCCGCCGGACCCGGCGAGCATGAATTTCTGCACTATCGGGGGAAATATCGCGGAGAATTCGGGCGGACCGAGGGCGGTCAAGTACGGGGTCACGAGGGACTACGTCATGGGTCTCGAGGCGGTCCTGCCCGGCGGCGAGGTGATCAATACCGGCGTGAAAACGGCGAAGGGCGTTGTGGGATACGACCTGACAAGGCTCCTTGTCGGCTCCGAAGGCACCCTTGCGGTGGCGACAAAGATCAGGCTGAAGGTCCTTCCATCGCCCCAGGATGTCATTACCCTGCTGGCTCTCTTCAAGGATCTCGAAAAATCCGGAGCAGCGGTCACGCAGGTGATAGCTAAGGGAATTATCCCCAGGACGCTCGAGTTTCTCGACGGGGAGGCGGTAAAGGCGGTCGAAAACTACAGGCCCGTCGGCCTCCCGAAGGACGCCGAGGCGATCCTGCTTATCGAACTCGACGGCCATCCGGCGGCGATTACGAAAGAGGCCGGGCAGGTCTCGGAGATATGCGCCAGGCTCGGCGGGGAGATGATCATGGCGGAAGGTGAGGCGGCCAGGGAAAAGATCTGGGAAGCGAGGCGGGCGGTCTCTCCCGCACTGTACCATCTTATGCCTACAAAGATAAACGAAGACATCGTTGTCCCGAGGAGCATGATCCCTAAGATGCTGGTGAGATTGAGGCGGTTTTCTGATGAGACGGGGATAAGGATAGTGAATTTCGGCCATGCCGGCGACGGCAACATACATGTAAACCTCATGGTCGACAGGGACAATGCCGAAGAATACGAAAAAGCCCGAAGGCTCGTCAAGGATATATTTGCGGCGACCCTCGAACTCGGGGGAACTATCTCGGGCGAGCACGGCGTCGGGCTGACCAAGTCTGAATACGTCACGATGGAGATAGGGCCGCTGGAGCTCGATCTGATGAAAAGGATAAAGGCGGCCTTCGATCCGAAGAACCTCCTGAATCCCGGAAAGATGTTCCCGTGACGGGCGTCTTGTTTAATTTTAGGCGAGACGTTAAAATATGAGACGTGAGGCGTTGATAATGAACAGTGCAAAAAAGATATCCCTGATCGTTGCCTTCGTTTTGCTTACCGCCATGGGCTCATATTCGCCCGCTGACAGCAAAAGGCCGCCGGTGATCGAGAAGGCGGCTGATTTTTCCCTGAAAGACCTCAGGGGCGGGACTGTATCCCTTGCGTCTCTGAGGGGGAAGGTGGTTCTCCTGAGCTTCTGGGCCACCTGGTGTCCTCCCTGCGTTTCGGAGATGCCGTCGATGAACAGGCTTTACCAGGAGCTGAGATCGCGGGGGTTCCAGGTCGTCGCAGTTTCCCTCGACAGGTCCGCCGAGGGTGTGAAGGAATACGTTGACACGAAGGGCATCAAGTTCCTTGTTCTTATGGATGAAGACAACGCGGTCGCACGACGTTACAAGGTGTTTTCGACGCCGACCACCTTCCTCATCGACAGGAAAGGGAATATCGTCGAACGGTTCTACGGCGAATACGACTGGCAGGACAGGGATGTGAAGGCAAAGATCGAAAAGCTGTTTTAGAGATGCCCCCAACCTGTCATGCCGGCTAGTCCTGCGTCTTTCACGAAAATTTTTGGAAGGATTCCCGGCATCGGGAATGACAGACTATTTGCCGGCGCTTTCGTAAGGGTTTCGGAGGTGGCACGACACGAGCCGTCCGCCGCTTTCCTCCAGTTGCGGCACGACCCTGTCGCAGGGCTCGAACTTCTTCGGGCAGCGCGGATGGAAGGGGCATCCCGGGGGTATGTCGATAGGGCTCGGCACTTCTCCCTTCAGCGGCGCCCTGTGTACCCTCTCCCCCTGTTCGGGCTTCAGTTTCGGCGCCGACGCCAGTAGCACCTCCGAATAAGGATGCAGAGGCTTGTCGAAGAGGTCGTCCGTTTTCGCATATTCCACTATCTTCCCGAGGTACATGACGCCCACTGTATCGCTGAAATAGTGAACTACACGGAGGTCGTGGCTTATGAAGAGGAAAGAGATATTCGTTTTCTTCCTGAGGTCCGTGAGGAGGTTTATGATCTGGGCCTGGATGGAGACATCGAGCGCCGACAGCGGCTCGTCGGCAACGATGACCTCGGGAGATACAGCAAGGGCGCGCGCAATGCAGATCCTCTGCCTCTGACCGCCGCTGAACTCGTGGGGGTAAGGGTTCAGGACAACTGAACCAAGACCGACGCTGCCGAGCAGGTCGACCACCTTGTCTCTCATGGAGGTGCGGGGCACCGCCTTGTGGATAAGGAGCGGCTCGGAAACCGCATCATAGACGGTCCTCCTGGGGTTGAGGGAGGCGAAGGGGTCCTGGAAGATTATCTGCACGGATCTTCTGAACGATTTGAGACCCGGGCGGTCCAGGCCGGAGATGTCTTTACCCCTGAAGAGCACCCTGCCGGAGGTCGGCTCGATCAGCCTCAGAACCAGCCTTGCCACAGTCGACTTGCCGCAGCCGCTCTCCCCGACCAGGGCGACGACATTGTCTTTCATGACGGAAAAATTCACACAGTCGACCGCCTTCAGGGTTCTCCTGGAGCCGAAGACCTTTCCCATCTCGAAATATTTTCTTAATGAATCTACCTTGAGAAGCTCCATTTTATTTCATCAGTTCTCGCGCATCTCACGTAGTGTTCCGGCGCTACCTCCACGAGAGGCTGCTCTTTTTCTTCGCAGCCGGGCCTGTCGTAACTGCACCTCTCCGCGTATTTGCAGCCTTCCGGCAGTTCTTCAGGCCGCGGTACGCTTCCCGGGATCGGATTCAGCGGTGCGCCCTTTCCCTTTGGGATCGATTCGAGGAGACCTATCGTATAGGGGTGCCGGGGATTGTTGAAGATCTCCGTGATATCCGCTATCTCCATCAGCCTTCCGGCGTACATGATGCCGACGCGCGACGCGTTCTCGGCGATCACGCCGAGGTCGTGGGTGATGAACAGGATCGACATCCTGAGCTCTTCGCGCAACCCCTGAAGAAGTTCGAGGATCTGTGCCTGTATCGTAACATCGAGCGCGGTCGTCGGCTCGTCCGCTATAAGGAGCGAGGGGTTGCAGGCGATCGCGATTGCGATCATGACCCGCTGCCTCATCCCCCCGGACATCTGGTGGGGGTAATCCTTCACCCTTTGCTCGGGGGAAGGTATTTTGACCGACCTGAGCAGTTCCACGGCCCTGTCGATCGCGTCTCTTCGGGACATCCCCTCGTGGGTCATGAGGACCTCGGCGATCTGGTATCCCACAGTGAGCACCGGGTTGAGCGAAGTCATCGGCTCCTGGAATATCATCGATATCTCGCTTCCCCTGAGCCTTCTCTTGGACTCGGCGTCAAGCGTAAAGAGGTCTTTTCCCCTGAAGAGTATTTTCCCTTCCGCAAATGCGTTCGACGGCAGGAGGCCCATGATCGACAGTGCGGTGATGCTCTTGCCGCATCCGCTCTCGCCGGCGAGCCCGAAGATCTCGGATTCCCCTATCTGGAAATTGAGGGATGACACGACGGGGACCGGCCCGGCTGATGACTTGAAGTAGATGGTGAGATCCCTTACGTCCAGCAGGGACACTTCCGGTTATCTATCCTTTTTTTTCAGAAGCTTGAGGTAATTTTCAGCCTCTTTCAGGTTCGGCATCTGCTGAAGCGCCCTTTCCCATTCCTCGAATGCAAGACCGGTAAGGCCCTCCATGTAATAGCTGAGACCGAGCTGGACCCATGCGGGGCCGTAATTCGGATTGATTACCTTCGCCTTTACGAAATGGACGATCGCCTCCTCGGCGCTTCCCCTGTTCCTCAGCGCGATGCCGAGCTTCACATGCACGTCGGCGAGTTTGGGATGCAGTTTCAGCGCCTTGCGATATTCCTCGATCGCCTCGTCGTTCATGTTGAATTCGAGGTAGAGGTTGCCGAGCTTGAAATGCTCGTTGGCGAGTTTCCCGGCGATGAAGGGATCTATCGTCTTCGGGTCGGGATGGGCGATCTGCGCGGCCACGGCGAAGACCTCCTGGGCCTTTTTGTATTCGCCGAGGTCATTGTACGTGACCGCAAGATTCAGGGACGCCTCGGTGTATCGCGGGTTCAGCTCAAGGGCCTTCTCGAAATGTTCGGCGGCCTTCGTCATGTCGCCTTTAAGATTATGGATAACGCCGAGCTTGTTGTGTACGTCGGCGTATCTCGGGTTCATCTCGATCACTTCCCGAAGGACAGGCTCCGCTTCGCCGAGTTTTCCCTCGTCGAAGAGTCTCTTCCCCAGGTCGTAGAGTTCCTGCAGCGTTGAGCTCATATGGTTTTAGAATTATAGGGTGCAGTCTTTTTCTTTGTCAAGGACAACGTTCGGGGCTTTATCTACAGGGATGAGCCTTGCAGGAATTTTCCTTTTCCTGAATCCCGATGCTTGTTAACAAACGCATTTACCTGCGCTACTTCTTTTTTGATTCGTTCTTCGATTTGATGGCATTTCCACGAGGGTATCGGAGGCGATAATAAAGACCTTCTTGTGGCTGCTTCTTTTCGGAAGGTCCGTGAGCATATAGAAGACAAATTGAGCGAGTGCGGTAGAATCCTTGCCCCCGCTGAAACCGACGACCCATGCCAGCGAATCTTCGAGATACGCAATTTTCAGTTCTTCGGTGATGTCATCTATGAAATTCAATGCTTTCGGTCTTAAGCTATCAACCGCCATTAACTCCCGTGTCGGATCAAATATCAAATGGAAAAAGACCCCCTTACATCATTACCGTGTTAATTTTACGGCAGGGAGGAAAATAATACAATAAAGGGTATGTTCCGGTCTTTCGCTTTCACTTCAGCACCGTCTCCATCCTGAACCCCCTGTCGGCGAATTCGTCGTTCTTTTTTATCATGAGCCATTCCCTTTCCCTGCGCCACATCTTTGTAAGGGCGAATGCCCCTTTGAGTTTCCTGCCGTGGACCACGATATCGATCTTGCCCGTCCCGACGCTTCCAGCCTTCAACTCGTATGTTCCGCTGTCCCATATGACTACTTCCCCTGCGCCGTACATCCCTTTCGGGATCGTCCCCTCGAAACCCGCGTAGTCCATGTCGTGGTCGTCGACCATGACCGCCAGTCTCTTGTCGGCCGGGTTCATTGATGGTCCCTTCGGAACGGCCCATGACTTCAGCACTCCCTCCATTTCGAGCCTCAGGTCAAAATGAAGATGCCGCGCATGGTGTTCATGAACGACGAAGATCATACCTCCTCCTCCCTCCGTATCTTCAGTATGAGAAGGGTCGTCATGCCTGCTATAAACAGTATACCGCCGGCGAGGGCCCAGGGCGCCCCCGGCTCCCGGCTCACCTCGATAAGTGCGGCGGGAAACGGCTCCATCCGTACTGTCCGGACATATATCCCGAGCCCCTCTTCGAAGGAAGGATCGTTCGGCCGGATCACGTCGTTTGCGATCTCCCTGTTTCCCCTGAAATAGCTTACGTCGGCAGACCAGTCCTCGATATATCCGGCAGGATCGACATCCGCCCTGATTTCCCTGAAGAGCACTTCGAGACCGTTGGGCAAGCGCACCACCGTACCCTGTCCCACGTAGGTCATCCCCTTGAAGCTCCCGTATGAACTCAGCAGGTGGGCAAGGAGGATGAAGAGGAAGCCGATATGGATCACCTGGGGTGAGATCACGAGAAGCCAGTTCCGCGCCCCCCTCTTCTTAATCACCGACTCGACACTGCACAGAAGGGTGTTCGCGGTCAGCAGGGAAAGGACAAATACAGCGCCCCAGAGCCACCATGTGATTCCGAGGGAGTTTCCCGTCATCCACCGGAAGAGCGGCACAGCGGACATCGACTGGAATTCCTCTCTCAGCGGCATCAGGATCGATCCGTAGAGCAGGAGCAAAAGGAGCGTGATAAGAAGCCAGACCGCCGTTCTCAGCGAAAAGAAAAAACCGGCTATCCTTCTTGCGACTGACTTCATCAAAACGAGTGCGAGCTTTTCATGAGGAGGCTCACTCCGAGATAGGTGAACATGACTATGACGAACCCGACGACCCCGAGCAGGGCCGCCGGCCTTCCGGCCCACCAGCGCCTGAGACGCGCATGGAGGTACAGGCTGTAGAACAGCCAGAGGATGACCGTCCATAGCTCCTTCGGTGTCCAGAGCCAATAAGTCCCCCAGGCGAGATAGGCCCATATGCCGCCGAATACCATGGCGGCCGAAAAGAAACAGTATCCGACTAGGATCGCCTTGTACTGGAGAAGCTCGCTTCCGTCTTCCCGGCTTACGATGAACAGCATTCCCAGAACTGCGGCCACGCCGAAAAGCGCATACGCAAAAAAAGACAGGGCGACATGCGCCTCGAACCATACCGTCTTCAGCACCGGGGGAAGGGGCTCCTCAAGGGGCATAAATAGCATGGAGAGGAGGACCAGGGAGACCGACAGCCACGTGACCGGCCTGAGCAGCCTCTTCCTGTTTTCCAGTCCATGCGTTATCGGCACCGCAAAAAATATGGTCGAAGCTGCCATGAAAAAGAGCGTGTCATGCGGCCCTATGATCGGCAACCTGCCGAGATGCATGCCGCGCTGGAAGAGATATCCCGCCTGGACCAGGAAGCCGGCGTAGATGAGCCATGGGCTATAATTTCCAATGAGGTAGAGTACGATCGAACCCACTGCGAACGGAAAGGCCGGATTCTGGACCAGATGAGCCATGACTAATTTTAAATGATGCCCCGGGAATTCACAAGGAGATCTGCCCCCGCTCCGGGGAATTGCCTGTCGCGCTCTTTTTCAGGCGTTTATCGGCGTAATCGCTCAGAATCTGCGAAGCATGCCGTAGGGCTTCCGTCTCCGGCAGGAGACGGATGAATCTGTCGACAACACCCTTTTCAAGGAGGATTCTCACAGCGGCGTTGAAATTCAGGTCGAAAATCCATGAAAGCTGAAGCAGGATGAAATCGTTGAGGGACTTCACCGACGAAAGTGACGCGGTCTTTTTTTCGACAATGGCTGCAACCATCTCCTCCGAATATCCGGGGGTATCCGGGAGGCCGAGTCCCGCTGCAGACGCCAGGCCGCCCCTGCCGTTTTCATAGAATTCGAGGAAGATGCGCCAGATATCCAGTTTATCCGCATCGCGGACAAGCTTCACCAGAAAGAGCGCTTCCGGATCATCGATGACGGGGATGGAGAAGGCGTTATGAAACCGTACTGCCGTCAGTATCATTTCGCGCTCCCTTTCAGGGAGACCTTCGAGAACATTTTCTTTTATCAAGGTCTCGGCCCCGAGCCTTCCGTGATTGACGGATATGCTGTCCCTGAAGGTTTTGTAACGGGCATATTGAGGAAACCTGCCTATGTCATGGAAAAGCGCAGTTGCTTCAGCAAGCAGCAGAAGCGGGCGATCAGTCGTTTCCTCCAGCGCGACCTGCAGGATCAGGCCGCAGACCCGGCTGGTATGCTCTATCTTGAGGGATATGTTTTTCCGGCCGTCCTCTTTTTCGGAAGAAAATGACCTGGTGTATCTTTCGAACCACGTCCTGAAACGCTCAAGATCTCCGTCGTTCATCCCGGTCGCTCATCAAGCCTGAAGCGGGTCTATCGCCTGAAGCGGCCGCTTTTCCCGCCGCTCTTTTCGACCAGGAGGATTTCAGAGATCGTCATCTCCCTGTCGACGGCCTTGCACATGTCGTAGATCGTAAGGGCTGCCACGGCGACCGCGGTCATCGCCTCCATTTCGACGCCTGTCTGACCGGTAAGCTTCACTCGCGATTCGATGTCGATCCTGCTCTTCTTTACGTCAAAACCGAAATCGACCGTCACGGAGGCGAGGCAAAGAGGATGACAAAGGGGGATAAGCTCGGAGGTTTTTTTTGCTGCCATGATCCCGGCGATGCGGGCGACGCCCAGCACATCCCCTTTTGCCATATCGTTTTTTCTGATGAGGCCTAGGGTCTCCTTTCTCATTGCGACGGAGCCCCTCGCAACCGCCTCCCTCCCGGTGGACGGCTTGGCGGAAACATCGACCATGCGGGCCTTGCCCCTTTCGTCGAGGTGAGAAAGCCTCTTCATCCTCCTATCCTCGACATCGGCCTTTTCCGCTTGCGGCCGGGAGACAACAGATCGGGGACCGATTCCCTGTTGTCCCTGCTGCCGACTGTATGGCCTGCGGGCTTGATCTGGACGGACAGCCTCAGAAGCCGCTCGATTTCGGGGTCTCCGGCCCCGCTTCGCAGAGGGGACATAAGGTCGATCTCGGTTTCCGAAAAGAGGCAGGGCCTGAGTTTTCCGTCCGAGGTGAGCCTCAGGCGGTTGCAGTCCACGCAGAAATGGTGCGTCAGGGCGCTGATGAAACCCACGACGCCCTTTGCGCCGCGGAGCCTGAAATATTTCGAGGGGCCGTTCTTCCTGATCCGAACCGGCTCAAGGGGCGAAATTGTCTCGATTATCTTTTTTATCTCGTCCGTTGTGATGTATCTTTCGGGGCTCCAGAAATCGACATCCGCCGACGGCATGAATTCTATGAACCGCACGTGATAATCGGATTCGGTCGCGATCTTTGCGAATTCCACGATCTCGTCTTCGTTGATGCCCCTCATCGGGACCATATTGATCTTGACGGGCCTCAGCCCTGCCCTGTCGGCGGCAGCCAGTCCTCTGAGGGCCGCTTCAAGCGAGCCCCCCCTCGTTATCTTCCCGTATCTCTCCGCCTGCATGGAATCGATACTTATGTTTACCCTGTCGAGACCGGCATCGGCAAGTTCCCGCGCATGTCTTTCCAGGAGTGTGCCGTTTGTTGTCACACTGATGTCTTCGATCCCTCCGATCTTCCTGATCGAGGAGACGAGAAATGAGAGGTCTTTTCTGCAGAGCGGCTCACCGCCTGTCAGCCTTACTTTTCTTACTCCCAGCCCGGCCGCTACCGTTACGATCCTGACGATCTCTTCATAGCTGAGGATGTCGCGGTGAGCCATGACAGGGACCCCTTCAGGCGGCATGCAGTAAATGCATCTGAGGTTGCAGCGGTCCGTGACCGACAACCTCAGATAATCGATTACCCGCGAGAAATTGTCCCTGAGCGCATTCATCTCTTCCTTTTCTTCTTTGTCTTCCCGTTCTTCTTTGTCATCCCGGAGAGCTTTTTTTTGGCTATCGACGCCTCGCGCGAACCCGGGAATTTCTCTATGAGCCTGCTGAGTATGATCTTTCCGGTCTTCTTGTCGCCGATCTCGATGAAGGAAAGCCCCTGTTTCAGCATTGCGTTGCTTGCCTTCATGCTCTTCGGATATTTCTTGAGAAGCGTTTCATAAGAGAGAATGGCGTTTTCGTAATCCTTCTCCCCGTAATACGTTTCGGCGATCCAGAAGTCGGCGTTGTCCGCAAGTTCGCTCTCCGGGTAATTCTTTATGAAAGACTGGAATTTGTCACGGGCCTCCTTGTACTTTCCGGCCTTGAAGATCTCATAGGCGGCTTCGTACGCCGTCTTCTCATCAGGCGCGTTCGCGGGAGCTTCAGGGGCTGCCACCGCTTCTCCCTGCGTCGGCGCCGCCGGTTTTCCCGCCTCTGCCTGGGCCTGCCCGCCCGGCTGTTGAAGGGCTGCTTTCGCTTTCTCAGCCGGCTCGATCGCCGTGAGTCTGTCGTTCATCGCCTTTAACTGGGCCTCAATAGCGGCTATCTGGGATTTCAGGATCTCCCTCTCCGCAGAGAGGTCCTTGAAGGTCTTGTCGAGGTTAAACCTGTTTTCGTCGAACCGGCCCCTCAGCTCCTGGAGCCCGCTTGATACATCCGAGAGCCGCTGGTTCAGATCCGCCTGGCTTTCGCGGACAGCTGTGAAGGAGTCTTCTTTTACCATGGAGCCCGACGCCTGCTTCAGCGAGGCGACATCTTTTCTTGTCCTGTCGGCTTCCTTCTGCAGGCCTTCCGTCTGCATCTTCAGGTCGTCGACCTGCCGGCTGAGGAAATCCACGTCGCCGCTCGATGCGCATCCGAAGAGCGTTAAAATAAACAGGATCGTTGCAATTGTTTTCACGGTCACTCCGCTATTTCAGCACCACGAAGTGCGCACGTCTGTTCTTTGCCCAGCACTCCTCGGTGTGTTCGGTGCAGAGGGGTTTTTCTTCGCCGAAACTGATCGTCTCGATTCTCGAAGAAGGGACGCCGAGGGACACGATGTAATCTTTTACCGCCTTCGCCCTTCTGTCGCCGAGTGCGAGGTTATACTCGTTTGTGCCGCGCTCGTCGCAGTGGCCCTCGATCGAAAGCTTCGCTGCGGAATTCTTTCTCATCCACGCGGCGACAGACTTCAGTTCGCTCCTGTAGGCATCCTGGATGTTGTACTTGTCGAAATCGAAATGGATGTCTTTGAACAGCCCTTCTTCTCCCGGTGTTTCCGCCTCCGCTTCCTCTGATTTCGCCACTTCCGCCTTTTCGATCTTCGATTCTTTCTGCGTCTCGGGTGCGGCTTCCGCCGGCTTCTGAGTCTTCATCTCTTCGGCTTTCTGCTCTTTCTGGGGCTGCCCTGCCTCGGATTTTACGGCCGCCCTCTGCGCGCACCCGTACGAAACAAAGACCATCAAAACAAGAACAATCCAGAACCTCTTCATGACATCCTCCTTATATAAAATGTGGATTAACAAAAAAGTCAGTTCGGCGACCAGGCGGGACCGAAGGCCCTCAGGTTCTTCGGGGTTATCCGCTGCTGGGATTCCCCGTTCGCCCTCATGATGTAGATACCCTTTGCGCGGTCCCGGTCGGAAGAAAACGCGATGTATCTGCCGTCAGGAGAAAAAGAGGGCTCTTCATTGTTGCCGTTTTCGGTGAGCTGCGTGAGCTCGGTGCCGTCGGGCTTGACGATGAAGATCTGGTTCTTTCCCGCGTGCCTGCCGGAAAAAGCGATCCTGTCCCCGGAAGGAGACCAGCTTGGAGAGGTATTGTAGGACCCCTGAAAGGTGACGCGGCGCACATCATAGCCCTCAGCGCTCATGACGTAGATCTGCGGGCTTCCATCGCGGTCGGACACAAAGACTATACTGCCTCCGTCGGGTGAAACGGCTGGAGAGACGTTGATGCCGTGAGTCGAAGTCAGCTTCCTGATGCTGCCTTTGCCGCGGTTATCTACGTAAATGTTGGGAGTGCCGTCCTTGGACGAAGAGAAGACAAATGAATCGCCGCCCGGGAAGAAATTGCCGGCCATATTGGTACCCCTGGATACGAAGATCCTCTTTTCGGTCATTCTCTGAAAGTCTAACAAATATATCCCCCATTGTCTACCCCGCTCCTTGGAATAGGCGAGCTTCGTACCGTCGTAAGACCAGCGCGGAGCCAGGACAAAACTGCCCCTGGGGCCGAGCTTTCTCATCCTATGCCCGTCCCAGTCCATAATATAGATCCCCTTTGCCCCGGCCTCTTCGCCGACGAAGGCTATCTTCGTCCTGAATATGCCGGGTTTGCCGGTGAAAGCGGTATAGATGTCCCCTGCGATCTCGTGTGCGAGCGGCCGCGTCTCTCCCTTCCCGACCCTGTACTGACGGTTGAAAAGCTCCTTTCCGTCAGAGGTATCGTACAACGACACGGTTACAGTGAGCGGAGAAGGATGAACAACGCGTCCTTTTACCACCGCCTCTATGCCGAGAGGGGTCCAGTTTTTCGGGGCGACCGGCTGGGAGACGGACTCGATGAAGGACGCCGTGTCGGCGCAGGTGAAGAGGCCGGTGAATGTCAGGTCGTCCCTGATGATCCCCGATATCTCATCTCCCCCCGGTCCGGGGAAATCGTAGACGGCGATCGGCATCTGCTTCATCGAAGGAGATGTGATGTCTATATAGATCTTTGCTCCTGCCCGCGAAGCCGTCAGAAGACAACACAGAAAAAAGAGGAAAACTGCGGATATTTTTTTTGCGTTCAATGCCCGGCACCTCTCTGACGCGTTTTCATGGATAAAACCTTATCCCTATTTCCATTTCCTGGGGAGGGGGGGTAACAGGCGACGCCTGTTCGACCGCCTTGCGTGCAAGAGTGTCGAATATCCTGTTGCCGGAGGATTTTTCCATCCCGAGGATATATACCGTGCCGTCCCTGGAAATCCTTACCGCAACCGTTGCCGTAAGGTTCTTGTCCAGCCCATCCGGGATCGCCCAGTACCGGTGTATCTCTTCTGTTATCATGTCAGTGTAACTCCCCAGTGAAGGCCCGCGAGACCCGCTGCCTGGCTTTCCCGCAAGGGGCGCGGAAACTCTTTTGCCCGAGCCTCCCTTGATATCAACGATCGCCCTTCGGATCTTTGCTATCCGGGCTATTTTCTTTATCGCCGCCAGTTCGGCGATCCTGTCCTCTACCCGTTTCTCTTCTCTTGCCTGCTCTGCCTTCACGTCCCTTTCGGTTGTCACGTTCTCTTTCTCGACCGCGCGTACGCTTTTTTCAGGAAGACTTTCGTGCTGGGCGGGCTTTTCGACAGCGCCGCCGGACGGGGCCCTTCGGACCTCTGCGGGGCCGACGAGATTCACGACGTAAGGCGAGGGCAACTCCAAACGGGCGGGGTGTCTCAGGACGAGAAGGGCAACGAGGAAGAGCGTAACGTGGAGCGCCGCGGACAAGGTGGCGGTATTCCTGATGCTCGGGGCGCTCATTTCAGCGAGAGGTTCGGCTCAGTCACCATTCCGAGTTTTTCTATGCCCGCGTCCTTTATCTCTCCCATCACCTGGACGACGAGTCCGTACGGCACGTCTTTGTCGGCCTTCAGAAAAATATTCGGGTTCATCTTGCTGATCGCCTCCAGCTTCTTGTGCATGTCGGACAAAGTTACCCGCGTATCGTTCAGATAAAGAGACCCATCCCTCCTGACGACAACGACTATCCTTTCTTCGGCAGGCAGCTGCTTTCCTTTCGCCCTCGGCAGGTTCACGTCGAGTCCCTGCTGCAAAAGTGGCGCAGTGACCATGAAGATTACAAGAAGGACGAGCATGACGTCCACTAGGGGGGTTACGTTGATCTCTGAGAGAACGCCCCTGTCTCTGCCGGTTTTCATCGCTCGCCCAAGCCAATTCTTGTAAAGAGTTCGAGCAGGTCCTCGGAAAAGTCCTCCATCTCGATGATCATCTTTCTCGACATGCTCAGGTAATAGTTGTATGCGATGACCGCGGGGATCGCCGCCACAAGCCCGATGGCGGTTGCAATGAGCGCCTCGGCGATGCCCGGCGCCACGACGGCCAGCGACGCGGACCCTGCGGCGCCGATGCCGTGGAAGGACGTCATGATACCCCATACTGTCCCGAAGAGTCCGATGAACGGCGACGTCGAGCCCGTTGTGGCGAGAAAATTGAGATACCGCTCCAGCTTGACCGATTCGAGCGTGCCGTACCGCCTGAGAAGCCTTTTCACTTCGCCCGGCTCCCTGCTCGCCTCATCGGTGTACACGGACTTGAAGAGGTTGGCCATGGGGCTCAGGTTCAGGTTTTTACTTGCCTTGTACAGGTCTCTCGCGTCCTTGTTCGAGCGGTAAAGACGGAGGAACTGGTCCGATTCCTTGTTCGCCCTGGTGAAATACCTCTGCTTGAAGAAGATGATCGCCCAGGACATCACTGAGAAGAAAAGAAGCAGGAGCAGCACACCCTTGACTATATATCCTGCCTCGAGGATTAACTGCAGAACCGAATTGTTCATATTGTACCTCGTAAGAGTATTGTTAGAATTTAGAAAAACCGACCATAAAAGTCAAATTAACTATTCTTCATTCGTTCATGTTCAAGACATACAATTATACCACTTGTATGGCAGTCGGAGTACTCAATTTAAAAAAATGTTTCTGGTATAATATAGAACCCCGGAGGGGTGGCCGAGCGGTTGAAGGCGACGGTCTTGAAAATCGTTGTAGGGGCAACTCTACCGTGAGTTCGAATCTCACCCCCTCCGCCAGTTTCCACCTGAAGTCTTCTGTGCGCGGACAATTCAGTTCTTACTTTTCGTGAAAAACATACTTTACGAAAGCTCAATGAAATAAAATAGTCCTTTTTTGTGATGAAATTATGAATATCAAAACCTTTCATGACGGAGGACTCATCGTGATCGTGTGCTCTTCTTTTGTCTTTTCCACGATCCGGCTCAACATCCGACCAAATGTCAGGCCGCGCTGAAGAGGATTCAGTTGCATCGACTTATTAACTGCCTCATACGACAAAATATCTGAAAAATTCACCGCAAGAAACTGTTGTCGCTTCCCGCCCTGCTACTGTCGGTCAATGATCGAGTAGGCGGGGGCCTCACGGCCCCCAACCTCTCACACCACCCGGCGTACGGTTCACGTACCAGGGCGGTTCCCAAGGTTAATAGCTCTGAATTTATACAGCTCATCAAGCATTGAAATCAGT
>JBJKSM010000024.1:0-7216 GCA_046704045.1 Thermodesulfovibrionales bacterium | reverse complement strand
TATGCCTCCCGGGTCCGAGTACTTCGAGACCGTTACCGTCGCGGAATAAGACGGCCGCCTGGTTTTCGCGCACTATCAGCTGTGCCCCGAGTTTTATCTCGGCGGAACCTTCTTCCGGGTAACGGTGCACGACCTCTGCTCCCGTTTTATCGAACCACTCGATGACTTCCATAAATTCCGACATGTCTTCTCCTATCCGGATGTTAAGATATCCTGTCTCGATGAGAATTTCTTTTCGAGGCTGCCTATGGCCTCGCTCATCCTGCCGATCAAGGCCTTCATCGCAGCCGGATCGGCCGCTGATTCATGGAGTTCCTTCCCGGATGCCCTGATGGACTTGATGTCGTCGAAGAGCCCGAGATCGAAGGAGTAGAGTTTTTCAATCTTTTCGTCCGTGAACTTGAAGGTATCGAACATGCCGCTGTAGCCGCGTGAAGCGAATCTGGCAAGATTGGCGGTTTTGTCCAGCAGGGAGGTCAGCCTGTCAAGGGAGGGCAGCAGGGACAGGTCATTCCTCTCCATGAGCAGCCTCTTTCCGGATTCCACCACGAGGCGTATATCCTGAAGTTCCGCGGCCAGCTTCAGGCGCACTGCCTTGTCCGTGTCCCGCAGGGTCTCCCTGTCCTGGTACCCGGCTACCCCCGGAAGTATCCCGGCCAGCTTCTTCACCGCATCCGAAAGTGGCATGGTGCCCTCCTTTTCTGCCTGTGTGATTATAAAAGCCGGAGAATTACAAGTCAATGCAGGGACGGGCAGCCTGAGGGACGGCGGCGAAGATTGCTACCCCTCCGACCCCGCAGCCCCGTAACGGGCCATCACCTCTTCACGCGTGACAACCGCGTCGACGTTGAACCCCATGGCCTCGATGTTTTCCCTGCCGCCTTCCTGCCGGTCGACAAGGGCTATGACCCCGACGATATCCAGTCCCGCTTCCTTTGCCCTGTTGATCGCCTCTATCGTGGACTTGCCGGTTGTGATCACATCGTCGACAATGACCACCCTGTCCCCTCTCACGATATTTCCCTCTATCCACTGCATCGTTCCATGGGACTTCGCGCTTTTTCTTACCACGAACGCCTCTATTGGCGTGCCCTTCACGTATGACGTGTAGGCGACCGCGTCCGCAATCGGGTCTGCTCCGAGCGTGAGTCCTCCGATGCCTTTTGCGGCGAGGTCCCCGATCATTCCGAAGATTATGTTACCGATGAGGTACATGCCTTCGGGATGGAGAGTTACCGCCTTGCAGTTGAAATAGTAATTGCTCATCCTGCCGGAGACGAGCTTGAAGATCGGCTCCCTGCTGTATCTGAATGCCTTCTGGAGGATGAGCTCTGTCAGCCGGTCTTTCATTGATTTGTCTCCTGTGCGCGATTGGTTTTTCAGGCCCTTATTATAATCCATCCGCTGCCGCCGCGCCATCTGTTTTTGGCGGCAATGGGGTAAAATAACATCCATGCCGCGGGTAATTTTCAGAAAAGCGGAGTACCGCCATGAGACGCTGAGGCGGCAGTGCTTCGAGATCATCGATGCCGCAGGGGGAGGCGCGATCCGGCATGGGAGCCTTGTGCTGATCAAGCCGAACCTCCTTGCGCCTGCGCAGCCCGAAAGCGCGATGCTGACCCATCCCCTGCTGGTAAGGGCCGCGGTCGAGTATGTGCTTGAGAAGGGGGCGAGGCCCCAAGTCTCGGACAGCCCGGCTATGGGGTCTTTTGCAAAGGTGCTTGAAGCAAGCGGGATAAAGGATGCCCTGAAGGGGCTCGATGTGAAATGCAGCGAGTTCAGGGAATCGGATATCGTCGAAGCAGGAGAACCTTTCAGGAAAATAGAGATAGCCAGGGACGCGCTCAGTGCCGATTTCGTGATCAACCTTCCGAAACTCAAGACCCACTCGCAGATGCTCCTTACCCTCGGGGTGAAGAACCTTTACGGCTGCGTAGTCGGCCTCAGAAAGCCCGAGTGGCATTTCAGGACCGGCGTCAACCGGGAGATGTTCGCGCGTCTGCTGGTGCAGATCTGGAGTGCGGTCAAACCGTCCGTTACGGTCCTCGATGGCGTCCTTGCAATGGAGGGGCAGGGGCCCGGCAAAAGCGGCACGCCCAGGCGGCTTGGGGTCCTTATCGGAAGCGATGACGCCGTTGCGCTCGATATCTCGATATGCAGGATGATCGGCATCGATCCCGACGATCTCCTCACAAACAGGATTGCCCGAGAGATGGGGTATGCCGAAGCAGACATCGAGATCGACGGCGATGTGCCGGAAGTGGGAAACTTCGTCCTGCCCGGGATCGGACCTCTCGTCTTCGGTCCTGAAAGGCTCCACGGTTTTATGCGGCGTCATCTCGTCCGGAGGCCTGAATCGGATGCATCCGTCTGCAGGCTCTGCGGGGAGTGCTGGCGCTATTGCCCGGCAGGGGCTATACGACGGGAAAAGAAGGGGATCAGGTTCGACTATGACAAATGCATCAGGTGCTACTGCTGCATAGAGGTATGTCCCCACGCTGCATTGAGCGCGAGGGAGACGATAACCGGCAGGATCGTAAGAAGGATATTAAAGAAGAACGATTGATCCCCGGCTTGTCTTTCAGTGCTTCGGAGAAAATATATCGACCCAGACCTTGATCGCCGCCGCGGAGATGAGAAGTGCAAGGAGCCATTTGAGGTAAAGGGTCTTCGTCTTCCTGCTCACCATACCGCCCAGCTTTGCAACCGGCACGGCCCCCAGAAGCATCGCGCCTGCCATCGCGAAAGGGACCTGCCCTGTTGCGATCTTGCCGGTCAGACCGGCGGATGAAGAAAAAAGTCCTATGGCGAGGGTGCTTCCGATGGCGACCCTCAGGGGGATTTTCAGAACGTACAACAGCAGCGGGATGACGATAAAGGCGCCCCCCTGACCAACCATGCCGAGCAAAGCCCCGAGAGATACGCCGAGGGAAATAGCAAGAGGTTTATTGAAGCGTATATGCTCGGCTGTGAGTTCGTCCTTTGCGTAGCTCCGGGGAATGAGCATCATGACAGCGGCGGTAAGCGCGAGAAGCCCGAAGATGAAAAGCAGCGTCTCGTCGGGCAGGAATTTCGACAGGAGCGACCCGGCGAGGGAGGAGGAAAAAAGCGAGATGCCGAGGGTGAGGACAAGCTCCCTGTTGACGAGCCGCTGCTTATTGTAAAAGAGCATCGCCGAAAATGACGAAAAAAATCCCTGGGTCATGGTAAGGCCGGTGATATGCTTTACCCCTACGGGGTCGAACCCGAGAAGTGGAGGGACGTAAAGGAGGACCGGGAACATGACGATGCCGCCGCCGATGCCGAGAAGCCCCGAAAGAAAGCCCACTGCGGAGCCCGCGAGAAAGAGGAAAAGCAGAAAGAAGAACGACATTATCGCTGCACGGAGATCCGGACTCTTTCGTTGCCGTCCTTTTTTTCAATATCGCCGATGTATGCTGCGAGCACCCCGTTTTTCTGAAGATCCGATATAAGCGCGTCACGCCTCGATCCCGGCACGAAGATGAGAAGACCTCCCGACGTCTGGGCGTCGTTCATAAGGACCCTTTCGACCTCGGGAACGTCGTCCTCCCACATAACGTCCTGCTCGAAGCTTTTCCTGTTCTCTCTCGTTCCTCCGGGAATGATGCCCATGCCGGCAAGCCTAAGCGCGTCCGGGAAATAGGGAATCCTTCCGGAATGAAGACGGGCGCGGCGTCCGCTCGCCCTCAGCACTTCAATAAGGTGGCCTATGAGCCCGAACCCGGTGATGTCGGTGGCGGTGCTCACACCTGTTGCGAGCATGATCTCTGATGCCTTCCTGTTCAGCGCGGCCATCGAGGCCGTAAATTCCTCGATTACCGGATCGCTGCACTTTCCGGCCTTTACCCCTGTCGAGATGACACCGGTACCGATCTTCTTTGTGAGTATCAGCGAGTCGCCGGGCCGTGCCTTTGAGTTGTCGAGGATCTTTTGTGGATGGATCGTCCCCATCACCGTATACCCGAATTTCGGCTCCTTGTCCCTTATCGTATGCCCCCCGATGATCGAGACCCCGGCCTCGGCCATCTTGTCGATGCCGCCCTGCATGATCTTTTCCAGGTATGGGAAGAATTCATGCTGGTTCGGGAACATGGCGATGTTGAGCGCAACAAGCGGCCTGCCTCCCATCGCCCAGACATCGGAGAGGGAATTCGCCGCTGCAATGGCGCCGAACCAATAGGGATCGTCGACGATCGGCGTAAAAAAATCCGTTGTCAGGACGACGGCGACGTCATCGCTGAAGCGATAGACGCCTGCGTCGTCTGCATTGCCCGAGCCGACGAGGACATTCGGGTCCGTAAGCGCTGGCAGCTGCCCCAGAACCTGGGACAGGTCCGAAGGACTGAATTTCGCCGCTCAACCGGCGCAGCTTGAAAGGCTTGTCAATTTCAGGACCATTTCGTCTCCTTTACATGGAAATGTAACCGTGTAAGACCTGTGAAGTCAAGCATAAAGGAAGGGGCCGGGCGGTATTGCCAAAACCTGCCCTAATCTATTAAAATTAGATATCTCATATCAGGAGGACTAAGTTGAAAGCAGGAATTCATCCCGATTACAAGGAAGTCAGGGTGGTCTGCGCCTGCGGCGAGGTGATAAACACCAAATCCACAAGGCAGGACATTCACCTGGATATATGCTCCAAGTGCCACCCCTTCTACACCGGCAAGCAGAAGATCGTCGATGCCGAAGGAAGGGTGGAGAAGTTCAAGAAGAAATACGCAAGGAAGTAGATACTCTTCAGGCAGAACGACAGGCAGGAAACCGTCCCGGTTTCCTGCTTTTTTCTGTTCGGCATACGGAATTTTGAGGTGCATGGATGAAAAGTGTGGGCGGACAGGCGGTTATCGAAGGAGTGATGATGAAATCGGCCGGCAACTGGACGGTTGCGGTGCGCGACCAGGCGGGCACGATCCATCTCAAGGAGGAACGGCTCTCGCCGCTGCCGCGTTTCCTGAAGCTCCCCCTCATACGCGGCGTTGTGGCGCTTTTTCATGCGCTTGCACTGGGGATCAAGGCGATAGAGTTTTCGGCGGGCAAGGCGTATAACGAAGAAGAGGAGGAAGCCTCTCTCAGCAAGCTGGCCATTGCGGCTACGATCGGCTTTTCGGTGCTGCTCGCCGTCGGGCTCTTCATCCTCCTTCCCCTTTACGCGACGAAGCTCCTCGGCATTCTCTTCCACGGGGTTTCCCGGAGCTCCCTGCTCTTCAATCTTACCGACGGCGTGATCAGGGTCATGATCTTCCTCTGCTATGTCGTCCTCATCGGCGTCTGGAAGGAGATGGCGAGGATATTCATGTACCACGGGGCTGAGCACAAGACGATCCATGCCTATGAAGCCGGGATGGAGCTGACTGTGGAGAACGTAAAAAAATACAGCCCCCTCCACCCCCGGTGCGGAACGAGCTTTCTCATGATCGTGATGGTGGTGAGCATCCTCGTTTTTTCGCTCATCCCCCAGGGCTGGCCGCTCCTTTACAAGTTCCTTTCGAGACTGGTGCTCATCCCTTTTATCGCCGGCTCTTCCTTTGAGCTTCTGAAGTTCTCGGCAAAGGCGCAGGACAGGCCGCTCCTGAGGCTCCTGATCCAGCCCGGTCTCCTCCTTCAGCGGCTCACGACAAGGGAACCGGACGATGCCCAGATCGAGGTGGCGATCAGCGCTCTTTCCGCGGTGCTGAAACTGGAAGAAGAGAATGCTCGATAAGCTCCGGACCCTCGAACAGAAGTACGAAGAGCTGACGCGTCTGCTGAGCGATCCGAAGGTTATCTCGGTCCAGTCTGAATTCCAGAAATATTCGAAGGAGCATTCGGACCTTCAACAGGTTGTCGAAAGAATAAGGGAGTATAAAAAACTGGTTTCCGACATGGAAGACACGGAAGAGCTCCTGAAAAGCGGCGACGCCGGGATGAGGGAACTGGCACAGGCCGAGCTCGAAGAACTGAAAAAGAGAAGGCCCGTCCTTGAAAACGAGCTGAAGCTGATGCTCCTCCCCCGGGACCCGAGGGATTCGAAGAACGTCATCCTCGAAATAAGGGCCGGAACGGGCGGAGAGGAGGCTGCCCTTTTTGCCGCGAGCCTCTTCAGGATGTATACGAAATATGCCGAATCGAAGAGGTGGAAGGTGGAGCTGATCAATATGAATGCGACCGGCCTCGGCGGCATCAAGGAAGTGGTCGCCTCGATTCAGGGCAAAGGGGCATACAGCCGCCTCAAGTACGAAAGCGGCGTACACAGGGTGCAGCGGGTACCTGCGACCGAGGCATCGGGCAGGATCCATACATCGGCCGCGACGGTTGCGGTGCTCCCGGAAGCCGAAGATGTGGACATCAAGGTCGAGGAAAAGGACCTCAGGGTTGACACCTTCTGCGCGTCCGGTCCCGGCGGACAGGGGGTAAACACAACCTATTCCGCTGTCCGGATAGTGCATATCCCGACGGGTCTTATCGTCCAGTGCCAGGACGAACGCTCCCAGATAAAAAACAAGGACAAGGCGATGAAGGTGCTCCGTTCGCGTCTCTACGAGCTCGAGATGGAGCGGCAGGAAAAGGAAAGGGCCCAGCAGAGGAAGACGCAGGTGGGCTCGGGCGACCGGAGCGAGAGGATAAGGACGTACTATTATCCGCAGAACAGGGTGACGGACCACAGGATAGGCCTTACGCTCCACAGGCTCGAACAAACCCTGGAGGGGCAGCTCGACGAAGTCATCGACGGCCTTGTATCCTATTACAACGCCGAGAGACTGAAAGATCTGTAGCGCTTCACTTCACTGCGTCATGCGACTCCTCGATGCCGTAAGATCCTCAACTGAATATCTCGAAAAAGCCGGCATAGAAGACGCCTTTGTCGACGCCGAGCTTCTTGTCCTTCATGCTTCCGGTATCGACAGGCTTCCTGCGTATACGGGAAATCCCGGGATTGACAAGGGGCTGTCCGCAAAAATAAAAAGACTTTTGCGACGGCGCGCCGCCGGGGAGCCGGTCCAGTATATTGTCGGGCATGTCGAGTTTCTGGGGCTCAGGATCGGTGTCGGGAAAGGGGTGCTCATCCCGCGTCCCGAAACGGAACTGCTTGCCCGGGAGGCGATAAGGCAGGTGAGGGGCGAGGGGTCAGGGGCCAGGGGCCGGGAAACAGAAATAAAAAGGCAGGACAAAAACTCTTCACTCTTCACCCTTCACTCTTCACTGAATATTCTCGACC
>JBJKSM010000023.1:0-8405 GCA_046704045.1 Thermodesulfovibrionales bacterium | reverse complement strand
GCATAGGTGTGATGAAGCGGAAGCACGGACAGGACATTGTCTTCATGGGAGACCACGCCGGCAGTTATCAGCGCGCCGGCATCGGAACAGAAGTTCCGGCCTGTGAGCTCGACGCCTTTCGGTGTTCCCGTTGTCCCGGAGGTGTAGATGATCGAGGCGACATCGTCAGGACCCCCGGGCTGCGGTATGACAGCGGGCTCCTCCCGTGCGCCCCGGTATTCGGCCGAATCGAGATCGATCAGGAGGGGTCTGCCGCCTTCAGGAAATGTCGACGCAGCGTCAGCCGCGTTCTGGAGCGTCTTCCTGCTGTGAAAGACGAACCGCGCACCGGAATCGCGAAGGAGGTTCCGTATCTCCGCCGGTCCGAGCTGGGCGTCCACGGGTACGGCGATGCCGCCCGCCATAAGTACGGAGAGATAGGCGGAGCACCATTCGTGCCTGTTTTCCGAGACGATCGCGACCCGGTCGCCGCGCAGAAGGCCCAGCCTCGGAAGGAGCGCAGCCCCGGCCCTGACCCGCAGCGCGAAGTCCGCGTAGGTAAGCGTCTTCAAGCCTGCGTCGAACCAGTGGAAGGCGACATTGTCCGGATGCCGCTTTGCGGCCTGCATGAATGCCTCGGTGATATTAAGCGGTATGGGGGTTTCCACTGCAGCGATCGATCCAGCTCCCGCCGGCACAGGCCGGCTACACCATGTGCTGCGGCTCGATATTGTTGACGAATATCTCGACCAGCCCCGGGTCGAACTGGGTCCCGGCCGTTCGTTTCAGTTCCTCTATCGCCTCGTTGAAACTTACGGGTATACGGTAGGATGCCCTGCTCGTCATCGCATCGAAGCTCTCGGCGATTGCGATGATCCTTGCCTCGACCGGGATCTCCTCTCCCTTCAGCTTCATGGGGTAGCCGTATCCGTCGTATCGTTCATGATGATGAAGGATGAAGGGCGCGATCTCTGCATAGAAGTTGATCGGCTTGATCATCTCGTAGCCGATGACGGGATGGCTCATGAAGTCCTCTTTCTTGAATGCCTGGTCGGCGTTGATCTTTAGAAAACCGACATCATGCAGGAGGCTCGCGAAATAGAGCCTCTTCCTTGCATCGTCGGTCATGCTCAGGCCCTTGGCTATAATGTTTCCATACCGCGCCACCCTCCGCGAATGCCCCTTCTTCGAGGCGACCTGGAAATCGATCGCTTCGAGGAGCATGTCGGTAAGATGTATCTCATAGTTTTTCTGGTCCTCGAGGAACTTGGTCCTGAGGATCGAAAAAGCGGCCTGCTCCGCGAGATATAGGATGATCTCCTCGTCTCTCTGACGGTATGAAAAGCTGCCTTCCTTGTGGATGAGTTCGATGACGCCGAGAACTCCGGACCTTGTCTTCATCGGGGCACAGAGGACCGACTTTGTCTTCTTATCGGTGAGCGAATCGACGTCGGGACTGAACCTCGCATCGGCCGAAGCGTCCGCTATGCGGAGCGACCGGCACTTTTGGGCCACCCATCCGGCAATGCCATCGCCCCTGCCGACGACCGCGCCGATCAGCTTTTCCGCCTTATCGCCCCTGACCATCCTGAAGACGAGGCCATCACCTTCCATGAGGAGAATCGCCCCGGCGTCCGAACCGGTGATCGCGATCGCATAATCCATGATCTTTTCGAGGAGTATATCGCCGTAAATCTCTTCCCTCAGGTCCTTCATGATGCCGAGAATCCTTTCGAACCTCCCGCTGTAATCCCTGATCATCCTGAGGACCTGCCTCGATATCCTCATCGACAGGAAAAAGCCGATTGCGGCGAGGAATAAGGTGATCCCAACGATAACGGCGACCGAAAGGTTGGGGAGAAAGGCCAGATATGGAGAGTCTGCCAGGTAGACGTATCTCAGGATAATCGAAAAGAGAACGACGATGACGAAGGCGGCGATTAAAATGGTGTGGCGGAGTTTTGCAGTGATTTCCCTTATCGCCGCATTATCGGTCTTAGGGTTCTCTTCCACCATACCGTACACTTTACTTGAGACAGCGATTATCTGTCAACACCGTTTTCCGTCCGAAACGGTATATCGCGCATGCGTGAAAACTTGAATAATTTCCGCCCCAATCCTTAGAATTAATCCAGTGAGAATAATCAAAACGGAAAGGGAATTGGCGGAATTCCGGAAAAGGCTCAGTTCACGGGGACCTGCGGACAACCCGGCGGTCGAATCATCGGTGAGGGAGATCCTCGAAGACGTCGCAAAAAGAGGAGACGACGCGGTCATCGAATATACGCGGAGGTTCGATGACCCTAAGGCAGGAAGGCTGAGTCTCTCCGATTCGGTGATATCGCGGATGGCGGAAAAGGCTGATCAGGGGGTGGTCAGGGCGCTTTCGGTGTCGGCAAAGAGGATCAGGAAATTTCACGAAATGCAGGCCGAGCGCTCCTGGTCGTTCATGGAGGGCGACACACTCCTCGGCCAGTCCATCCGTCCCCTGAACAGGGTTGGTGTCTATGTACCCGGCGGAAAGGCCGCCTACCCTTCAACGGTGTTGATGAACGTCATCCCGGCGCAGGTCGCCGGAGTGAAGGAGATAGCCCTGTGCGTGCCTGCGCCCAAAGGGGAGATCAATCCATATGTCATGGCCGCCGTCAGGATGCTCGGCGTAAGCGAGGTATACCGCATCGGCGGCGCCCAGGCGATCGGATCACTCGCTTACGGAACGAAGACAATCAGGAAGGTCGACAAGATCGTGGGCCCGGGGAATATCTATGTCGCTGCCGCGAAGAAAATGGTCTTCGGCCTTGTCGACATAGACATGATCGCAGGTCCGAGCGAGATACTCATAATAGCCGATTCGACTGCCGATGCCTCCTTTATTGCGGCCGACCTCCTTGGACAGGCCGAGCATGATGAACTTGCATCTTCAATACTTGTCACCGATTCGGCGGCGCTCGCAAAAAAGGTAACGGAAGAGGTCGAAAGACAGCTCGCCGCGCTCGCAAGGAGGGGGATAGCCCGGGCATCGATCGAGGGCCATGGAGCGGTAATCATCTCAAGGGATATGAGGCATGCCGCCGCGATTTCGAACGGGATCGCGCCGGAGCATCTCGAGATAATGACCGGAAAGCCGACGGAGATCCTGCCACTCATCGAAAACGCGGGGGCGATATTCCTCGGTCAATGGTCTCCGGAAGCCCTTGGCGATTACTCGGCCGGGCCGAACCACACGCTTCCTACGGGGGGCACCTCGCGGTTTTTCTCCCCCCTCGGCGTCTATGATTTTTACAAGCGGTCGAGCCTGATCGGTTTCACGGAAAGGGGCTTTTCACGGGTCGCGAAGGTCGTGGAGACGATCGCCGACGTGGAAGGTCTCGGCGCCCACGCGAACACGATCCGGATAAGAAAAAACAGAGCGGCTCAAGAGAAAAAAAAGAGAAAGGAAATGCGATGAGTCCCAAAAACACAATACTGAACCTCGGCCTGCCGAAGGGCAGCCTCCAGGAATCGACGCTGAAACTCTTCAGAAAGGCCGGATATCACATCTCGGTGTCGAGCCGTTCCTACTATCCGGTCTTCGACGACCCGCAGATAGAATCGATGCTGATCCGGGCGCAGGAGATGGCGAGGTACGTTGAAAACGGCATCCTCGATTGCGGTCTCACCGGATATGACTGGATCATGGAGCAGGCAGCGGACGTGAAGGAAGTCGCCGAGCTGAACTACGCCAAGGAGGGGCTCAGGCCGGTGAAGTGGGTCATAGCCGTGCCGAACGATTCCCGGATAAAGAGCATCCGGGACCTCAACGGCAAGCGGGTCGCCACCGAACTCGTCGGGTTCACCAGGAGGTACTTCAAGTCGAAGAACGTCAAGGCCGAGATCGATTTTTCCTGGGGCGCCACCGAGGTGAAGCCTCCGCATCTCGCCGACGCGATCGTCGAGCTCACGGAGACCGGGACGTCGTTGCGGGCTAACAACCTCCGGATCGTGGAGACGATACTCGAATCGAGCACGAGGTTCATCGCAAACAGGAAGGCGTGGCAGGACAAGTGGAAGCGGCAGAAGATGGAGAACATAGTGATGCTCCTCAAGGGGGCGCTCTCCGCAGAAGAGAAGGTGGGACTCAAGATGAACGTCTCGAAAAAAGACCTCAAACGGGTCATGAGTCTTCTGCCATCGCTTCATTCCCCGACGATATCGGCGCTTTCCGATGCCGACTGGTACGACCTCGACGTGATCGTGGATGAGAAAACGGTCCGCGACCTCATTCCGAAACTGAAAAAAGCCGGGGCCTCGGGCATCGTTGAATACCAGCTCAACAAGGTGATACCGTGAAAAAAGCTTCATAAAATAATTTGGAAAAACCGGATGATTTCCTTTTTTTCTGATACAATAGAATTTATGAAACGTACTCCTTTTCCCTTGACAAGGTTTATTTTCATGCTGTAGAATGTTTAGCTTAATAGGGGCTGCGTAAGCCTAAATTTTATTACTGTAGGGGGTAGAGGATTGCATGCTTTAGGTACCCACTTATTAGTAGAATTAAGGGACTGCAACCCTGAGATTCTCAAAGACCTCACGAGGGTCAAAGACGCACTGGTCTCGGCGGCAAAGGAGGCCAAGGCGACAATCGTCGATATTTCCTTCCACGAGTTTAACCCCTTCGGCATCAGCGGCATGGTGGTCATCGCGGAGTCACACCTTTCGATACACACATGGCCCGAGTATGCCTACGCCGCGGTGGACATCTTCACCTGCGGAGACGTCATCAAGCCGGAAGTCGCGGCGGCGTTTCTCATCGAACGGTTCGAAAGCAAGAGCCCTTCGATCGTCGAGCTGAAAAGAGGGATACTGTCTCACCTCAATGAAAAGCTGCCGCACAAGGTTACCGATTCATTTTTCGTCCCGGTAGCATAGGCCGAAACGCCGGCCTCTTTCTCCTGCTAAAAAGAAAGGCCTGTTTTGCGTTCCGGGTGTTGCCGCAGAGCATGAAGGCATGGGGCGGAAGAACTCGCGCCTGCCGCTTCCCGAAAAAAAATCCCCCTCGGAGAGGGGGGATTGTCCTTACTTATGCATGGCGATGTTACATCTCGCTTTTCCTGTCCGTGAGGGCCGCGATTCCCGGGAGTTCCTTGCCTTCGAGGAGTTGGAGCGAGGCACCGCCGCCCGTCGATATGAAAGAGAGCGCATCAGAGACTCCGGCCCTGTGGACCGCCAGGTCCGTATCGCCGCCGCCAACGATCGTCAGGGCATAGGCGTCGGCTACGGAATGGGCGATGGCAAAGGTCCCCCGCGAAAAGGCATCGACCTCGAATATCCCCATCGGTCCGTTCCAGAGAATCGTCTTTGCGTTGGCCAGCGCCTCGGAGAAGAGTTTCACCGTCGCCGGGCCGATGTCGAGAGCCCTCCACCCCTTCGGGATTTCGAGGGTCGGCACTATCTTGGTCTCGGCCCCGGGCTCGAGACTCTGGGCGATAACGCAGTCGACGGGCAGATAGAATTTTATTCCCGCGGTCCTCAGTTTCTTTCGTATCCTCTGGGCGGTTTCGAGCATGTCGTTTTCTACAAGCGAGTCGCCCACCTCGTATCCCATCGCCTTGATGAACGTAAAGGCCATACCCCCTCCGACAAGCACCTTGTCCACCTTCGTTTCGAGGTGTTCGAGGACGCCGATCTTTCCGGAGACCTTCGCGCCGCCGAGGATCGCGACAAAGGGTCTCACCGGGTTGTTCACGACCCCCTTGAGGTACTCGATCTCCTTCTTCATCAGGAATCCGGCCGCTGCAGGAAGAAACCTGGCAACGCCCACCGTCGAGGCGTGGGCACGATGAGCGGCTCCGAAGGCGTCGTTGATAAAAAAGTCGGCAAGCCTCGCCAGGTTTTCAGCGAAGTGTTCGTCGTTTTTTTCCTCCTCCGCATGGAACCTCAGATTTTCGAGGAGGATGACATCCCCGTCTTTCATCTTTCCGACAAGGCCCTCTACCTGCGGGCCGATACAGTCAGGCGCAAAGATGACATCCTTGTCGAGAAGCCTCTGCAGCCTCTTTGCGACAGGGGCGAGTGAATACCTCGGATCGGGTTTCCCCTTCGGCCTTCCGAGGTGAGAAGCCAGGATGACCTTCGCACCCTCGTCGATCGCGTAATTGATCGTCGGCAGGGTGGAGCGTATCCTACTGTCATCGGTAATCCGGAGGTTGTCATCGAAGGGCACGTTGAAGTCGACCCTGATGAAGACCCGCTTGCCGCGGATGTTCATTTCGTCGATCGAAAGCTTGTTCAGTATGTCCTTTATCCCGTTGGAGTTTGCGCCTGTCTTCCTGATCATCGATCAGCCCCTTTTTTTCAGGACGTAAAGGATAAGATCTCTGAGCCGCGAGCTGTAACCCCATTCGTTGTCGTACCATGAAAGGACCTTGACCATCCTGCCCTGCATCACCTTTGTGACGCCTGCATCCAGGACCGACGAATGGCCGTTGCCGTTGCAGTCGATCGAGACGATCGGCTCCTCGGTATATTGCAGAATACCCTTCATCGGACCTTCGGCCGCCTTTTTGAGCGTCGCGTTCACCTCTTCAGCCGAGGTGTCCTTTCCGACTTCCGCCACCAGGTCGACGACCGAGACATTCGGGGTCGGGACCCTGATCGCCATCCCGTCGAGTTTGCCCTTCAGCTGCGGAAGAACCAGCCCCACCGCCTTTGCAGCGCCCGTCGTCGTCGGGATCATAGAGAGCGCCGCCGCGCGGGCCCTTCTCAGATCCTTGTGCGGAAGATCGAGAATACGCTGATCGTTGGTGTAAGAGTGGATCGTGGTCATCAGGCCCCTTATGAGGCCGAATTCATTGAGGAGCACCTTTGCAACAGGCGCAAGGCAGTTCGTGGTACAGGAGGCGTTGGAGATAATCTTGTGCTTCGAGACATCGAGGGTCTCTTCGTTGACGCCCATGCAGACCGTGGCGTCAGGCTCTTTGGCCGGCGCCGAGATGATGACATAGTTTGCCCCGGCTTCGAGATGCTTGGAGGCCGACGCCCTGTCCGTAAAAAATCCCGTAGATTCGACGACGATGTCCACGTCGAGGTCCTTCCAGGGGAGTTTCTCGGGCGCCGTGATCGCGGATATCTTTATCTCCTTGCCGTCTATCGAGATCCCCGTGCCGGTGTCTCTCACGTCGGCATCGAAGACGCCGTGCACGGAATCGTATTTGAGCAAGTGCGCCAGGGTCTTCGAGCTGGTAAGGTCGTTGATCGCCACTATCTCGAACTCCTTGTACCCACTGCTCGTCCTCAGGAAGTTTCTTCCAATCCTGCCAAATCCGTTGATTGCTACGCGAACAGCCATTTTTGGCCTCCTTTAGAAAATGTTATTGAATATATTCAAAACCAGACCGGTAAGCAGCTTCGGGTAAAAATAGGTCGATTTCGGGGGCATCCTGAGCGAAGAGAGCGCCACCTTCTCCACGTCTTCCACCCGCGTTGGGTTCAGGAAAAAAGCGGCGGCATACCGGCCTTCTCTAACAAGATGAAGGCACTTCCTGAAGTCCATTTCGTAGGCGATGTCGCTCTCGTGCAGAAGTCTTCCCAGGATCAGTTCGTGCAAAATCGACACGTCGAGGTCTGCCAGCGCCGGAGGGACATCGGAGAGGTCCCCCCCCTTATAGTCAAGCACATAGCCTTCTTCCCCGGCTCCCCTGTAAAGGCCGAGGACGTGGCGTCGGCCGGAAATCCTGTGCATGAGCTCTTCGGTGTTTATCCTCCGGATGGAAAAGTGAGATGAAAGCCGCTCGATGATGTCTTCCGGTATGTCCCTGACCAGCCTGTGCGTCGGCAGGATCGTCAGCCCCTCGTCGGCCATGTTTGCAAGGAACATAAGCACGTAGTCATAAGGCCGCGGACCTCCCCGCACTCCTTCTTTCGCCCGTATTTCGTTCCGGTATTCAAGGGCGGTCTCATACCTGTGGTGACCGTCGGCGATGAATATCGGCTTGTCCCGAAGCTCTTCCCGGATCGCGTCGATCGCCTCCGGGTCCGTTATCTCGCAAAGCCTGTGTGTAGAGCCATCCCCGTCCCGCGCCTCGATAAAGGGAGGAAGTGCGGCTGTCCGCGACAGTATCGCGGAGGCCTTTTTATCCTTGCCGTTATAAAGAGAAAAGATCGGACTGATATTGGCGCCGCAGAATCTCATAAGCTCAAGTCGGTCTTTTTTGGGTTTGGAATGAGTACATTCGTGGGGATGGATACTCCCTTTCCCGAGTTCCTCGAGCCGGACGAGTCCGAGAAAACCCCTCAGTGTCCTCTCGCTGTTATCAACTTTATACGATATTTCGTAGGAATAAAAGACGGGCTCCGCGCTTCTCGTCAGAATCCCCTCTTGAAGCCATTTTTCGAGGTAGGCCCGTGCCCGTACATACTTGTTTTCGTGCTCGTCGTCGCCGCTC
>JBJKSM010000022.1:0-8742 GCA_046704045.1 Thermodesulfovibrionales bacterium | reverse complement strand
AATGGGGTCGCCTACCAAGCGAGCTCCCTTGGCTTGACGGGGCCAGGCTCATCCTCAAGTTTCAGTGATGTGCCCCCAAATGTTATATTCTATGTCGGTAATAGCTTCTGCGAAAATCGGTGTTAAGGGAAAAAGGATTATGATATCCCAGATCATCGCACGGGAGGACGAAATGGAAAGCGAGAAACTGTTACACGATCTCATCGTAGAGCGGCTCAGGGGGAAGTTTTCCGCGCAGTACCGGGAGATAACGGTGAATGAGGCGGGCGGTCCGGACCTGGTCCTTGCCAACCACGGCATGACTCTTGCCGTCGTCGAAGTAGAGACGGAAACGGGCATTACGCCGGAAAAGGGGCTCAAGTGGAGGGAGATGGCAGGGGCCGGGTCGAAGCTGATACTCATGGTGCCGAAGAGCGCGAAGGTGAAGGCGATGGAACTCCTGTGGAAGGAAGGTATAGCAGACCGGGTCGGGGTCGGCAGCTACGAGATTGCGATAACCATGCCGTAGGGCTGAATATCGATTCCCCGGAAGGGAGTTTTTGCCTGTTTTCGGATAGTCCTTCTTCCCGGCGTCCGAAAAAGGACAGGTGTTTTACTTGTAATAATCCGTGATCTTTTTGAGAAGCGCCTTTTTGTCGTAGAGCGGCCCTCCCTTTTCCTTCCGCCTTTTCCCCTCATCCTCTGAAGCCGCCACCCCGGCGAGGTCCCTGAATTCGAGCTTCCCCATCACGTTCGGCATATCGAGAAACCTCGAAATCTTGTTGAACTGCGTAATGCCGCCCCTCCTGCCTTCATGGTGGAGCGTGAGGTAAAGACTGCTTCTGGCCCTCGTGAGCGCCACGTAGAGGAGCCTCTGTTCCTCTTCGATCTCCTCTTCGCTGTCGAGCGAAAAGGTGATCGGAAGGATGCCGTCGCTCAGGCCCATGATGAAGACACTGTCCCATTCAAGCCCCTTCGCCGAGTGGATCGTCGAAACCACAAATGGATTCTCCTCTTCCTTTGTCTCGGGCTCTACCCGCCAGACGCCCTTTTCCGGGGGCTCGATCGCAAAATCGGCGAGGAGGTCGTCAAGCGACGGATATCTTCCTGCGACCTGCCTCAGCGTTTCGAGGTCGTTCACCCTCAGATGCCAGTCGTCGTATTTCTGTCTGAGGATCGGAAGGTAATAGTCGACGGCTACTCCGAACTTTTCTCCAACGTTCAGCTTTTTACTGTCGAGCGCCCCCAGGGCGGCCGAGAGGATGACCAGCCCCTCTGAAAAGGCTCGGCCTTCTTCGTATTCCGGCAGTGCCTTTTTCAGTATCTCGCCGAGGGAGGGAAGGGAAATGAATTCGTCGGTGAGCCTGCCCGCCGTCTTCGGCCCTATCTTTTCGAGGAGCATCAGGACCCTGTTCCAGGCGAGTTCGTCTTTGGGGTTTACCGCGATCTTCAGGTGGGCGATAAGGTCCTTCACATGGGCGGTCTCGTAAAACTTGAGTCCTCCGAAGGTTTCATAGGGGATGTTTCTTCTGCTCAGCTCCGACTGGAGGGGGATCGACAGATAGAGCGACCTGACCAAAACGCACTGATAGTCAAGAGGCACCCCTTCGTCGAGCTGCTCCTTCACGCGCTCCGCAACCCATTCCGCCTCCTCATAGTCGTCCCTGAAGAAAAGGAGCTTCGGCTTTTCCCCGATCTCCTTCTTTGCTGCGACGAGGCATTTTGCATACTTGTGCTTCATGTTTTCGAGGACCGCGTTCGCCACGTCGAGGATCGCCTGACAGGAGCGGTAATTTTCCTCGAGCTTTATGATGGTGCATTCCGGAAACCTCTTCGGGAAGTCCATGATATTTTCATGCGAGGCGCCCCTGAACCCGTAGATGCTCTGGGCGTCGTCGCCGACTACCATGACATTCCTGTTTTTCTCGGCCAGGAGGTGGACGATATCTCCCTGCAGCATGTTGGTGTCCTGGTACTCGTCGACCATGATGTAGCGGTATCTCCCCGAAAGCCGCTTCCTGATATCGCCGCTGTCGAGGAGTATCTTCAGGAAGACGAGAAGGTCGTCGTAGTCCAGGTAGTTCTTGTCGAGCTTGTATTCGGCGTAGTCCCTGCGCAGGGACTCGATGTCGGGGATGTCATCGACGAAATGCGGATATTCCTTGCCGACGATCTCGCCGACTGGCGCGTTTTTGTTTACCGATGCGCTTATGATCGCCCTTAAGGTGTCTTTTTTCGGAAACCTCTTCCGCCCCTCGTAGAGCCCTTTTTTCGAGGCACAGCGGTGTATAGCCTCCTCCGCGTCGCCCTCGTCGAGAACGACAAAAGAACCGGGCAGCCCCATCACCTTCGCATATCGCTTCAGCGTCCTGTATGCAAAGGAATGGAAGGTCCCGCCTTCGACGTTCGAGCATCGCGGGTCGTGTCTTGAGGCGCGCGATATCATCTCTCTCGACGCCTTTCTGGTGAAGGTGAGGAGGAGTATCGAATGCGGGCTGATCCCGTTTTGCACCAGCTGAAGGACGCGGTATTCGATCACCCTTGTCTTGCCCGAACCGGCGCCTGCGATGACAAGATAAGGACCGTCTATCGAGGAAACGGCCTGGAACTGGGCCGGGTTCAGTCTGCTTCTGAGATCTCTCACGTTTCAATTGTAGAACAAGAGCCGGCTGATTGTCTCAAGCAACGTCTGTGGCTGCAAGACGAAGAACAGACGGAGGGGCCGCCGTAGCGGCTATTGCGGAAGCTGTCTGAATCCATTATAATGGGCGAGTGTAATGGAACAAGCCGCGTGCAGGCAAAAGGTCCTCATCGTCGACGACGAGGAAAGCATCCGGTATACCTTTGCGTGCTTCCTGACGGACGAGGGGTATGCGGTTGAAACCGCCATGAGCTACGACGAGGCGATTGCAAGAATCAATGAGACCGATTTCGACATCATCTTTGCAGATATCATTCTCGGCGGCAAAAGCGGTATCGACGTCCTCCGGGAGGTAAAAAACAGGAGTCTCACCTGTCCGGTGATCATGATCACCGGCGACCCTTCGGCCGAAAATGCTCAGGTCGCCTTTCAGTTGGGGGCCTTTGGCCATATCTCAAAACCGGTAAATCAGGAAAAACTGCTCCATCTGACCAGGACGGCACTCGGCAGGAAACACTGAAGAATCGCAAGCCGCACCGGTTTTTTTCATGAAGAAAGACCGTTATTGTATTTACCCTAATGGTGCAGAGTTTCGCATTTGATTGACAAATGACGCGGATTGCATATACCATTAACATGGATATGAATATATCCGGAAGCTGAAAGCCAACTGCAAAAGGAGAGGGAAAAATGATACGTGCAAAATACGTCATGTGCACAAAGGCGGCGGTAACAAAAAATACATCAGGGAAAGATGTCGTGTTCAAGCTCATGGCAACCGGCTGCCCCGGGCTCCCCGTTGTCAATGATGCGTCGGAGGTCGTAGGCGTTGTGACAATGTGCGACATCCTGAGGGCCGCAAACAAGAAGGGCGCCGCAATGAACGACATTACGGCCGAACAGGTTATGTCCGGCGTGACGGTAACGGCAGACCCTGATACGTCCGTGGAAGAACTGTCGAAGATGATGGTTGAGAACAACCATTCAGTCGTTCCGATCGTCAAGGGCAAGAAACTGCTCGGTATCGTCAGCGGCCGCGAAATAGTCGATACATACGTGGAGCCGCATCTCTACAGCGTATTTGTGGAATAGTGCCGCACCAATTTTCCCGCCGTTTAACGGGGGCGATGGCACCCGCGGATCATGGATAATCTGCCGGCCATCGCCCCCTGAGCGTTACTGCGGAGATATAAAGGCGCCGCTCCACGTCCCCGAAGTACCGCCGCAATCGGGACAAGAAATATCGTTCGGCGTTTTTCCATAAAAGTCTCATGCATGAGCGCCTTCGCTCCAGCGGTCGCCTGTCTTCAGTTCTGCTGTTTTCGTTGAAACCTCCTTATGTCTTGTCTCTTTATCTGCCATATAGAAATCTCCCCGCCGTGCCAAGTGAAGAATGGTAAAAGCGAGCAAAGATATGTGAAGCCGTGGGCCTTTTCTTTACAATTCTTTACAGCATCCGGGGGTCTTTCAGGTTAGAATAAAACTGGCAAGGTCTGATTACCTGAAAGGGACATACAATGAACCGAATACTTGTCATTGATGACGACAGAGAACTCTGCGAACTTCTGATGGATTATCTCAAGCCGGAGGGGTTTGATGTGGAATCGGTCCAGGACGCAAAACAGGGCATCGAACGGGCACTCTCCGGTGAGCACGCGCTAGTCGTGCTCGACGTAATGCTGCCCGGCATCAGCGGCTTCGATGTGTTGCGCCATATACGAAGCCGTTCTTCCATGCCGGTCCTGATGCTGACGGCGCGCGGCGACGACGTGGACCGGATCGTGGGGCTTGAGATGGGCGCGGACGACTATCTTCCGAAGCCTTTCAACCCGCGGGAACTGGTTGCGCGCATACGCGCCGTCCAGCGCCGCGCCGAACATGAAACGCCGAAGACTGCACAAAAGGAGACGTCGGTGCTGATCGCAGTCGGCGATGTAGCGCTTGATGCGGGCGCCCGCAGGGTTGTCCGCGCGGGCGAACCCATAGAGTTGACAGCGGTGGAATTCAACCTCCTGGAGGAACTGCTCCTTAACGCAGGCAGGATGGTGCCGCGCACGGAACTGGCCCGGAAGATACTGGGACGCAATCTCTCCGCCTATGACAGAAGCATAGATGTACATATCAGCAGTCTCCGTAAGAAGCTGGGCCATGAGGTTGACGGCATCGAGCGGATCAAGACAATCAGGAGCATGGGCTATCTCTATACTCAACCAACAGGACAGATGGAAAAAAGCCGCCACCCATAGCACCCTCCGCTCAACCCTCTTATGAGAAGTCTCTTTATCAAGATCTTTCTCTGGTTCTGGCTTGCCATGACCCTTTCGAGCATCGCCGTCGTTGTCATCGCATTGACGCAGAGCGGCCCGATCGCCCAGCGCAGGCGCATGCTCGCGGAGGAGCGCGGCAGGTTTATGACGCAGGCACTCTCGTTGTACGGTCAGGCCGCCCTTGAAGTCTATGAGCGCGACGGCGCCGGGGCGATGAGGGACTTTACAGGCCAGCTCCGGCAGTCGACCGGCGTCGGCGTAGTGCTGTTCGAAGACGGAACCCGGATGCCTTCAGACGGGACGGCCCCCCCAGAGATGAGGGACCTCGTTGACCGGGTCCTGTCAACGGGCCGCGGCTGGTCCCTTCCCGGCGGCGGCAGATTGCTGATAGCCTTGCCGCTGACGGGAAAGGACGGTCATTCTTACGTTATCGCGGGCGACTGGCCGGGCCCGCCATTTCGTCAGCGGAGGCCGTGGGTCCCCTTTACCCGCAATTTCGGCCTTCGTCTCGCGGTATCGCTTATCGTCGGCGGCATCATATGCTATGGGCTGGCCTGGCACCTGACCGCTCCGATCCGCAGGCTTCGCGAGACAACGCACCGGCTGGCAGGAGGTGACCTCACCGCGAGGGTCGGAGGGAAGATCGGTCAGAGGAGGGACGAGATAGCCGACCTCGGCAGGGAATTCGACCGCATGGCTGAACGTATCGAGACACTCATGAACGCGCAGAAGAGGCTGATCAGGGACATATCCCACGAGCTGCGCTCGCCGCTTGCGCGCCTCAATGTCGCCCTGGAGCTGGCCCGGAGGGGCTGTGGAACATCCGACGCCGCAGAGCCCCTTGATCGTATAGAGCGTGAGGCGGAACGGCTGAACGATCTGATCGGCCGGCTGCTCACCCTCACGCTGCTTGAAAGCGGGGCGGAGAGGATGGATACGACCCGTGTCGAGCTTTCGGGCCTCGTTTGCGAAATCGCCGCGGACGCGGATTTCGAGGCTAAAAATACAGGCCGCTCCGTGAGAATCCTGGACAGTGAAGAAATCTGGATTACCGGTTCCGAAGAGCTGCTGCGAAGGGCTGTCGAAAACGTTGTCCGAAACGCGGTCCGCCATACCGCCCGGGGCACAGAGGTTGAAGTTACCCTGAAGCGCAGTCATGAAGGCGCCGGCACGTGTGCACTCATAAGGGTGCGCGATCACGGGCCGGGGGTTCCGAAAGAGGCGCTCGGCCGGCTGTTTCAGCCTTTTTACCGCGTGGCGGACGCGCGGGAACGGCTTACAGGCGGGACGGGCATAGGGTTGGCGATTACAGAGCGGGCGGTCCATCTGCACAACGGATCTGTTGAGGCGGCCAATCATCCGGCGGGAGGGCTTGTCGTCGAAATAAACCTGCCTTGCGACTGAGCCATATCGGATATTTCAAAAAAGTGTTGAAAGACAGCTTCGCAGGCGGGCAAAAGAGTGATAGAATTTGCTCATAGACCATTTTCAACGCGGCTTTCGGAAGTAACTCATAAGACCGGGCAGGAATTGATCATATCTCCCAACCGGAAAGGAGGAGGAAATGCTTATCGAATTCAGTATCGTTCCGGTCGGTTCGGGAAGCAGCATCGGGGACAGACTTGCCGAGGTCCTGAAGATCGTGGATGAAAGCGGACTTCCTTACAAGATCAACCCCATGGGCACCGTTGTGGAAGGCGAGTGGGAGGATCTCTTCGGGCTCGTCAGAAAATGCCACAATGCGGTCATGAAGAAAGAAGAAAGGGTGGTCACGACCATCTCGGTGGACGACAGGAAAGGCAGGCCCAACAGGATCGAGGCAAAGGTGAAGTCCGTCGAAAAGAGGCTCGGCAAATCGTTGAAAAAATGATTTACTGATATGCATGAAGTAAGGGACATGCTCTGGATATGGCTTCTTCCCGATGCCAGGGGAGAGATCGACAGGGAATGGGTCAGGCACGGCGGCAAGTGGATCATCTTCGACAGAATGGAGAGGATCAGGATTCTGGCGAATAGACTCGGGCCGCTGATAGACTCAGGCAAAATAGAAAGTGCGAAGTACTGGAACAAGGATCCGAGCGCCCTTTGCGTTTATTCACTGGACCGGGACAGGGAAAAAGTGTGGGATATTCTCAGGGGACTCGGCGCCGGGAATGATAAGGTCTGGGAATACGATTACGCCTGGGACAGGAATATCCTGAACCCGATAACTTTCATGTATTCATGGTTGTCAAAATTAAGGACTATTCTGCAGAGTTACGGTCTCGCCGGAACGGTGCGGCTGATAAGAGAAATTCTCAAGCCGAAACAGGATTGAGCATCCTGCGAAATCATGTCCGGACACCTGTTTCAACGATCCGGCCATCAGTCCCGCAGACAGGTCCGATTTTGCCCTCGCCGCATACAATGCGGTCACGAGAGGATAAAGGCATTGTGCCGATGCAGGGAATTCCGTTTGACTTCCCGGGGGTGGATGGTACAGTTGAATTAAGAGGTTCTTGATCTCTTGACATTGCAAACGGGGTGGTTTCTCACCCCACAAAAGGGGGAAGGACATGAGAAAGGATATCAGGATTCTTTTTTTGGCGGCCGTATTGCTGGCATTCGGGCTGGCCCTGTTTTCGGGATGCGCTTCCCTGACAGGTGAAACAGCGGGTGAAAATATCGATGACAACACCATCACAGCTGAAGCCAACGCAATCATTATTAAAGACCCGCAGGCCCATTACCTGAAGATCGATGTGGAGACCACACAGGGCGATGTCGTACTCACCGGCTTTGTAAACGGCGAGGAAACCGCAGAGCGGCTTGTCGGGAAGATCAGGGCGATAAGGGGGGTGAAATCCGTCAGGAACCTCCTGGAGGTCGAAGAGAAAAAATGAGGGCAGTCAACCGGCAAGTGTTATCGATTTCCAGGGAAAGCGGATAGCCTGTCCCCTCCCCCGGCAGCGATGCAATTTCGGATACACCAAACTGACATGCCACATCAACCCCGCAACACTTATGCCGTTATTGCCCGCCGCGCCGATGATGCCCGCAACGTGTGTCCCGTGACCGTTGACGTCGTTGAAATCCCCTGCACCTCTGGAGCCGTAAGAATTCTCGGAAGACGCCAAATCTACGTTGGGGAGGTCTGGACGGCCTGATGGACCCTTGATTTCGTTTCAGGAGCAGTTCCTGCCTTGAACTTGACGAGCGGCTCTCCCTGCCGGTACTCTCCCTGTCCGGCAGTCGCCAGAATGGTATCCAGATTCATTGCGCCGGAAAAGTCCTGGACCTCGGGCCGGGTATACGGGTCGGCGGCACTGCCGGGGGACGACGCAAAGAAAATCGCCAGGACAGACAAAATACAAACCAGAATAAGTCCTCGTATTTTTACCTTACCCTGCATCTCACTCCCACTTGGAATGTTATACGACTTTGGTCCCCCCGTTTTTAAATTTTACCCCGGTAGAAGAATGATGTATAGAAAAATAGACGGACCACCTTAGCGCTAAGGTGGTCACTGTGCCGTCATTAGCTCACAGTACTCGACGGGAGTTTCGATGAGCGATAACTGAGGAGTTCGCCCCGTAGTTTGACTGAGAGCTCCTGCATTGACCGTGCTGCCTTACGGCGAAGAGGAGTCCATATCTCTCACCCTCCCGTGTGAAGTCCTGGAAGAAACCTTCATCGATAGACGACCTGAAAGATGACCGCTATTTTTATCGATAGACATCATTAACACCGACTACTAAACACCCAGAGGAAATTTATAGGCCAACACTTTCCAAGAGAATCCCGCAAAACAGTGGAACGTCTCAGCCCTCAAGTACGAATAAGCGGCATTCTGCTGCGACAGTTGCAGAATGCCGC
>JBJKSM010000021.1:0-29249 GCA_046704045.1 Thermodesulfovibrionales bacterium | reverse complement strand
TTTCACTATCAGTGGCCTCCTGTTTTGGTTGATTTTAATGCTCGATACATCAATTTTAACCAATCAGGAGGCCCTTTTACGTGGGTTCATGCCCTATTCTTCAAGAAAATTTATGCAACTGCAGGGTTGAGTTTCCCATGCTCATGCTTGAGCCACTTTTTGATGTCGTCAGGGATAGAGGGTGATGATAGAACTCTTCAAGGATGATCTTCTTCTGGCTTTTTCTCGCCTCCTGATATCGAGGCGCAGTGATCTTTGTTGCCGCACGTTTCTCTTTTTGCTGTGAGTCCCATTCCTGCCTCCCAAATCTTCTTTCTTGAGAGGACAGTATGAAATTATTTCGAATAGATTCTTTTTTGAGGCAACGATTCACTTTCGAATAGATTTTTAATGAGGCAATACGAGGACTTCATAAAATGCGTCCCGATGCTCTATAATAAAGCACTCATGTCCCGAACGCTAATTTCAGACCAGCCAATAAGAGGGTCCGTCCGGTGAGCATCACTGTCAGCCGGTTTATCGTAAAGTACCTCGAACGTCTCGGCGTCGAATATGTCTTCGGGATACCCGGAGCCCATATCCTTCCCGTCTTCGATTCCCTGTACGACTCGAAGATCCGGCCGGTCCTCGCAAAGCACGAGCAGGGGGCCTCGTTCATGGCCGACGGCTACGCGCGGCAGTCCGGCAGGATCGGGGTCTGCATCGCCACGGCAGGGCCGGGCGCCACAAACCTCGTGACGGGACTCGCAAACGCATTCATGGACAGACTTCCGGTCCTCGCATTGACGGGAGAGACACCCACCTATTCCTTCGGCAGGGGCGCTTTGCAGGAAAGCTCGGGACAGGGGCTGTGCATCAACCAATCCGACATCTTCAGGGGCGTTACACGGTACAACAGCGTGGTCCAGAGGACCGATTATCTTCTGAATATATTCAGGTCCGTCACCGGCATTCTTGCCTCGAAAAACCCCGGACCCGTACTGCTGAGCTTCCCGTACAACGTCCTGAAAGAGACGGTCGATGAATCCCTGCTCGATCAGATCCATTTTGCGGACAGCGCGAAAGATGCCGAAGGACCGGGAACCCCGGTGGAGGGGCTCGTCGCGCTGCTGAAGGCGGCCGAACATCCCGTCGTCGTCGCCGGTTTCGGAAGCGTGCTTTCGGGGGCCGAAGGTTCGATAGTCCGCTTATCTTCGGATCTGAATATCCCGGTAGCCACGACCCTGAAGGCCCGCGGTATACTGCCGGAATCCTCGGAGCGGTCCCTCGGCGTTCTCGGAATAACCTCCAACGAGCTGGCCTTCAGATATATCACCGAGCAGGCTGACCTCGTGATCGTCGCGGGAGCCGGGTTCGGGGAGCGGACGAGTTACAACTGGAACGCAGATCTCCTGAAAGGGAAAAAGGTGGTCCAGATCGACAATGACGAGGCCCAGCTGAACAAGGTCTTCATCGCCGACGAAGCGATCCGTGCGGACGTGAAGGACGTCTTCGAGAGCCTCCTCGTTGCGGCCGGTTCCGCGGCTATCGCAGCGAAGGATCTGAAGGAGGCCGCTGCCTGCAAGGTCCGTTACAGAAACCATGATGTAAACGGAAACGAGTTCAGGCTCGTGAGCCGGTTCCTTCAGAACTTGAATAACCATTTCGGCGGCGACGTCTCCGTATTCGACGACAACATCATCTACATGCAGCGGTTCTGCGATGTCGTCAGGAGCAGGAGCTACTTCCCGAATTCGGGGATCTCCTCCCTCGGGCATGCCGTGCCTGCCGCGATCGGCGCGAAGCTCGCTACCGCGAAGCCGGTCGTCGCCGTGCTCGGGGACGGCGGGTTCCAGATGTGCTGCATGGAAATCATGACCGCAGTGAATTACAACATCCCCGTCACGGTCGTCCTTCTGAATAATTCCGCCCTCGGCCTGGTGAGAAAAAACCAGTTCTACAACTACGCCGGGAGGTTCATCGCAAGCGAATTCATCAACCCCGATTACGGGAAACTCGCCGCCTCCTTCAATATCTCCTATTTCAGGGTCGCCTCTGAAGACGAAGCAGACAGCGTCTTTAGTAAGGCCGACTTCGGATCGAGGATAAACCTCATCGAGCTGATCCTCGACAAGGACGAATTTCCCAGGTATTCCTCCGGAAGGTGACGGGCCGGGGTGGGGAAAAAAGGTCTTTTCCGCAATCTCCGGCTCTTCTTCTCTCTCTTCAGTGACAACGGTGCGGCAGGAATCGAGAGGGAATTCCTGTCACCGGAGGTTGCTCCGGACGCCGATGCAGGAAGCGCGCAGGCACGGCAAAGAATTCGGGCCGTTTACGAGAAGGCTGCGGCAGTTGTAGAAGACAGCGCAGCAGTGAGCGGGTTCCCGGACGACCTTATCGACCTTCAGCGGGGACTCTACAGCGAGCTCGAATATCACGTTGCAGGCGGCGAACACGACAACAGACACCACTTCCTTGTAGTCATCCCGGTTGCCGACAGACCGGCAATGCTCGGAAACTGCGTGCGGAGCCTTATCGGACAGTGCCGGCTCTTCGGGTACGGCGGCATGAAGAAAACCCCTGACGGAAAATCGTTCTATAAAAAAATCAGTCTCCTCGTCATGGACGACAGCAAAGAAAAGGAAAACAGGAATGCGATAAGAGAGATAACCGAGGAGGCCGGGGCTGCGGGAATCAGGAGCAA
The DNA here is from genome assembly GCA_046704045.1 of Thermodesulfovibrionales bacterium. Classification (GTDB taxonomy): domain Bacteria; phylum Nitrospirota; class Thermodesulfovibrionia; order Thermodesulfovibrionales; family UBA6898; genus JAWOKY01. Next base: position 26,566 of record JBJKSM010000021.1, on the reverse strand, counting down.
TTATGTCGGGCTCGACGAGCAGGCAGCGTTTCTCGGGAGCCTGCAGACGACAAGCGGAAAAAGACTCTCAAGGCTGACAGGAAGGTATGACGGATCGATCTCTCCTCATAAAGGAGCATCACTCACCCGCAATATCGCCTGTCTCTTCATTCACTCCATGCTTGAAGGAAACAGCGGGTTTCCCCCCGGAGATGTTCCGGAAGGCGACGAAAAGCTCCTGGTCTATTTCCTCGACAGCGACGAGGAATTCCGGATAAACGTAAGGAAAGAGCCGTCGTTTGAAGAGATCCCGTTCATAAACTATTTCTATTGGCTGGACAGGATATTCCAGTCCCCGGGGATCGAGGTGATGACAGGTAAGGTTGTCGGCGATCCTCCTGTCACCCCTGCGGTGATGATCAATACCTTTCTTGACGACCTTATCCTCTTCTTCGACAGTCTGCCGGCCCTGACCATGAATGAGGAGTGTCCTTTTCACGAGTCCGGCCGCCAGGCGGCGTTTTCGGCCGAATATCACGACCTCGGAAAACTCTTCGGATACCCGCCGTCTTCCTCGCCGAAAAAATATCGCTGCGATCTCGCCGGGGAGCATACCGTAAAGGACTGCCTCGGTCATCTGTCGGAGAGGGCGACAGAGTTTTTCCACGGTCTCCATCCGACGAGGGTCCAGTTCTATCGCCATGCGGGCAGTTTTGCGCAGACCGAACAGTCGCGCACCGTCTATACCGGCAACTATGTCTTTACCCGCGAGGGGCTGAAGCACTTTATCCCCTTTGCGGACCTCGGGCTGAGGATGGCGGGACCGACCCTCGGCAGGATACTGAAGTCGAAGATCGGGAACCGGTTCGTCTCGGCGAACCTTCCGCTTCTCCATAAGCGCACCGTGCCCGGAGGAGGGGCAGAATTCAGAAGCGGGATAACTGAGAACGAGGAAACGGTCGATCTCTCGATGGAATGCTGCCGGCAGTTCTGGGGGGATGTGATGCTCTTTTCCGTCGAGGCCCTCGCCTCGGCGGGCTATCCCGTTATACTGCCCCGTCTCGATGAGATCGCCTCGACGGCGCTGCGGGAGCGGGATGAACTCTGGGAGATGTACCGGGAAAAGTTCTCAAAAACCGGCGAGAGGATTTCGAGGATACATCAGCGCCTTTCCGCGCCCGACCGGTGGAGCGGCCCGGATGTGGAAGCTGCGATAAAAAGATTCAAACGGTTCTGCGATCTCTCTGAGAGCAACTTCGGCACCAAGTCGGAGGGCTTTAAAAAACTCTCGGAACAGGTAGGAGAAGGCGGGATGCTCAACCGCATTATCGAAGCGATCCATCTGTACCGCGAGGACGAAGAGGCCTGGAATGCGGCGCTGGAAGAGATCGCCGCAATGAAAGCAGATTTGGGGACATAAGAAAATGTTCTTATTCTATCCACCCCTCTTGTCGTCTTTGGAGTTGTTCACGATCTTCCCGGTGACGACCAGATCGCCACGATCGTTAAAGGAGCTTCCCCGGCCCGCCACCCGAAGCCCCCGCAGGCAGCCGCGCTTCAGAGCCTCACTTCGCAGTCGGCTCAGGATTGTCCCAGCAGGGCGTTCAGGCCGGCGTTCAGGTCATCGATCCTGTAAGGCTTGACGAGAAATGCCGCAAAGCCGTACGACCTGTAGTCCGACATCACGGGGTTGTCCGCATAGCCGCTTGATACAACGGCCTTGATCTGAGGGTCTATCGCGCGCAATTGCTCTACGGCCTGCTCTCCTCCCATGCCGCTCCTGACCGTCAGGTCGAGGATGACAACATCGAAGGGCTTTTCAGACCGGCTGGCCCGGCGGAACTTTTCTATCGCATCTTCGCCGTCTGTTGCGTACTCCGCTTCATGGCCGAGCGCCTCAAACATTTCCGCGGCCACTGCCCTTACAATCTCGTCATCGTCCATCAAAAGGATCTTTCCCTTGCGTACGGCGGAAGATGCGGGGGGCCGGGGTTTCTCTGCCGCTTCGGCATCTGTTGCCGGCAGGAAAATGGTGAAGACGCTGCCCTTGCGGGGCTCCGAAGACGCCTTGATAGTTCCGCCATGGTTCCTGACAATCGAGTACGACGTGGCAAGTCCTAGGCCGCTCCCTTTCTGCTTCGTTGTGAAGTAGGGGTCGAAGATCATCGGCAGATGCTCCCCGGCTATACCCAGGCCTGAGTCCATGATAACTATTTCGACGAACCTTCCCCCCTCCGGCAGAGACGGCATATCCCCCCGGGGTATGTCCACATTTCCTGCCGAGATCTCTATCGTTCCGCCGTCTGGCATCGCCTCGGCTGCGTTCTGTACGATGTTCTGTATCACCTGTCCCAACTGCCCTTCGTCGGCTTCCACCTGCCGGAGGTTCCTTTCAAATGTAATCCGGCAATCGGAGCGCGACCCGCTCAGGGCGAACTTCGCGGCATTTTCAACCACGGGCAACAGTTCAATCTGCCTCTTCAGCGGCTTGCCTCCCTTCGAAAAGGTCAGTAGCTGGTTGGTCAGGTTGATCGATATGCCGAGCGCCTTTTCAGCCTGTTCAATCATGACCCGCGCCTTTTCCGTCCGGCCGAGGTTGATTTTTGCCATGGAGATGTAGCCGAATACTCCCTGCAGCAGGTTGTTGAAGTCATGGGCTATTCCTCCCGCCAGCGTCCCTATCGCCTCCAGTTTGCGGGTCTTCAGCTGCTCGGCCTCAAGGAGGTAACGCGCGGTGATATTCTGGATCGTCTCTATCACCGAGGTGACGGAGCCCGAGGCGTCCCTCAGGGGGAACGCCCTTGTCTCAACGTCGAGGAGATTGCCTTTGAGGTCTTCATGCCTGTGCACCGCCGTCTGGGGTTCGCCGCTTTCGAAGACTCGTTTTACCGCGCAGTTTACGCCCGTGTGACCGCAAGGCACCGCGACCCTGTGAGTAAGCTCGTAGCAGTGCCTGCCGACGACGTTTTCGAGCTGCTCGCCGGTCCATGTGCAGTATACCCTGTTTGCTGTTACGACCCTGTAGTCGCGGTCGATCACCAGGAAGCCCTCGTCGACATTGTCCAGCACGCTTTTGACGAACTCCTCGCTCCTGCGAAGCGCCTCTTCCGCCTGTTTTCGCACGGTGATGTCGGTGAAGACGCCGATAAAGCGGTGTGCCTCGCCGGCGCTGCCGGCGATCGGGCTGAGTATCGCATTCCAGATTACGGCGGAATTGTCCGGACGTACCTGGACCGCCTCAAAAGAAGTCTGTTCCCCCTCCATCGCCCTTCTGACGGCGCCGTCTATGACAAGACGGAAGATCCCGGGGAAAATTTCACTCAGTTTTTTACCGATAATATCGCTTTCGTCGTACCCCATGACGGAGAGCCCCGTCCTGTTCGTTCCAAGGCAGCGACCCTGCCCATCGAATAACATTATTCAATTCGGAGACGCCTCGAGAATGCAGCGATAGTTCTCTCTGCTTTGGATCAGTTCGGCATGTATCTCCCTGTTCTTTGCCGCCGCCTCCTCCTCAAGGATGGCGATACGCCGGCGCAGTTCTCCGGGTTCCTCCGTGAATTGCCTTCCTGATTTCAGTTCGCCTTCCATAGAGTCCCCACCTGTGAATTATAAACCGGCAGGGGCGATATGGCAACAGGTGCGGACGCTCTGTTGTTTGACACGGGAAATTGTTAATGATACGCTGTGCTTATCGGGCAATCCGGTTGCGCGGCCGGAATGCCGGGAGGAAAAGTCGCGCCCCCGTAAAGCCGGATCATGGCCGCTGCCTCTCCTGTGTATGAAGGTATCGACAAACGTAAAGAGGTTTATAAAAATTCAGCAGTCCCGTTTACCGGGGCCGAGCGCATCGAGGCAGGGGTTTTTTTTCGCGCTGCTTCTGCCCTTGCTTGTCTTCAGTCTTTTGTCCGTGATCCCCGAAGCAGTCTCTGCCGCCGGGCCGCTCGAGATAGTCATCAAGGGCCCGGAGGGCGAACTCCTCGAAAATGTGAAGGCAGCCCTTGCCATTCCGCCGGGCCTTGTCCAAAACGGGAAGGCCGACGAGTTGTGGGTAGAGCGTTTTGAGGGACAGGCCGCTGAAAAGGTCCGCGCCGCCGTCGAACCCTTCGGGTACTATAACCCGAAGATATCTACAAGCCTCAAAAGCACCGGCCGGGGGACGTACCGCCTCACCGTCATGGTTGATGCCGGAACCCCGGTCCGGCTCACCGATGTGGAAGTGTCGCTCAAGGGCCCGGGCGAAAAGGAAAAGTCCCTGAGGTCCCTTGCGGGATCATTTCCCCTCCGCAAGGGAGACGTCCTTCGCGAGGACAAATACGAGGAGGCGAAGGGCGAGCTCAGATCCCGTGCCCTCGGTCTTGGCTACCTTGACGCAACTTACACTGTTCATGAGATCCTCATCGAGCGGAAAAGCTCTCAGGCCCGCATCAGGCTCGCCCTCGAAACGGGACCGCAATACCGCTTCGGCAGCGTAAGCTTTGAAGGCGCCCCCCAATATCCCGAGGTGTTTCTCCGGCGGTTTCTAACCTTCAAGGCAGGGGAGGTTTTCTCCTCCGCAAAGCTCGGCGAGACTCAGCTGAACCTGATGAACTCCGAGAGGTTCAGCGATGTCTTCGTCTCGCCGGAAAGGGAAAAAGCGGCCGGGCTGCGGGTACCGGTGGTGGTGAGGCTCACCCCTGCGCCGAGCAGGCACCTGCGGATCGGCGCGGGCTACGGCACGGATACAGGTCCCAGGATCACCTTCGATTACACAACCCTCGATTTCCTGAAAAGGGGGCGGGAGGTGAAGGCGACGCTGAACATCTCAACCCGCATACAGGCGATCGGCGCCGCCTACATCGTTCCGAGCGCAGGCAGCATAAACAGCTACAACGAGCTCTTGTTCAACCTCAAGGAGGAGCGCGTAACGACATACAAGAACAAGACGATCTCCCTCGAAGGCAACAGGACGCGCAGCTTCGGCGAGGGACGCATCGGGGCGGTCTATCTCAAATTGGAGAGAGAGGATTTTACTATCGGCGCGGACAGGTCGAGGGCGCGGCTCGTCATGCCCGGCGTTCGTTTCTCCGCGCGCCGGTATGACAGCCTGATCCGGCCCACCCGGGGATACCGTTACGCGGCGTACCTGGAGGGCACGCACAGGACGATCGGATCGAGCACGGGCTTCATTCAGCTCGAGGCCGACGGGGACGCGGTCCTTCCGCTCCCGTGGCGGCTCTCCCTCATGTCGCGGTTCAAGGCCGGGGTCACCCTCCAGAGCGAAAGCTTCAGGGAGCTTCCCGCCTCGATCCGCTTCTTTGCAGGAGGGGACAGGAGCGTCCGCGGCTACGGCTACCAGACGCTCGGGCCAAAGGATTCTACGGGCACCGTGATCGGAGGCAAGAATATCCTCGTGGCGAGCATGGAGCTCGACCGTGCGATCCTGAGCAGCTGGGGTGTCGCGGTCTTTTTCGACATGGGCAACGCCTTTGACTCATTCACGAGCATGAAACTCTATAAGGGTGCCGGCGTCGGGGTCAGGTACTACACAAAGATCGGCGCGATCAGGCTCGACCTCGCCAGGCAGGTCGGTGTCCCGAGCCCCCGCTTCCGGGTGCATGTCACCGTTGGGTTCGAGCAGTGAGGAGAAAGATAATAGTCGGCCTCATTGCGACGATTGCCCTGATCGCGCTCCTTTCCGCCGGATTTTGCGCATGGGTTTTTGGAACGACCGGCGGCGCGCGCTGGGCATTGGGCGAGCTGTCATCGAGGACGGCTCTCGCCATCGGGGAGGGGAAGGTGGAAGGAAGCCTGTGGGGAGGTCTCGGTCTCGAAAAAGTGACCGTGCGCTGGCAAAGCGGCAGTTTCAGGGCCGGGCAGATCTATCTTCGGTGGAGGCCGCTCGACCTGATTTACGGCCGCGTTGCGATCGGAAGTCTCGATCTTCGCGGAATCGACATACACGACGAAAGGCAGGAGGAAAAAAAGCCTCCTGATTTCGGCTGGCCGAAGGTATCGGGTCTCCCTGCACGGCTTTCCGCTCATATCGAAAATTTCGCGGTGCACGGCCTCACCTACCGAAGGCTGAAGAAGAGTCCTCTCCGCGTGGAAAACCTTTCAGCGAAAATCACCTGGAAGCGAAGCACCCTCTCCGTCGAAAACCTTCTGGCCGGCTCCCGCGAGGGCCGTATCTCGGGGACCGCCTCTGCCGGATTTGCAGTCCCCTCGCTTGTCCTCGACCTTGCGGCAATACCGACCAGGCCGGTGGCGAAGATAAACCGCCTCCTGCTCGATGCAAAGCTGAAGGCCGCGGCCGTATCCGGGCCGCCGAAAGGAAATATCCGTCTAACCGGCAGTACAGGGCAAGCCAGGCGGATCGAGTTGACGGGCGGAGTCGAGGTTGCGCGCCATTCGATCATCCTGACGGATATCCGCGTGGCAGGAGTTGTCAGGACCGGAGCCGTGCAGGGTAACGGCGAAGTCACGTTCCCCGGCGGAAACCCGCTGCTTCGGCTCGCAACGAGGTTGAGGGATCTCGACCTCTCGCCCGTTGTGGGCAGGAAGACCGATATCAGCGGAAGCCTCACGGTGGAAGGGACGACCGAACGGTATTCCGGCCGCTTCGATCTCTCAAGCAGGGCCGATGCCATAAAGACGGTCCGCATCGCCGGGCTGTTGAGCGGCGGCAGCGGGGGGCTGGCGTTGACCGGTCTCGACGGTTCCTGGCTGGCGGGGACGATCAGGGGCGGCGCACGGATCGGATGGGGAAAGACGTTCTCCCTCAGCGGCGCGCTGCAGGCGAGGGACCTCGATCCGTCTCTGATTTCGAAGCAATGGAAAGGAAGGATCAATGCGGATCTTCAGGGAAAGGTCCTTCTTTCAAAGGGCAAACCCCCGGAAGCGGAATTCGACGCGCAGCTGCTTCAAAGCACGATGCGGGGGAAGGCGCTCACAGGCCGTTTGAAGGCGAAACTCATTAACGGCGACCTCCTGATCGACAGCCTCCTGCTCCATGGAAAGGGATTCGATATCGCTGCCCGGGGAGAGTTGAGCAGGAGGCTCGGCTTCAGGGCCGATGTCACGGATCTTTCCGGTCTTGTCCCGGAGACGAAAGGCAAGGTGCGGGCAGAGGGATGGGTGCGCAGGTACCGGGAACGTTTCAGCGGCGAGATCACGGGCAATGCGCGGGGCATCGCCGCGGGCGGGGTGCAGGCCGGCGCAGCAGATTTCAGCGGAAGTCTCTCCGGGGCCGGGGGATACCCGGTGCGGGTGAACGCCAACGTCAGGGGGCTGATCTTCAGGGGTTTCAGGGCGGATTCCCTGAACCTCGGCGTGCAGGGGACGGCGGAAAGCCACTCGATAAACCTGTCGATGCGCTCCGGCAAGGCCAATGTTCATGCAAGATTGGCGGGAGGTTACGGCAAAGGGATATGGCAGGGAAAGATCCTCGGCCTTTCGGGTGCCGACGGCTCCGGCCCCTGGGGCCTCGCAGGGCCCGTGGATCTTGCCTTCTCGCGTGAACGGTTCTCCCTTTCGTCCATGGTCCTGACCGGGGCGAAGGGAGAGATGCTCGAAGCGGAAGGCGGGCTCGCGTTTCACCCCCTTCAGGGTGTCTTGCAGGCTGAATGGCAGAAGGTGAGCCTGGCGCGGCTGACTTACTGGATCAGCGACCTCAGAATTACGGGAGCGACCTCGGGAAAGGTCTCTTCCCGGTGGCGGCCGAACAGCCCACCCAGGATATCGGGAGAGGCTGCCGCTTCCGGAACTGCGGTCCTCGGCGGCAAGACGATAACCGTTCATCACTTATCTGCGGCGCTCGAATGGAGCAGCAGCGGGCTCGCCGCATCACTTGATGCAGGCTTCGACAAGGGTGCGTTTGTGAAAGGCCGTTTTTCTTCTTCCACCTCGGCAGGGATGACCATTCCTGAAGAGGGGCGGATCGATGCGAAGCTTCAGGACCTCGACATCTCTTTTTTCAGCCGCTGGTTTCCCGCGGGCCTTGATCTCAAGGGAAGGATATCGGGCGACCTGAAGGGAAGGCTTCTTGCCGGCAGGCGGCTCGACATCAGCGGCAGCGCTTCACTGGCCGGGGGCGCCATAAGCCGCCGGGCCGGTCACGGGCAGATGACAGCCTCGCTTCGCACCGCGGCGACAGACTTCCGATGGCAGGACCGGGCTATTACGGGGAATATATCGCTCGTCCTTGAGGAGTACGGCCGCGCCGCCGGAAGCTTTACGCTTCCCCTCCCAGCGAGACTTCCTATTTCGATCGATAAAAAAGGACCGGTAAGGGCCTCTATAAACGGAAGGCTCAGTGAAAGCGGAATGCTGACCGCGCTTTTTCCGGGGATGGTACGGGAGACCCACGGGCAGATCGATTTCGGAATCAACCTTACCGGGACATGGAAAAGCCCCGATATCGGTGGAACGATGCGACTGTCGAATGCAGGGGCCTATCTGCCGGCAGGCGGGATCAGGGTGAAAGACGTGGCCCTGACCGCGCGTCTCGAAGGGGAAGGGATCGTCGTCGATTCCTTCCACGCCTCTTCAGGAAAGGGCGGGATCCAGGGCAACGCGGAAATAGTGCTGAAGGGCTGGAACATGAAGAGCTACCGGGGCACTGTCAAAGGCAGGGAGTTTCAGCTTATCTATCTGCCGGAGCTCCGTGTCGACGGGAGTCCCGATCTCGCCTTCGAGGGAACGCCCGGAAAACTCGCCGTCACGGGTCAAATTACGATCCCCTACATGCTCGTTCTGCAGAGCAGGGCGAAGACGCCCGTCGGGCCGAGCAGGGACGTGATCATCGTTGATACGGAAAAGAAGGAGGAAAGGCAGCTGAAGACAGCGCTCGACATCCGGGTGAAGGTTGTTTTCGGAAAAGACGTGAACGTCAAGGCCGAGGGAGTGGATGCCCAACTTGCGGGGGAAGTGAACGTCGTCGCCATGGGGGTCAACGACATCAGGGGCAAAGGAGAGATCCACGTCGTCAAGGGGAAATTCAGCGCCTACGGCGTCGACCTCGACATCCGGAGGGGCAAGGTGGTTTTCACGGGAAGGAAGATAAACAGGCCCGACCTCGACATCCTCGCGATCAAGAAGATCGAGCAGGTGCAGGCGGGCGTGCTCGTAACAGGCAGGCCGCCGAATCCGATCGTGAAGCTCTATTCCAATCCTGCCATGAGCGACACCGACACCCTCGCCTATATAGTGCTCGGCCATCCCCTCGGAAGCAGCAACGAACAGGCTCTCCTCGTTGCGCGGGCCGCGGGTTTTCTTTTTTCGTCGAGCCAGGCGTCGACGTTTCAGCATGAGCTGAAGCAGCGGCTCGGCCTCGACACGCTCGACGTGGAAACGGGCACGGTCGGGGGCGTCTCCCGCTCACTCGTGACAGTCGGAAAGTACCTGGCGCCGAACCTCTACATCAGTTACGGACGGTCGATCTTTTCGGGCAGCAACCTCTTCCGTGTGCGCTACGACCTCTCCAAACACTGGCAGGTAGAAAGCGAAAGCGGGACGGAAAGCGGGGCCGATATCTTCTACAAGATCGACTTCAAGTGACACCTCCGCGCAGCGGTTTCTTCTTTGCAGGGATCGTTCATTCGGTTAGACTAAAGTCACTTCATGGGGATCGTCATAAGGAATTCCCAGGGGATAAACGGTATTCCATTGCTGCGGTCGAAGCAGTAGCCATCGGCGGTAGCCGGCCCGATGGGAAGGGTTTTTTTCGCGCAGAGCCCAAAGAGAAAGATGAGGAACATCGACAAGACGCTCTTAAGGAAAGCCGCTCTACCGCGTCTTCAATACTTAGCTCACGGCCTTTCTTACGGATTTTGTCGCCGCTCCCACTTTCTTTTTTGCGGCCTTTGTGGTCTCGGCCACTTTCTTCTTGACGCTCTTTGCCGTTTTTGCAACCTTCTTTTCGACAGTCCTGGTGGTTTTAGCAACCTTCTTCTTTGCCGTCTTGACCGCTTTCTTTGCCGCCTTTGCCCTTGCCATCTCTTTCCTCCTTTATTTTAGACCTGTTATGAAGCATGCTATCAGGCGACGTCCGGAAAGTCAACAAAATGACGCCCCTATGTCTTCTTCAGCTCCCCCGCCCCGACCGGAAGGCCCCACCTGTCTCATCAGCCCCCTTCTTGCTCTTCCCCTTAAAAGGAATTAGAATTCTTGCAGGAACGAACAGGAGGAGGGACTATGCCGGATATACTCCACGAGATAGAGATCGATGCGCCCCCCGAGACGGTCTTCAGGGCGATCACATCAGAGGCCGGGTTCATGGAATGGTGGACCCTCGATGTCGAGACGACCGCAACAGAGGGCAGCATCGCGACCTTCGGATTTTACGACCGCTCAACCGTATTCAGGATGAGAATAGAGGAACTCGCGCAGAGCAGGCTTGTCCGCTGGACATGCCTCGGCGATGTGGAGGAGTGGACAGGCACGTCGCTGCTCTTCGAGCTGACCGAAGACGAGGCCGGCGGCACCGTCCTGCGGTTTTCCCACACGGGCTGGCGGTCGGCAACAGGTTTTTTCAGGCAGTGCAATACAACATGGGGAGCCCTGATGTACAGGCTCAGGGACTACTGCGAGGGCAGGACCCCCGGCGCCCTGTTCCCCGGGTAATGTCACGACTCTTTCTCTGCGTCCTCTGCGGTGAAAATATCTTCACGGCGACTCCGCGGCGAACAGCCCGGTGCTGAGATAGCGTTCGCCCCTGTCCGGAAGGATAACGACGATCCTTTTGCCGCTTCCCAGTTTCTTTGCAAGCCCGAGGGCAGCCCACATTGCGGCGCCCGAGGATATGCCGCAGAGGATGCCTTCCTTCTTCGCCATGATACGCGTTGTCCCGGCGGCATCTTCATCGGGGACCTGTATCACCTCATCGTATATCTTCGTGTTCAGGACGGCCGGCACGAACCCGGCGCCGATGCCAGCGATCTTGTGAGGCCCGGGCTTTCCGCCCGACAGCACCGGCGAGGCCGCAGGCTCGACCGCCGCGATCCGGATGCGGGGGTTCCGCCGCCTCAGCACCTCTCCTACGCCCGTGATCGTCCCCCCCGTTCCGACGCCCGCCACAAACCCGTCAGGCGCCCCGCCGAGGTCGTTCAGTATTTCAGCGGCTGTAGTCCTTCTGTGGATCTCGGGGTTAGACCTGTTTTCAAACTGCTGGGGCATGAAATAAAAAGATGGATTCTCACCGTGGATCTCCTCGGCCCTGCCGAGTGCACCCTTCATCCCCTTCTTGCCTTCGGTGAGCACCAGCTCTGCGCCGTAGGCCTGAAGCAGCTGCCTCCTTTCGAGAGACATCGTCTCGGGCATCGTGAGAACGAGTTTGTACCCCTTGACCGCGGCGACCATGGCAAGGCCTATGCCGGTGTTGCCGCTCGTGGGCTCGATGATCGTTCCGCCGGGCCTCAGCTTGCCCTCTTTCTCGGCCGTCTCGATCATGAAGAGGGCGATCCTGTCCTTGACCGACCCGCCCGGGTTCGAACCCTCCAGTTTTGCCCAGACCTCCGCGTCGGCGGGTCCGGCAAGATGATTGATCTTTACCAAAGGGGTGCTGCCTATGATCTTCAAGATATCCGTGGTTGATGACATATGACCTCCCCTGATCCGGTAGTCGACGACTTTTACAGAATTATATCACGAAGGATGCGGAGAGTATTCCCTTAAAAATGCGGGATGGTGTAAAATTGCTGTCTATGGCGGTGCATATCATGAAATCGTCGGGCCTGCACGAGCGGTTCGAAGTCCGGAAGCTTATCGAGTCGCTCGTGCGCTCGGGCGCGCCCGCCGACGTTGCCCTCGAAATCGCGGAAAAGGTTGAAAGGGAAGTCACTCCCTCGATGAGGACGAAGGCGATATTCAGGCTTGCGAGAAAACACCTTAAACAGTACAACCGCGCATCGGGCATGAAATACTCCCTGAAGAAGGCGCTCTATTCCCTCGGCCCGTCGGGCTATCCCTTTGAAAAATACTTTGCGGGCATACTGAAGGCCCACGGGTATTCGGTCGAGGTCGAAAAGATAATGGACGGCTACTGCGTCAAACATGAGGTTGACGTGCTGGCAAGCAGGGGCAACGAGCATTTCGCGGTCGAATGCAAGTACCACAACAGCGGGGGGAACGCAACGGACGTGAAAGTCGCTCTCTACGTGCATGCAAGGTTTATGGACATAAAGAAGGCCTGCGCAACTATGCCCGTCCACGGGGACTTCGTCCACCGGGGATGGCTCGTGACGAACACGAGATGCACGAGCGACGCGCTCAGGTACGCGGAGTGCGTCGGGCTGAAGGTGACGAGCTGGCGCTACCCCGACGGTGACAGCCTCGAAAGGCTTATAGAGGAAAAGAAACTTTATCCCGTCACGATCCTTCCATCCGCAAGGAGAAAACCGCTTGAGACGCTCTTTGCGAGAGACTTCGTCCTTGCAAAGGATATCGCGGAGACCGACGAAGAACAGTTCATCAGGAGAAGCGGCCTCGATCCGGACACTGCGAAGTCGCTGAAAAGCCAGGCCGACGAGCTCTGCCCCTGCGGTTAGCCCCGCTATAGTTGCATTAAAAAAAGAACCGTCCGCCACAATAGCGGTATCTTTTTTTATCTATCAGTTGTCGCGATAAGGCGTTTCAGACAGCATGCTGTTTTTCCTCCGTGATCTCTGCGGCCGGTCTTTTTTTCCGTACTGTTCGTAGTCGCCGGTCAAACCTCCCGAATCATAGTATAATTTGCGTAATGAACCCTTTCCCCGACAAAAGACTGTTCAGGCGGTACAGGCACAAGACCGATTTTTACGCTGCGATCGACGGCAACTCCTATAAGGCGAGCACAATCGACTTTTCGTTGAGCGGACTTTGCATCTTCATCGAGGGAAGCCCCGCGATTGCAGCGAATTCCCGCATAACCATAAGGATCGAAGAAATGGACCTGGACATCCAGGCTGATGCGGTATGGATTCAGAAAACGGAATCCAACCTTCTGGTCGGCCTGAAAAAGATGTCCATTTCGGGTCTCCTGAAGAATTTCCCTCTCTCCGATATCCTTCTGGACCTCCAGAGAAGCGACATGACGGGAATTCTCGAGATACGGCAGGAACCCACGTTCAAACAGATATTTGTAAAAAACGGTACGATAGCGTTCGCCGCGTCGAATAAGGCCGAAGACCGCATCGAAGAAATACTGCTCAGGAGCAACAAGATAACGAACGACCAGTATTACCAGGTCGCCGACCTGTCGGGCAAGACAGGGAAAACCCCGGTGAAGGCTCTCGTCGATCTCGGGTATATAGTGCCGCACGACCTCTTCCTCGCCTTCAAGCGGCAATTCGAAGAGATCATCCTGAGCCTCTTTCAGTGGGAGGACGGCCGCGTCTCGTTTATAGAGGGTCCCCTGCCGGCTGATATCGGCACGCTCAAGCTTAGCGCGGCAAACCTTATCTTCCACGGGATCAAGAGGATAAACAAACCCGAATACTTCCATTCGATCTGCCCGCCGCCCGATACGATACTAAATTATTCCGAAGAACCGATCGATCTTTTTCAGGATATAGAGATCACCGGGAAAGACCGGTATGTCCTCTCGCTCATCGACAGCAAGGTCACTCTGAAAGAAATGCTTGACGCTTCTTCCCTCGGTGAATTCGTGACAATGAAGATCATCTGCGCGCTTCTCAGCACAAGAATGATCGTACCGGCCGGCAGGGGACACATCCCGGATCAGAGCATTATCAGGATGATCAGGGAACCCCGAGGGAGTATCGATGAGACGTTTGTGGCAAAGGTCGAAGATATCTACGGAAGGCTGGGCTCGATGGATCATTACGGAATCCTCGGCATCGACTGCAAGGCGTCAGCGGACGAAGTGAAGAAGGCATTTTACAGGTGTGCGCGAGAGTTCCATCCGGACAGGCATTTCGAGGTGAGTTCCGGCGCCCTGAAAGCCAAATTGAACGCAATCTTCGCATCGGTCAACGAGGCGTACAGTGTCCTCTCCCATCCCGCGGAAAGGGCCCAATACGACAGGAAGCAGCCTGCCGGCACGCATAAGCCCGACAACGGCACGAAGGAGACGGCAAAGGCCAAATTCCGGGAGGGCAGGGCCGCACTGAAGAACGGCCTTTACACTGACGCGGCGATCTTGTTCGCCCAGGCCGTCTATTTCGACGGATCCCCGGCGGAGTATCATTTCTATCTCGGCGCCGCATACGCAAAACAGGGCGGGTTGCGCGATGCCGTAAAGGAGATCACCCGGGCGCTGGAGATCGAACCCGGCAATGCCGATTACATGGCTGAACTGGGTCGAATTTACCTGGGACTCGGATTCAAGGCAAGGGCCAGGGCCACTTTTGAAAAGGCGCTGCGGGCTGACCCCTCAAACAGGAAGGCGCTGGAAGGTCTCGCGTCGGCATAGCCGTTCGACAGCAGCAATAATGAAATCGACCGCAACACAATGCAAGACACACCCATTGTGTTGAGTTCGGGAACGACCACCTTCCCTCAATCAACATATACAATGACCCCAAGCGGTGAAGTCGCCATATCAAGTCTGCCGTCTGCACACGGGTTTATGTCGCTTGACAAGAACATGTTCATTACAACCCGGACCGGCAGTAACAACGGTTCCCCATCTTATAATCTTGGAGTGTTCGTCACGTAATCACAAGCATCCGTATTGTTGTGCACTGATGGAGCTGGCCGTAAAGCCTGCTCCATTTGTTTTTGAAACTGCCCCGCGAGTCACGTCCAAAACGATTCCTCCGGAATTTAGAGTATAATGATTTTATGACTCATTCCTTCGACACCGTGATCATCGGCTCGGGGCTTGCCGGGCTGAGGGCCGCGATAGAGGCCGCAAAGAGCGGGACCGTCGCGGTGCTCACGAAGCTCTTTCCTACGCGCTCTCACTCGACGGCGGCACAGGGGGGCATCGCCGCGGCGCTCGGAAACGAGGAGCCCGATTCCCCTGAGTGGCATTTCTACGATACGGTCAAGGGGAGCGATTTCCTGGGAGACCAGGACGCGATAGGCATCATGTGCAATGACGCGATAAGGACGGTGATCGAGCTTGAGCATATGGGCGTCCCCTTTTCGAGGACAAACGAAGGGAAGATCGCCCAGAGGCGCTTTGGCGGGCATACGAGGGACTTCGGAGCGGCTGCTGTCCGGAGGGCCTGTTATTCCGCCGACAGGACGGGCCACGCGATCCTCATCGCCCTGCACGAGCAGAGCCACCGCCGGAACGTAAGCTTCTTCCCCGAATTCCACGTCCTCGATATAGTGATCGAAGACGGAAGGTGCCACGGGGTGATCGCCGTCGAGATAGCGACCGGAGAACTGCATATCTTCTCGGCGAAGGCAACGCTCGTCGCATCCGGCGGATATGGAAGGATATTCAGGACCACCTCGAACGCCCTTGCCTCCACCGGTGACTGCCTCGGCATCCTCTTCGACGCAGGCGTGCCGCTTCAGGACATGGAGTTTTTCCAGTTTCACCCAACAGGTCTCTACGGCCTCGGGATACTCGTCACCGAAGGGGCGAGGGGCGAAGGCGGCATCCTCGTAAACGACGGGGGCGAACGCTTCATGGAGCGCTACGCCCCGACGATAAAGGACCTCGCGCCGCGGGACATGGTTTCACGGGCGATAATGACCGAGATCAGGGAAGGCAGGGGCATCGGCGGAAAGGATTACGTGCACCTTGACCTGACAAAGGTCGACAGGAAACTGATCGAAGAGAGGCTGCCCGAGATCTCGACTTTCTGCAAGATCTATATGGGGCTCGACCCATCCGAATCGCCTATCCCTGTGCTCCCCACGGCGCATTACGCGATGGGCGGCATCCCGACCGATGCAGACGGATGGGTCCTGAAAAACGAAAAGAGTCTCGTCTTCGAAGGGCTCTTCGCTGCCGGCGAATGCGCATGCGTCTCGGTACACGGCTCAAACAGGCTCGGCTGCAATTCCCTTCTGGATACTGTCGTCTTCGGAAGAAGGGCCGGGATTGCCATCGGCAGGGTGCTCAGGGACATGGACAGACCCGGGATCACAAGGGCGATGGTCGAAAAGACAAGGGAGCGGCTGGAGGGTCTGAAAAAGGGCAAGGAAAACGAACTCCGCGCGTCGGTCAAGGAAGAGATCCGGAAGAAGATGATGGAGGAGTGCTCCGTCTTCAGGACCGAAGAAGGACTCACGGCTCTTGTCGCCGATCTTGCCGGGCTCAGGGAAAAGACGGGCCGGATCGGAATAAAGGACAGCGGAAAGAGGTTCAACACCGAGCTTCTCGAAACGCTCGAACTGCTCAATGTGCTTACCCTGAGCGAGGTGGTCGCACTCTCGGCGCTAAGGAGACAGGAAAGCCGGGGCGCACATTTCAGGGAGGACTTCCCGAAGAGGGACGATCAAGATTGGCTGAAGCACACCCTTGCGTTCAGGACGGAAGAGGGTGTAGAGCTTCGTTACAAGCCGGTGACGGTAACGAAATTCCAGCCCGAGGAAAGAAAGTATTGAAGGCCTGCCGGTTCAGGATCAGGAGGTTCGACCCCGAAAATGACTCCTCCTCCCGGTGGGAGGAATTCAGTGTCGAGCTCGAACCGTTCGAGCGGCTCCTCGACGGCCTGATCAGGATCAAGGATCATATCGACGGAAGCCTCACCTTCAGACGGTCCTGCGCCCACGGGATCTGCGGCTCCTGCGCGATGAAGATAAACGGCAAAAACAGGCTCGCCTGCCAGACGCTCGTAAAGGATATGCCCGGGACGATCGAATTCGAGCCGCTTCCGGCCTTCCCGGTGATAAAGGACCTCGTCGTCGACATGGAGCCTTTTTTCGTGATGATCGACAGGGTGCTGCCCCATCTCGTCAACGACGAACCGCCGCCTGAAAGGGAGAGGCTCCAGAGCCCCGGGGACCAGCACAAAATACTCCAGGCGATCACCTGCATCCTCTGCGGCTGCTGTACCTCCTCCTGCCCGAGCTACTGGGCGGACAAGAAATATCTCGGCCCGGCCGCAATCCTGAAGGGGGCGCGCTTCATCATCGACACAAGAGACAGGGCGGCGGATGAGAGGCTGGCGATTCTTGCGCAGCCGCACGGAATCTGGAGATGTCATTCGATCTATAACTGTGTCGAGGTCTGCCCGAAGGAGATAGACATCACCGGCCATATCTCGATGATGAAGCGGCTTGCGCTGAAAAGGAGGCCGGGATGAGCGATTTTCGCAGAGAGAGAGATTCCCTCGGGGAGGTGAAGGTACCGAAAGACGCGATGTACGGGGCCCAGACGCAGCGTGCGGTCGATAACTTTCCCGTAAGCGGGATACGGTTCCCCCGTTCCTTCATCTCTGCCCTCGGCATCATCAAGTCGGCTGCTGCCGGGGTGAATATCGAACTCGGTCTCCTCGACAGGGAAAGGGCCTCTGCGATCATACAGGCATCGGATGAAGTTGCCTCAGGCCAATGGGACGAACACTTCCCCATCGACATATTCCAGACCGGCTCCGGCACATCGACGAATATGAACGCAAACGAGGTGATCGCCCATCGCGCAAACCAGCTTCTTGTTGACAAGGCTGAAAGCCTGCAGATTCACCCCAACGACCATGTGAACATGGGCCAGTCATCGAATGATGTCATCCCCACTGCGATCCATGTCAGCGCATATATGCAGACAAAGGAACTCCTGCTGCCTGCGTTTCTGGCGCTGAAAGAGGCGCTCGAAAAACGCGCAGCCGAATTCGAAAAGACCGTCAAGACAGGCCGCACCCATCTCATGGACGCGGTGCCGATACGCCTTGGTCAGGAGATAGGAGGATGGGCCTTTCAGGCCGGCAGGGCGATCGAACGCATCCAGGGCTGTCTGCCGCGGCTTGCGAAGCTTGCGATCGGGGGGACGGCCGTCGGCACGGGCCTGAACGCCCATCCGGATTTCGGAAGACTCGTGGCAGCGCGGCTTGCCGACCGCGCGAAGTGTCCATTCGCAGAGACGGACAACCATTTTGCCGCCCAGTCTTCGATGGAGACTGCGACGGAGCTGAGCGGGCACCTCAAGACCACAGCCTCATCGCTTATGAAGATAGCAAACGACCTCCGCCTGATGAACAGCGGCCCGCTTTCGGGGTTCGCCGAAATCAGTCTTCCCGCGCTTCAGCCCGGGTCGAGCATCATGCCCGGAAAGATAAACCCCGTCATCTGCGAATCGATAATGATGGTCTGCTGCCAGGTGATCGGAAACGACGTTGCGATAACAACGGCAAACAGCCGCGGGGACTTCGAACTCAACGTGATGCTGCCGGTGATCGCGCATAACCTTCTTGAATCGATCACTATCCTCGGAAACGCGACGAGGCTCTTTGCGGAAAAGGCGGTATCGGGGTTCACCGTCAACGAAGCGAGGCTCTCGGAGGCGGTCGAAAAAAACCCGATCCTCGTGACCGCGCTCGCGCCCATGATCGGCTACGAGGAGGCTGCCGGGATCGCGAAGAGGGCCTATGCAGAGGGCCGAAAGATCAAGGAGGTCGCCGCCGAGATGACCGGCATCCCCAGCGAAGAACTCGACAGGCTCCTCGACCCCGGCCCGATGACCGGGGGACGATAGTTCTCTGTGTCCTCTGTGGCAGATATTCTTTTTCATTTTATAGCGGTAAGATTGAAGTAATAAACCATAGGGGTTATGAGCAGTGAAAGCGCTCGTTACAGGCGGCACCGGATTCATCGGGAGACACGTCGTTGAAAGGCTTGTCGGGGCCGGCCATTTCGTGAGGGTCCTGTCGCGACGCCCGGCGTCCGTCGGGAAACCAAAAAGCGACCGTGTCGAGATCGTACGGGGAGATCTCGAAGCCCCGGAAACGGTAGTGAGCGCGATGGAGGGAGTGGACGTTCTCTATCACGTCGGCGAGATAAAGAACGTCACAAAGGCGGCCTCCGAAAAGAACGTGAGGCTCATGAAAAAGTTGATCGAGGGGATCGGGCATACGGCGGTGAAGCGGACCGTATTCGTAAGCTCGATCACCGTTGCCGGGATTCCTTCCGAAACTCCGGCGAACGAGGATACGGCTCCGGCGACGGTCCTGACCGATCACTACACCTCGTACAAGAGGGAATGCGAAAGACTGCTCGCCGTCATTGCCGGCGGCTTCGAATACGCGATCATCAGACCCGCGCCTGTCTATGGTCCGGGATCGAGGTATCTCGGCAGGTTGATCGGGACCGTGGAAAGGTTCGGCCCCATCGGCCTGCCTTTTGTCGGCAACGCGAAAAACAGGGCGCCGCTGATCCATGTGAAAGACCTTGCTGAAGCCATCTGTCTTTCCGGCGTGAGGCCGGAGGCTGCCCGCCGGGTCTTCAATCTCACCGACGGGCTCGATCACAGCTGGCGCGACTTCCTCGCCTGCATAGCGGAATATCTCGGTACGAAGCTGCGGATCATCCCCCTTCCACCGCTTCTCCTCAAAATACCGGCGGCGGCGCTGGACCTGATCTCGGGGTTCCTCGGCTTCGAAACCGACCCGCTTCACTACCTTGATTATTTTTCCAGGGACATCTTCTTCGACAACACCATGGCGCGGGATCTCCTCGGCTGGAAGCCGCAGTATACGCTGGAGGCGGGGGTGAGCGAGATGATGGACTGGTACGCCCGGGGCAAGTAGGGGCACGGCATTTTTCCCCCGGACACGGTCCGCTTTCCCGAAAAAGAAAAAAAGTCTGGAAAAATCCGCCTTTTTTTAAATAATATACCTTCCGAGGCGCTAATTCTTCAGGGAAGGGGAGGCATGGGAAAAAAGAACTGCTGGGAATTCAAGAATTGCGGGTAGCAAAAAAGCGGCATCAATGGCAGCGGCAGTCAGTGCCGCGTCCCCAGAATGGCGATGTATGACGGCATCAACGGCGGGAAAAACGGCGGCAGGGTCTGCTGGATCATAGCCGACTCCGCCTGCGAAGGCGAAGTCCAATCGACGTTTCACCGCAAGCTGGAGATCTGTTCTGCATGTGAATTTTACAGGGCCGTCAAGGAAGAAGAAGGGGGAAATCCGCGAATCCCCATCGATATCCTTCGAAAGATATGCGGCTCCGGCAGCGATTAGCTGACCTGGGGCGGGGCAGGATAGCACATGCTTGAGCCCCTTCGGCGCTCATACGACGAAGTACCCCAGGAATTCGTCAACCGCCGTCTTCTCAAGGCGCACCATCTCTCCGAAGAGCTCCATGAGAAAATCGACGCGGTGCGGTGCGAGGCACGTTGAAAGGTTGTTGCGGCATTTCTGAAGGAGCAGGGGAATCCCTTCGCTCCTCCTGCGGCGGTGTCCGAGAGGGTACTCCACCTCGACCTTTTCTGTCGAGCTGCCGTCCCTGAAAAATACCTGTAACGCGTTTGCGATCGATCTCTTTTCGGGGTCGAGATAATCCCTGCTGTAACGTTTGTCCTCCGCCACCTCCATCCTGCTTCGGAGCCTGTCGATGCGCGGGTCCGAGGCGACAGCGTCTTCATAGTGGTCCGCCGTCAGCTCGCCGAAGATCAGTCCTATGGCGACGATGTACTGGATGCAGTGGTCGCGGTCTGCGGGGTTATAGAGAGGCCCGGTCTTGCTTATGATCCGGATAGCCGATTCCTGGGTGGTGATCGTGATCCTTTCGATGTCGTCGAGCCTGTCCTTCACTCCGGGATGGAGGGCGAAGGCGCATTCCGCCGCTGTCTGGGCATGGAACTCCGCAGGGAACGCCACCTTGAAGAGGATGTTTTCAATGACATAGGAGCCGTATGGCCGCTGAAATGCAAATTTCCCGCCCCTGAATGAGGCGTCGTAAAACCCCCATGTCTTTGCGGTCAGCGCCGCGGGATAGCCGATCTCTCCTTGCATCGTCATCATCGCAAGGCGTACCCCCCGGCTCGTTGCGTCCCCCGAGGCCCACGATTTCCGGGGACCTGTGTTCGGCGCATGCCTGTAAGTTCTGAGGCTCTGCCCGTCGACCCAGACCTGTGAGACGGCGTTGATGATCTCATCCCTGCCTCCCCCGAAGAGACGGGTCGCTACAGCCGCTGTGGCGAGCTTCACGAGAACGACATGGTCGAAGCCGATGCGGTTGAAACTGTTTTCGAGCGATATCACCCCCTGGATCTCGTGGGCCTTGATCATCGAAGTGAGCACGTCGCGCATCGTGAGAGGTTCCATTCCCCTGGCCCTTCGTCTCCTTGAGATGAAGTCGGCCGCGGCAAGGATACCGCCCAGGTTATCGGTTGGATGCCCCCACTCAGCGGCGAGCCAGGCGTCGTTATAGTCCAGCCAGCGGATGAGTATCCCGGTGTCGAAGGCTGCCTTGACGGGATCGAGGACAAAGTTCGTGCCCGGCACCCTCGCCCCAAGAGGGACCACCGTTCCCGGAACGACGGGACCGAGCAGTTTTGTGCATGCAGGGAAGCGGAGCGCAAGCATCGCGCATCCGAGGCTGTCCATAAGGCCGTAGCGTGCGGTGTCGAACGCCGCCTCGCTCGTGATCACGAAATCGACAACGTAATCGGCTATCTCCGTCATCTCACTGTCGGGAGCGGGCCTTACATTGATGTCCGCCGTACGTTCCGTCACGGTCATCCCCTTTTTTCTATCGGCACGTACGCCCTCGGCTCGGGACCGGTATAATCGGCGACAGGCCTGATCAGCCTGTTGTTCGCCCGCTGTTCGATCACATGTGCGGACCAGCCGCCAGTTCGCGCAAACACGAAGAGGGGCGTAAACATATAAGTCGGTATCCCGCAGAGGTGATAGGCCGTCGCGCTGTAGAAATCGAGGTTGGGGAAGAGTTTCTTCTCCCTCCACATCACCTCTTCGACCCTCTCCGAGAGCTGATAGACGAGCTTTTCGCCCGTCGCCTCCGCAAGCTTCTTCGCCCATTCCCTGATGACGGGCGTGCGGGGGTCTTCTCCCCGGTAGACCCTGTGGCCGAAACCCATCACCTTCTTCTTTACCGCGAGCATCTGTAGGACCGCATCTTCCGCCTCTTCGACGGAGCAGAAGCCGGATATCATCCGCATCGCCGCCTCGTTCGCCCCGCCGTGCAGAGGGCCGCGGAGCGTCCCGATGGCCGAGGTGATCGCCGAATAAAAATCCGAGAGGGTAGATGCGGTGACGCGCGCGGAAAAAGCAGAGGCGTTGAATTCGTGCTCGGCGTAAAGGATGAGAGATGCGTTTATCGCCTTTCTCGTTAGGTCTTCCGGGGGCCTCCGATAGAGGAGTGTGAGGAAGTGGCCTGCAAGACCGTGCTCCTCTGAATGAAGCGCGATGCGTTTCCCGGTTTCATGGAAGTGATACCAGTACAGAAGCATCGAGGGAAAACAGGCCAGGAGCCTGTCGGCGATGAGGTACTGATCCCTTTCCTTTGTCTCGGGCTCCATAGTGCCGAGGGCGGAGCAGCCGGTCCGAAGCACGTCCATGGGATGGCTTGAGGCGGGCAGGTTTTCAAGGATCGTCTTGAGCGTTTTCGGGAGGTCCCGCATCGAGACAAGCCGGGACCGGTACTCGGCCAGTTCCTTTTCAGTCGGAAGCTTTCCATAGACAAGGAGATAGGCCACTTCCTCGAATTCGGCGTACTCCGCGAGGTCGTATATGGAGTAGCCCCGATAATTCAGCCCCAGCCCTTTTTTCCCGACGGTGCTGATCGCCGTGTCGCCGGCGACAACCCCCGCGAGTCCCCCGCTCCTCTGCTGATCGGTCATTGTTTTTCCTCCCTTCCGGACAATCGGTCGAGCTTCTTTTCGTATTCGTAATAGTCGAGAAAGTCGTAGAGTTCTTCCCTCGTCTGCATCCGGTCGAGCAGCGCCCTCTGGGTCCCCTTCTCCCTGATCGTCCGGAAGACATCGAGAGCGGCTGCGTTCATCGCCCGGAAGGCCGAAAGCGGATAGAGAACGAGAGCCACCCCGGCTTCCGCAAGCTCCTTCAGCGACAAGAGAGGAGTAACGCCGAATTCGGTGATGTTGGCGAGCACCGGGACCTGCGCCGCCTCGGCGAATTTCCTGTATTGTCCGGGGTCCTTCAGCGCCTCGGGAAAGATCATGTCGGCGCCGGCCTCTTTATAGAGACAGGCCCTGTCGATCGCCGCATCCAGCCCTTCAACCGCAAAGGCGTCGGTCCTCGCCATGACAACGAAGTCGCTGTCGGTCCTTGCATCCACCGCTGCCTTTATACGATCGACCATCTCGCCCGGGCTGACAACCTTTTTCCCGGGCCGCTGACCGCATCTCTTCACGGCCACCTGGTCTTCGATGTGCATCGCCGCGGCGCCCGAACTTATCAACTCCCTGACCGTCCTTTCTATCATGAAGGCGCTTCCCCACCCGGTATCGACGTCGACGAGGAGCGGCAGGCCGACAGCCGCCGTGACCCGGCGTACCTCTTCGAGCACGTCGTTGAGCGTCGTGACCCCGAGGTCGGGAAGGGCATGGCAGGCGTTTGCGACTCCTGCGCCGGAGAGATAAAGCGCGCGGAAACCCACCCGCTCCGCCATGACAGCGGCATAGGCGTTGATCGCCCCGACTACCTGGAGGGGCTTCTCCTTTGATAAGGCCGCACGCAGTCCGGCCCCGGGTATCAGTTTTCCTTTCATTGTCCTCCCGTCTTTAAAATACAGAGGTCTTGAGACAGTTGTCTTTATTGCTTTCCGACGCTGACAACATTATATCTCCTGCGGAAGAAATTTCAACGCTGGCTGCTCAGAGGCCGGTCGTCCCCGGCACTTGGGTTCCCCGTCCCTGTCCCTATATTGATCTTTCATTATTCCCCTGATACTATTGCGTTATAGAGCAGTTCGGGATATCTTTCCTCTGCGGGCTCTGCGGCTTTGCGCAGGGGAGCCATTTTGGGGGTCCGGCCCTGCCGGACTATTGAAAGGAGCGCGGAAATATCATGGCGAAAGGGAAAACCAGGCTTGTCATAGCCTCGACGACGAGCACACAGAATTCGGGACTCTTCGACATCTTGATCACGGCGTACGAGAAATCCTCGCGATATGACGTGTCGGTCGATGTGATAGCGGTCGGCACCGGCAAGGCGCTGCGGATCGCAAAAAAAGGGGAGGCGGACGTGCTTTTCGTCCACGACCCATTCAGGGAAGAGAAGTTCCTGGCGGAGGGATACGGCGTAAACCGGAGGCATGTGATGCATAACGACTTCGTGATCCTGGGACCGAAAAGCGATCCGGCGCAGATCAGGGGGCTGAAGAGCGCAATTGACGCCTTTGAGGTTATTGCGGAAAAAGGGGCACCCTTTGTTTCGCGGTCGGACGATTCCGGCACAAACGTGAAAGAGCTCGATATCTGGGACGATGCCGGCATCGCGCCGAAAGGGCGGCAGTGGTATATCGAGGCAGGCGCCAAAATGGGTGACACCCTGCTGCTGGCGGACCGGAAAAAGGCCTATGTACTTTCGGACAGGGGTACTTTTTTGAATTATGAATCCGTGATTCGGCTGAGAATCATGGTCGAGAGCGATCCGCTACTGAAGAACCGGTACAGCGTCATCGCCGTGAACCCGGCTCAATTCCCTTCTATCAGGTATCGCGAAGCGATGGACTTTATCGCCTTTGTCACGTCACCCGAAGGACAGAAGATCATAGCCTCATACGTCAAGCACGGTGTCAATCTCTTTTACCCCGATGCCGTACCCATCCCGGGAAAGGCAGTAAAAGCGCCGGCGAGATAACATTTTCTGATTCTACTTGACAGATTTCCCGATCATACATGTTCGAGGACTTCATCCACAGAGATGAAACAAAGGGACTCCCGCATTTTTCCGTAATCATGATCTCACCGCTACCATCTATGATAAGTACCTCTGTTGCATTACCTTTTCATTATCATTCCAACCTGAAATAGACGGTTGCCCCTTCCCCGGTTTTCCCTTCTGCCCAGATATCGCCTCCGTGGCGATGGATGACACGCGTCACAATGGCAAGACCGATTCCTGTGCCCTCAAATTCTTCCTCGGAGTGCAGTCGATGGAATGGCAGGAACATCTTTTCCGTGTATTGCGCGTCGAACCCGGCGCCGTTGTCCCTGACGTAATAAATGCTTTTGCCGTCTTGTTGCAGTGTTCCGAACTCGATACGGGCGTTCGCTGTTTTTGACGTGAACTTCCACGCGTTTCCGAGGAGGTTCGTCAGGGCGATAGTTATCAGCCTCTCATCCCCGTATCCGTTGATGCCTTCCGCTATATTTACCTCCACGCTCCGGGAAGGGTCGGACGCACGCAGGTCAGACACAATGAGAGAAGCAACTTTACTCAGATCAAGTTTGGTCTGTTCGATCTCCTGCCGTGAGATCCTCGAAAGTGACAACAGGTCCTCGATAAGCCGACTCATCCTGGCTGCACCCGAATTAATCCGCTTCAGATAATCCTTGCCCCGCTCGTCAAGTTTTTCGGCCTGATCCTCCATCAGGTGTTTTCCGAAGCCGGCTATGGATCGTAGAGGCGCTTTCAGGTCGTGGGACACGGAATAGATGAAGGCTTCGAGTTCCCTGTTTACCTCTTCAAGCGCCGCGGTTCGCTCTTCCACCAGCTCCTCAAGGTGTTCCCTGTGGCGCTTCAGCTCTTCTTCAGTCCTTCTGTGTTCCGCAATCTCCGAGGAGAGTTTCTGATTCAGCTTTTCCAGATCATTTTTGGCCGAAGACAGATAGGCAACAAGACTGTTTTTTTCAAAGCCGAGGAGCAAGGACGCAAGTGTCACCTTGCTGATGCGGAAGGCAACACCCATTATAAGAACTACAAAAAGCAGGAGCATTCCCCCCATGGCAAGATGGATTTCGTCTCCGGCAGCCAGGAAGCGGATGATGAGAGGCGCCAGCGAAGGAATGAAATATACCATGAATGCAGGCATGACGACCGAGAATGCCCCGGCCGCCCCGATCGCCATGCCGCCCAGCACGAAGGCAAGGAAAGCCTGATGAATAACGGATTCGGCGGGATAGAGAACGATGCCTGCTGAACCCCATATGATGCCTGAAAAAGCCAGTCCGGTTATAAACCACGTACCCCGGCGGCCGACATCTGACAACCCCGCCGGGATACGCCGGAACCGGGTGAGTTGCACGAATCGTGCTATTGAAACCAGCAGAACGCAGACAAACCAGGTAGTCAGGACCCGGTGCGGCACAACGCTTCGCATAATGAAGGCCAGGACTGCCGAATTAATCAACGTTGCGATCAGTCCCAGTGGCGCGTTCCTGTAAAGAAGCCTGACCTGTTCGGCATAGAGCTGCGGATGCTCTTGGGATGCGGGGTTGCTTCCTGACTGCTCGGGCGGAGTTGCCATATTGCCATTACCCGCTAAAAAAGTTTTTTGCCATTCTTGCCGAGTGTCATTACCGGGTATCATTAAATGAAAGGATCGACGAAATACCGGTGATCCCGCCTCACCGGTTACTACTACCCACTCTATCCTTTCTTATAATCTTTGTCAATGCGAACAACGGGAGGGTGCTGTCCTAATTTGAAATCTACACTTAACACCGATTTTCGCAGAAGCTATTACCGACATAGAATATAACATTTGGGGGCACATCACTGAAACTTGAGGATGAGCCTGGCCCCGTCAAGCCAAGGGAGCTCGCTTGGTAGGCGACCCCATT
>JBJKSM010000020.1:0-23291 GCA_046704045.1 Thermodesulfovibrionales bacterium | reverse complement strand
GTCTATCCTACTGCGCAGCTTTATTGTTCGAGCTGTCACGATCCCCACGGCCAGTACAGGGTGAACAGCTCCTACCAGATTGTGAAGCCGTCCATAGGCACCAACGCCGGCCCGATCATCGGTTCGGGTTCGTACGGGACCACCCTTCCGACGACGAACGGCAACGGCGGAGCGGGCGAATCGGTCGGCGTTTACAGGCTGCTTGCAGGCGTGGGCTATCTTCCGGATTCCGTCTCCGGCGTTGCGGGCGTAGCATTCACGAACCCTTCGCCTTTTGCCTTCGCGCCTTCGACTTACAACAGGTCTGAGGCGACTACCGATACAAGGGTCGCATACGGCAGCGGCATGTCCGAGTGGTGTTCGAACTGCCATACCCAGATCCATAACCCCAACTACCCGACCACCCTCGAGCACCCGACCGGAAACGATGCGGCAGCGCAGCTTTCCAATACGGATGCAAACGGCGTGAGCATCGCGGACAAGTATAACGCCTATGTATACTCCGGCAACATGACCGGCACGCAGGCCACCTCTTACACGTCGATGGTCCCCTATGAAGAAGGACTGACCCTCAACCAGGCCAATTACGCGGCCCTCGCACTTGACGCGGTCAACGACGGCTCCAAGACGCAGGGCCCGAGCACCGGCAATGAAAACGTAATGTGTCTCTCATGCCACAGGGCCCATGCTTCCGCATGGCCGTATGCCTTGAGATGGAACACCGGCAGTGAGTTCCTCACCATCCAAGGCGTGTATCCGGGTATCGACGCCACGGTTACAGAGGCCCAGGGCGGACAGTACAACCTCGGTTATACCCAGGCACAGGTACAGAGGGCATTCTATGACAGGCCTGCGTCCGACTACGCAACCTATCAGAGACAGCTCTGCAACAAGTGCCACGCAAAAGACTAATTCCGTCACAGGGATTGTCTGAAGGACCGGCAGTTTCGGTCTGTTCACGGGAGGGGGATGGCTGCACCTGCAGCCCTTCCCCTCTTTTTTCGGGAATGAGCATTTTCATCCCGGGTTGATTTTTGGCATTGGTATGCTACGATTTGAATACGTCCCGGGCAGTAGACGGCTTTTGCGTCAGGACACCAGATTTTGAACCGGACAGGAGCTCGATGAAAGGTCTACTTGTCGCACTCGCAGCGCTCATTCTCCTTGCAGGCTGCCAGGCGAAACAGGCGTACCTCAAGCCCCTCCTCGAAGAGCAGGGCGAGGTTTATCTCTACACACAGCCGTTTCCCCAGGAGGCCGACCGGCTCACCTTCAGTATCGAATCGGTCTCCGCGGTGCGCGACGGGACCCCTCTCCCTCTTTCCCTTTCGGTGCACGAATTCAAGGGACGTGAGATGACGAGGCAGCGCCGTATCGCAAACGGCATACTGCCTCCGGGGCAGTATTCGGGCTTTCTGATCAAGGTAACGAAGGCGACTTTGCGGGGGGAGGAGGGCGAGGCCGACCTCCTCGTGCCGAAGGAACCTGTGCGCGTGGAGGCGCCCTTCACGATAAAGAGCGGGAAGTCGCTTCTCCTTTCGCTCGTATTCAGGTATGCCGAATCCCTCAACGGCGTGAGCTTCAGCCCGGTATTTTCAAGCTACGTCCCTTCAAAACCGCTTACGGGGGTTATCGGCTATGTTTCGAACTCCGCGGCCAATAACGTCACCGTCTTCGACAAGACCGATATGCAGGCGGTGAGCTTCATCGCAACAGGAAGAGGCCCCAGGGGCATGGCGGTCGATACCTTCCGGAAGAGGGCCTACGTCGCCCTTTCCGGCGACGACGGCATCGATGTCATCGACGTCATATCCGGCGATGTCATAAACAGGATCCGGCTCAATACCGGCGACAGCCCGCAGGAGCTCGCGCTGACCCCAGACGGAAAGACGCTTCTTGTGATCAACGCCGGCTCCAATACGGTAAGTTTCGTCAATCCCGTCGGCCTCTTCGAGCAGTCGAGGATAAATGTCGACAACGGTCCTGCCTCGATCCTGCTCGATCACGCGGGGCGGCGGGCCTTTGTATTCAACACCATCTCCAATACGATCTCGGTGATAGACATACCGAACAGGGCGGTCATCACGACAATAGCAACCGATCCGGGTCCGCTGCGGGGACAGGAAAACGTCAGGGGCGACCGCCTCTACGTCGTCAATGAGCTCAGCCCGTACATGACGGTCTATGATGCGCAGACCTTCACCGTTATCAAAAGGGTATACGTTGGATACGGCATGAGCTCGATCAAGGTGGATACCAATAACGACTTCATATACGTCGGCATGAAAAACGGGCCGACGGTCCAGGTGTTCGATCCTTTCGCTCTGGCGCCGATCGATTATATCAACACCGGCGGAGGGGTGGACTACATGACTATCGACGGAGAAAAGAACAATCTCTACATGCTGAGCCATGACAGTTCTACAATTTCGATATTCAATGTCGTCAGCAGGAAGGCCGTGACCGGGATCGATGTGGGGGAATCCCCCTACTGGGTGACGATGATGGGTGAGCGGTAAGCATGGGCGCAGATTGCAGCGTGATCCGGCGCGCAGTGGTGCGCTGGGGTTTTTTTTTGTTCTCTTCTGTCTGGCGGTGCCGTACGGCACGGCGGCAGCGGATATCATAAGCGGATCGGCGGAGTTGGATTACAGCAATTTCAGCACGAAAACAACCGACGCGTCGGGCGACAGGACCGAAAGCCGGTCGCACAGCTTTGATCAGCAATATACGCTGAACATGAACCTGCCGTTATATCCCCATCTGCGGCTCAAGGCCGGCGGGCTTTTCGAACAGGACGACTCCACCTTCAAGTCCGGCACCCTCGATACGAAGAGCAAAGACAGGACGATCTACCCCTTCGTCGAGCTGACCCTGAGCACACCGCTCTATAATTTCGGAGCCGGTTACGACAGGCGCGAAGAAAAACAGACCGCCACGGGCGCCCCCTCCACGACGCTTGTGAACGAGGACTATCACGGGGCCTTCGGCTGGAGGCCGGAGGGATTGCCGTGGGTGAGCGTGCTGTACACGAAAACGAATACCTACGACACGCTCCACCGGATCGAGGACGTGTCGAGCGACAAGATTACCGGCAACGTCAGGTACACCGGTGTAAAAGGCCTGGACGTCAATTATCAGCCGGCGTACACCAGGACCGACGACAAAATAAACGGTTTGCGGATAACCGACCTCACCAGCCTGGCGAGGGTGACGTATTCCGACCAGTTTTTCAACCGCCGCGTTTCGCTGAACAGCAGCGCCAATGTGGCCTTTGAAACGACGAAAACATCCGCCGGCAGCGCCACGGGAAATGTACTGTTTCAGGTCTTCCCCTCTGCCGGACTTTTCTCCATCACCAACGATCCGGTGAACGTCACCCTTCCCCCCGACCCCGCGCTCATCGACGGCAACCTCACGGTAAGCGCCGGCATCAATATCGGCGTGCCGCCGCTTGTGGGGGGCGATACGACACCCAGGAACATCGGCCTCGATTTTTTCAATCCGGCCACGGTCGACACCCTGTACGTTTACGTCACCGTTCCCCAGAATGTCACCAACTCATTTCCGCAGGTTGCCGGCTCTTTTTCATGGGACATCTATACCAGCACGGACAACATCAGGTGGACCCTCTACCAGCCGTCGGTGCATGGGACCTTCGATTTTTTTCAGAACCGCTTCGTAATCGGCTTTCCGGCTCTCCCGACGGCGGCGAGATACCTGAAGGTGGTGGTAAGCCCCCTTACGGCTGCGGCCGTTGTCGCGGCGGGCCTGACCCCTACCGATTTCTCGAATATCTTTGTGACCGAGATGCAGGCGTTCCTTTCGGAGCAGGCGGGTGAGGTGAGGGGCACGACTACAAGGAATTCCCAGCTGTACAACCTGGACGTCAGGACTAAGATTCTCGACAACCCCCAGCTTTTCTATGACCTCACCTTCTTTCTCTCGCATACCGGAGGAATCAGTTCGCTGACGCGCTATACGCTTGCCAACAGCCTCTTTGTTTTTCATACCTTCAACAGGATCTATTCGGGGAGCGGAAGCATTGGGGTGGAAAACGGGCACGACATCACCGGAAGCCGTCAGGCCCTCGTCTATACGGCAACTATCCGGGAGGTCCTGCTGAGAAGCCTCAGCCAGAGCCTCGTATTCAGCGGCAGGGACGAAGAAACGGGGGGCAGATCGACCGGCACGAACTCGCTTTCTCTCACGAACACGGCCGAGCTTTACAGGGGCATCGACGTCAACGCATCGGCCGCGCTGAGTACGGCAAATGTGCCGACCGGAGAAAAGGACGACACCACTGCGTTCATTTTAAGCGCCAACTTGGTCCCCTACAGGACACTTACCATGAGCCTCAATTATTCGGTCAGCAGGACGAAGCAGTCCGGCGGGGAGGCAGGTGCTGTCACGACCAAAACACAGAGGGTCGATACAAGCGCATCATATCGTCCCTTCCCCACGGTCTATCTCTTCGCGTCCTACAGCGTTCTGAAAACGTCGGGGTCGCCGACGAACACTCTGCAGAATTATGGAATAAACTGGTCGCCGTTTCCCGAGGGCACACTCCAGTTCAACTTTGCGTATAATCAGAACTTTAATTCCATCGATAATTCGAAGGGGACACTTATCAGTCCCAGCGTGACCTGGCAGATAACGAGCAGGACCTTTCTCGACGTCTCTTACCTGATTTTGAAGTCCACTTCGACCGCTCAGTCGTCAGATTCCAAGAGTTACACGCTGACGCTGAGAAAGTATTTCTGATATCGGTTTGTTGCTATGGCTTGCAATGATCTTTTAGAATATATAAATAACTTACTATAAATATTAGGGACAAGGAACGGACATGACAAGAAAAAAAGTGTTAAGACTGCCTGCGTTCATCCTGACCGTGTTCATTCTTGCGGCCGCCGGCTGCGCCGGCGTCGGCAAAGGCGTAAATTATAAAGACTCCAACATGGATTTCGGGGCGATAAAAGCGGTCGCCGTTTTACCGTTCCAGAACCTGTCGCGTGACTCCACCGCCGCGGAAAGGGTCCGCGATGTCTTCAGCACTATGCTGATGTCGACGGGTGGCGTCTACGTTATCCCCGCAGGCGAGGTTGCCCGCGGTATCGCGCGGGTGGGGATGGCCTCCCCTGCCACGCCCTCCTCGGAAGAGATAAAAAGGTTCGCTTCGCTTATCGGGGCGAACGCGGTCATCACAGGCGTTGTGCGGGAATACGGCGAGGTGAGGTCAGGGAACTCCTCTGCGAACGTTATCGCAATGAGCCTGGAGATGATAGAGCCCGAAACCGGGCGCGTCATATGGTCCGCCTCCACGACAAAGGGTGGGATAAGCTTTACGGACCGGTTGCTGGGCGGGGGCGGCCAGCCGATGAATACCATCACCGCAAAGGCATGTAATGACCTTATCAACAAGCTTTTCAGGTAAGATGCTGCCGTTCATTCTTGCCGGCGCCGTCTGTCTTTCGGGATGCGCTGCCGGCATGAGGGAGGGAGCGGGAAGCGAAGTCCCCGCGGGGGCGAAGGGGTTTACCGTTGCGGTCTATCCGGTGGAGAACCTCAGCGGGGCCGCTGCGCCGTTGAGAGAGGTTCGGCAGGCGCTTGTTGCGCAGCTGAGGGAAAGGGGCTTTCGCGTGATCGATGAAGACGCTTTTCAGAAATTCATGTCGAAACATCGCATTCGTTATACCGGCGGCCTGGATGCCGAAACAGCGGAGGCCTTTAAAAGGGAAATCGGGGTCGACGGCGTGCTTGTCACCGAGATAGGACTCATCAGCGAAGTCTATCCCCCGAAATTCGCGCTAACCTCGAGGCTGGTTTCGACCGGGGCCGGGCCGGCGATCCTCTGGATGGATACCGTCGGCATGGCCGGGGACGATTCCCCCGGGATACTCGGGCTGGGCATGATCTATGACCCCAAGGTCCTTCAGTCAAAGGTCGAGGGACATCTCGTGCAGTCGCTCACGGATTATTTTGCCGGGAAAAAGGAACCCCGGGGGACCTCCCGGAAATTCAGACCGAAGGCGTCGTTCCGCTCCCCCGTGCTGGATCCGGAAAGAAAATACAGAGTCGCGGTCGTCCCCTTTTACAACAGGAGCGACAGGAGGTACGCCTCGGAGCTGATGGCGCTTCAGTTCGTGCAGCATCTGAGGGAGGTCCCGAATTTCACGGTCATCGAACCGGGACTCATACGGGACCAGCTCCTGAAGTTCAGGATAATCCTGAAGGAGGGCGTATCCATTCCGAATGCCGAAGTCATCTTCGACAACCTTAAAGCCGACCTCATCCTCACCGGTTACGTGATGGATTACGAGGACTACCAGGGTTCTTACGGGAAGCCGAAGGTGGATTTCTCGGTCTCTCTCCTCGAAAGAAAGAGCGAGGAAGTGGTCTGGTCCTCGAACAGTTACAACACCGGGGATGACGGTGTTTTCTTCTTCGACTGCGGAAGGGTCAATACCGCAGGGGTAATGGCCTCCCGGATGACCCGGGCGATAGTGGACATGATGGCGAAATGAAAAAGCCTTTTTCGTGGCCCGGTTAAAACAAACGACAGAAAAAAGAGGTGTGTACGTGAAAAAGATCTGGTTGACGCTCATAGTCATTTTTTCCTTCTCCCTGTCCGCGGGCGTGGTGTTTGCCGCGGAGAAAAAGATGTCGCCGGCCGCCGGAAAACCTGCGGCAAAAGAGACAGCGGCGGCAAAGCCCGCCCCGGAAGTCGAGATCCCCGTCAAGGTTCCCCTCTTTTCTCCTCTCTTTGCTGATTTCCCCCTTGCGATGGTGGACGGCAAGCCCATCACGGTCAAGGACCTCGCAACGGCGCTTGCCGGCGCTCACGAGCGCATGGAGGAAAAGGCATCCGGAAAGAAGGCCGGAAAGGAGGATTATTCCGACATGCTCAACCGCCTCATCACGGCCAGGCTGATGGTGGCCGAGGCTGCGAACATGGGGCTCGGCGATCTGAAGGACGTCAGGGAGATGATCGACGCCTACAGGCATAGGACCCTGAGAGAACTGGTGATGGACAGGCACGTAAAGGACGTCAAGGCGGACGGGACGACGGCGGAGAAGCTCTACAGGGAGGCGGCCAGGGAATACAGGATGATGTCGGTCATGGTCCAAAAGGTGGCGGACGCCGACAAGATCGAAGCCGAGATCAAGGCGGGCAAGGATTTCAAGGCGATCGTGAAGGAGTTCACGGACAAGGGCGCACAGGGCGGTCAGGACGTCAAATACGTGAAACAGGGCGAGCTGCTCCCTGCAATTGCCTCGGTCGTTTCAGGTATGAAGGTCGGAGAGGTCAGCAGCCGGATACCGATCGAATCCGGGTTCGTGTTTGTCCGTCTCGACGGTTCCCGTCTCCCCCAAAAGGTGGACGCCAAGGTGATGGAAAAGGCGAAGGAGGAGGCGCTCCACCTGAAAAAACGCTCCGCGCTCACGGATTTCAAAAAACAGCTTGTCAGGAAATACGTCAGGATAAATGCGAAGCTCTTCAACAGTCTCGACTTCCAGGCCAAGGTCCCGGGGTTCGACAGGATGCTGAAGGACGGGAGGGTCATCGCAACGGTAAAGGGGGAGAAGCCGATTACCGTCGCCGAGCTGGCCGGGGGGATAGCGGGGAAGTATTTTCACGGCGTGGCCGAGGGCATCGAGAACAAGACGGTGAACGAGAAGAAACTCCTTGTCTTCGACGAGCTCGTCCACAAGCGGATCTTTGAAAAAGAGGCGCTGAGAGAGGGCATCGACAAGACAGCGGAATACAGGGACATGGTCAAGGCATATGAGGGTTCGGTCCTCTTCGGGGCGTTTGTGGACAAGGCGGTCATGCCGGACGTGAAAATAAAGCCGGAAGAGGTGAAGGCGTATTACAGGGAACATATCGATGATTATTCCTACCCCGAGATGATGCGGATCAGAAGCATCGCCTTCACCGGGCGGGAATATGCCGAAAATGCCATAGAAAAACTGAGAAGGGGCGATGACTTCGACTGGCTCCTCGCAAACGCGGAGGGAAGGGCTTCCACGGATGCGAAGGGCCTTCTGACGTTCAAGGGCGACCTCCTGATTACGAAAGACCTTCCGGAAGGCGTCCGGAAAACGATAGCCGGGGCCAGGCCCGGTGATCTGAAGTTATATGCGGGCCCGGACAATTATTATTACGTGCTGTCGATCAAGGATGTGGTGTCGGCAAGGCCCCGGTCATTCGCGGAGGTGAAGACAGAGGCGGCGAAGAAGGTCTTCGCCGAAAAAGTAAAAAAGGCGATGGACGACTGGGCGCAGAAACTGAGGAAGGCATATAAAGTGAAAATTTACGCTGTGGACGAAGATAAACAATAACATCAAAATCGAATTAGGAGAAGGCATGGCGAAACTAAGTGCGGGAAGAATAAATGTCGTTTTGCTCGGCGTGGTGCTTCTTTTGTGCGGCGCCTTTTTCGTGTCCGCGTACGGGACTTCTACGGCTGCCGGGATGAGGTTTGCCACCAAGGGCTGCCTCGACTGCCACAAGAAATTCGCGGACAAGTACCTGTCGATGAAGACGGTGCATGCGGTCGTCAAAGAGAAGAAGTGCGAGGCGTGTCACATACGTCACGGGCTCGTGCCGAAACTCATTCTTACGAAAGAAGGCAACGCCCTCTGCCTGACCTGCCATCCCAAAGACAAGATAGGCGCCGACAAGAAGTATCTGCATACCGCGCTAAGGACGGGGCAGTGCACCACCTGCCACGACCCCCACGCCTCCCGGGCGAGCTACCTCCTGAAGGCGGAGGGAAACGACGTCTGCTTCCAGTGCCACAAGAAGGAGGATTACAGCAGGAAGGTGGTGCACAGGGCCATCCAGACAGGCAGCTGCCTGACCTGTCATTACGCCCACAGTTCCGATCAGCGCGACCTTCTCAAAAAGGCCGATCCCCCAATTTGTCTCGGCTGTCACGACAGCACGGCTGCAACGTTCAAAAAGGCCCACGATAATTATCCCGTCGAGACCAAATCCTGCGCCACATGCCACAATCCGCATTCATCCGAACAACCCCATCTCCTGAAGACGAGCGTACATAACCCCGTCTCTTCGGGCAGCTGCGATATCTGCCATAAACCTGCCAACTCGGGCACGCCCTTCGAGACGGTCCAAAGCGGAAGCGCCCTGTGCTCGCAGTGCCATGACCTCAACGGGCTTAAGGCCGGCGGCACGGTCGAGCATCTGCCTTTCCAGCAGGGGATGTGCACCTCCTGCCACAACCCTCACGATTCCGAAAACCCGAAGCTGTTCGTGGCGCCCGGCAATCAGCTGTGCTTCACCTGCCATCAGGACAAGGCAGCCAAGGTGGCGGTGCCCCATCCTGCGGTCACCGGAGGAAAGGGTTGTCTGTCCTGCCATGCGCCTCACGCGGCGAAGAACGGCAACCTGCTTCTGGCGAAGGACGGGGAAATCTGTTTCACCTGTCACGCAAAGATCAAGGAGGCCGAGAAGGGCAAGACGGTCCACGACCCGTTTAAGAAGGAGCAGTGCACCGCCTGCCATAATCCGCACGGCTCGAATATGGCGTTTATCCTTAAAGACAGGCTGGACAACGTCTGTTATTCCTGCCACATGGAGGCGGAAAGGAATTTTTCGAAGACCTATGTACATAAGCCGGTCGCCGGGGGGGCCTGCACCGCGTGCCATACCCCGCACAGCTCTGACGAAGGGAAACTGCTAAAGGCAAGCGGGGCGAAGCTCTGTGCAAAATGCCACGCCGACCTGCTGAAAGAGGAAGCCGGGGGCACCACGCACGGCCCCTTCAAGGCGGGCACGTGTCTCACCTGCCACGACCCGCATGCGAGCAACGTCTCGGGCATGATCGTGGCAAAGCAGGAGACGCTCTGCTTTTCCTGTCATACCGACCTCGACAAGGGGATCAAGGCAGCGGCAAGCGCGCATCCGCCGGTAGTGTCCGGCGAGTGCACGAAATGCCACAGCCCGCATAAGTCGAAACTCAACAGCCTCCTTCTTGCGGCAAGCCCCGACCTATGTCTTTCCTGCCACAAGGAGATCAAGTCGAGGCTGGAAAAGGAAAAGGCGCATCCGCCGGCACAGAGCGACTGCCTCACGTGCCACAAGCCGCATTTCTCGGCGCAGCAGACGCTGCTGGTGGGGAAGATCCAGGACATCTGCGGGCAGTGCCACGACTTCAAGGACGCTGCCTTCGCAAAGGCCCATATCAATATCAGCGCCGCCGTGATGGACTGCAGGACCTGCCACGACCCTCACGCGTCGAAGGACCCGATGCTGTTCAAGAAGGACCTCCACCCGCCCTTTGCGGCGCGGTCGTGCGATGAATGCCACATTGTGGGGAAGCGGTGAAAGGAGAGGACATGAATTTGCGCTACAGACTCTTGCTGTTGTTTGTCGTTACGGGAATACTGTGCATTGCCGGGCTCGCCTACTCACAGGAGCAGTTCAGCCTCAAACCCGGCGCGCGGGGGAAGGTCTGCCTGGGATGCCACGTCGCCTTCCGGGAAAAACTGAAGAGCGCCTTTGTGCATACCCCCGTCAAGATAGGGGAATGCACCGGCTGCCATAACCCTCACACCTCTTCCCACGGCAAACTGCTTGCCGCGGACCCCGACAGGATATGCTTCAGGTGCCACAAGACGATCGTGCCCGACAACGCGGTCAGCAGCCATAAGGTCGTGGTGGAGGGCAACTGCGTGAAGTGTCACGACCCTCACGCCTCCAGCAACAGGTACAATCTCCTGAAGGCGGGCAACGAGCTCTGCTTCGGCTGCCACAAGGACATGGGCGATACGGTGAAGAACGTAAAGTTCAAGCATAACCCCGTGGAAAAGGGATGCCTCAACTGCCACAACCCGCATGCGTCGAGCAAGGCGGACTTCCTGCTCGTAGACAGTGTGCCCTCTCTCTGCCTCAAGTGTCATCAAACGAACAGCCCGCTCTTCAGCCAGAAACACATGGGCTATCCCGTTGCCTCGGCGAAGTGCACCACCTGTCATAACCCGCACGGCTCCGACAAGGGAGGGATCCTGTACAACGACGTGCACCCGCCGGTTGCCCAGAGGATGTGCAATCAGTGTCACGAAGCGCCGAATTCGCCGAATCCCTTTGCCATCAAGAAGCCGGGATTCGAACTCTGCAGGGGGTGCCACAGCTCCATGATCAACGATGCCCTGTCGAAGAACAAGCTGCACTGGCCGCTGATGAGCAGGAAGGGGTGCCTCAACTGCCACAACCCGCATGCCTCGTCCCAGTCCTCGCTCCTGAAGGAGCCGATGATCAAGCTTTGCGGCACCTGCCATGCCGACACGATCTGGAGGCAGGAGCAGTCCGTGACGAAGCACCCGCCGGTGCAGGAAGGTGACTGCACGGTTTGTCATCAGCCCCACGCGTCGGACAACAGCATGCTCCTGCAGCAGGCGTCCGTGATCAAGCTCTGCGGCACCTGCCACGACTGGGAGAAACATTCGACGCACCCCGTCGGTGAAAAATTTGCGGATCCGCGGAACAAGAACCTCTTTGTTCAGTGCCTGAGCTGCCACAGGGTTCACGGCACGCCGTACAAGACGATGATCCCTTTCCCGACGGTAACAGACCTTTGTGTCCAGTGCCATCAACAGTTCAAGAGGTGACGCCATCATGAAAATGAGAAATGCAATCAAGATGATAGTTCTTTTCACGGTCCTGCTGCTGCCGCTCAAGTCCTTCGGCGCGGGCAACCTAAACCTCATTTATGTAACGTCCGTCTACGCCGACCAGAAGGGCAACGGCATGCGGCTTCCGGAGGGTGTCGCCTGCAACGGCAAAGGGGAGGTGGTCGTCGCCGATTCGGGAAACGGCAGGCTCCTGAAGTTCACCTTCCTTAACGAGGCGCTCCAGGGCGGCTCCGGGATCAAGGTGCCCCAGCTGTCCTACCCGGTGAGGGTGCAGCTTAATTCAAAGGGCGAGATCTTCGCCCTCGATGAAAAGCAGCGCCGAATCGTAAGGCTGAGCCCGGAAGGCGCATTCGAGGGGTTTGTGGAGCCCGCGGGGATTCCGGCTCCGGACATGGTCGTCCCCCGCAGTTTCAAGATAGACAGCATCACCGACAGGATCTACGTCTGCGATATCTTCGGGGCGCGGGTGCTCGTGCTCGACCCGGCCGGCAAGTTCGTAAGGCAGATCCCCTTTCCGGAAGGGTACGGCTTCATCTCCGATCTCGCCGTCGATCCGGGGGGGACCGTCTATCTCCTCGACAGCGTGAGGGCGATGATCTATACCGCGGCCGGGGACGCGACGGCATTCACACCGCTCACGAAGGAGATGAAGGAGTTCATGGACTTCCCTGTCTCGATCGCCCTCGACAGCAGGGGCGTCATGTACGTCGTCGACAGAAACGGCGGCGACGTGGCGATCATCGGCCGGGACGGCTTCCAGGGCCGGCTGCTTCAGAGGGGCTGGAAGGAGGGCCTGCTCTATTATCCCTCGCAGCTCTGCATCAACGACAAGGGATATGTCTTCATCGCCGACAGGAACAACAGCAGGGTGCAGATTTTTTCAATCCTGAAGTAGCGGCCCGGCCCAAAGGAGGCATGCAGCATGCGCGACGATGTACCAACGCCCGGCTTTCGGCTATAATTATCGATATGCGGCTTCTGCTCGTTGAAGACGAAAATAATGTCGCGGCCTTTATCAAGAAGGGGCTGGAGGAGGAATTTTACACCGTCGACGTGGCGGAGGACGGCGCTTCCGGCTACGCGATGGCGAAGGCGAACTCCTACGACCTGCTGATACTCGATCTCATGCTTCCGGAGATGAACGGGATGGAGATCTGCAGGAAATTACGCGTCAATGGAATGAAGGCGCCGGTGCTGATGCTGACCGCGGTCGATTCGGTCAGCAGCAAGGTGGAGGGCCTTGAAAGCGGCGCCGACGATTACCTGACCAAGCCCTTCGCATTTTCCGAGCTTCTTGCACGGGTGAAGGCCCTTCTCCGGCGTTACGGCGATTCGGCGAGTGAACTCTTTCTCGATGACCTGAGGATCGACCTCCTGGCGAGGAGGGTGTTCAGGGGCGGCAGGGAGATACAGCTGACGCCGAAGGAGTTTTCCCTCCTCGAATATCTCCTCAGGAACAAGGGGAGGGTGCTTTCCAGAACGCAGATCATCGAAAACGTATGGGGCTACAATTTCGACCCCAACACCAACGTCATCGACGTCCATATCAGGTCCATAAGGGAAAAGATCGACGAGAACTTCGAAAAGAGGCTGGTCCACACGGTTAGAGGGGTCGGCTACGTAATGAAGTCGGAAGATGGTGATTAAGACCTTCAGGCTCCGCCTGACGCTGCTGTATACCGTTGTCGTGGTCCTTATCTTCTGTGTCTTCGCGTTTGTGATTTATCTGGAATACAGGAAGGGGCTCATAGACGCTGTCGACGGCAACCTCCACAGGTCGGCCCTTGCCGAGATCAAGAAGGGGCTGGACCCGAAAGAGCTGACGGACAGCGAAGCGATCATAAAGAAATACGGCAAAGAGCATTATCTCGTCGTCAATCAGAACGGCCAGATCATCATAAGCGCATTCAACAGCGACCGGATGGAGCGGCAGGACCGGGCATCGATGGACGACGCCTTCCGCGGCGC
The DNA here is from genome assembly GCA_046704045.1 of Thermodesulfovibrionales bacterium. GTDB lineage: Bacteria > Nitrospirota > Thermodesulfovibrionia > Thermodesulfovibrionales > UBA6898 > JAWOKY01. The sequence goes on along the minus strand of JBJKSM010000020.1, from coordinate 9,665 downwards.
GGTGCGGTACGTGACCGCCGAATATGTAGGCACGCATTTCAGGATCCTCTACTATCCCATAAGCGACATGGACATCCTCCGCGTGGCTGATTCGCTCGACGACAGCGAAAAGGTAATCGGGGGGCTGGTGCGTCTCTTTGTCTTCATCTTTCCCTTCATACTCGGTGTGTCGTTGGTCATGAGCTGGTTTCTCGCCGGAAAATCCCTCGACCCGGTGATAAAGATACGCTCACTCGCCGAAGAGATAAGGCGCGGGAGACTCGGCGAAAGGATCGACATCGGGGTAAAAGGAAAGGAGATCGACGATCTCGTCGTGATCTTCAACGAGATGCTCGACAGTATCCAGCGTTCCATCGAGGCGCAGAAGCGTTTTACCTCTGACGTGTCCCATGAGATAAGGTCGCCCCTTACGTCTCTGAGGGGGAGCATCGAAGTGGCGCTCAGGAAGAAGAGGCCGCCGGAGGAATACGAAGAAGTCCTGAGGAACAACCTCTCGGATATCCTGCGTCTTTCGAGGATCGCCGACAACCTCCTCTTCCTCGCAAGGGCGGACAACAATATCCACGAACTGAGGATGCAATGGTTCGAACTCGATCAGCTGCTCGAAAATAACGTTGCCCGCCTCATGCCGAAGGCCGAGTCCGCCGGCCTTTCCGTCTCCGGGGAGTACCAGGAGCATCTCGAGATGCGGGGTGACATCGACCTCATCGAGCAGGCGCTCGTAAACCTCATCGACAACGCAATAAAGTATACTCCGAAGGGCGGCTCGGTCTCCGTTTACGCAAGGGAAGCGGACGGTTCGGTGACCGTCACCGTGAGCGATACGGGGATCGGCATCCCCGCGGAAGACGTCGAGCACATATTCGACAGGTTTTACCGCGTGAACAAGGAGCGCTCAAGAAAACTGGGCGGCACCGGCCTCGGCCTGGCGATTACGAAGTGGATCGTCACATCCCACGGCGGAACGATCAACGTCAAGAGCGCCGTCGGACGGGGATCGGAGTTCACCGTCGTCCTTCCGAAGAGCCGGGGGTGAGCCCGCAGCCTGTTGCCAGGCCCCTTCTTTCCTGATACTATTTTATCGATGATCATAGTCGAAACTTTCAGGGGCAGGTCCGTTACGGACCAGAGGGTCGAGATCGTCGAGCGCAAGGGCACCGGCCATCCCGACTTCATCTGCGATTCCGTGATGGAGGCGATATCGCTGGCGTTGAGCAGGGAATACAGGAAGGAATTCGGCGCGCCCCTTCACCACAACATCGACAAGGGACTCCTCGCAGCCGGGAAGACGGCGATTTCCTTCGGAGGGGGCAGGGTGCTGAGGCCGATGGAGCTCATTATCGGCGACAGGGCGACATTCGGGATCGGGCGGAGGAAGCTTCCCGTCAGGGAGATCGCGACGAACGCCGCAAAGGAATGGGTCCTGAAAAACCTGAGATTCCTCGACCCGGAGAAACATCTGAAATACAGGGTGGTGCTCGCACCGGTGTCCGAAGAGTTGAACGATATTTTTACGAGACCGGGGCAGGTGAAGGGAGCGAACGATACGTCGGCCCTGATCGGTTACTACCCCTTGTCCCCGACAGAGAAGGCCGTCCTCGAAGTGGAAAGATTTCTGAACTCCGGAGAGTTCAAGGCTAAATTCCCTGAAACGGGCGAAGACATCAAGGTGATGGGCCTGCGCATGGGGAAGGCCCTCGACATTACCGTCGCCATGCCCCTTCTGTCACCGTTTATAGAAAGCGAAGGCGGATATTTCGAGAAGAAAGAGGCGGTGCTGGGACAGATGGAGAAATTCCTGAGAGACAGGGACGACTTCGACGAGATATCGGTGAGCCTGAACACCCTCGACAGGAAAGGGCGCGGCCTCGGCGGCGTCTACCTGTCACTGCTCGGCACATCGGCGGAGAGCGCGGATTCCGGGCAGGTCGGGAGGGGCAACCGGGTGAACGGTCTCATATCGGTTAACAGGCCGATGGGGACCGAGGCCGCCGCGGGGAAGAACCCGGTGAGCCACGTGGGAAAGATATACAACTTCCTCGCCCACAAGACCGCGGAAAAGATCTATAAGAACGTCGAAGGCATACGCGAGGTGTACGTGCTCCTGCTGAGCAGGATCGGCACCCCGATCGACAGCCCCCTGATGGCCTCGGCCCAAGTGCTTCTTCAGAGGGGCTTCAGCCTGGGCGACGTGTCGGAGAGGATCGAGATGCTCCTGGAAGAAGAGTTTTCGCACATCTCCGATTTCTGCGATAAACTCGCGGCCGGGAAGTATCCGGTCTGCTGACCGCGTCAGTATTTCCTTCTTCCTATTTCAATTTTAATTTTTGTTTTATCTCTTTTGCCGAGGCACTTGTTGCGTATACGGCCGTTCCGACGTCGAACAACTTTGATCTGCTCAGGCCTCCTACGACTACAGGGTCAAGACCCGCCCGCTCTGCAAGCTCGACAGCAGCCTTCAGGCCCTCTTCGTCGTCGCCGGCTATCGGAATGCCGATTGTTTCACCGTCTTTGTTGACTGTTTTTTTGAGGTCTTCAAAATAAACCGTATTGAATGCCCTTACTATCCTCGCGCCCGGCAGAATACGAGACACGAAACTGCCGGCTCCGCCGGGGTCTCTTCTCGCATCTTCTGCAATCGCACCGTCTCTCTCCGGATAAGGATTGGATGTATCAATCACGATCTTGCCCTTCAGTGCCTGCTTCGTTTTGGAGTCAAGCTCCGTGAAAGCCTTCATCGGAAGTGACAGCACAATCACATCTCCAAATGCTATTGCTTCGGCGACCTTCCCGGCACTGGCATTGGGCCCGGTGGTCCTGACGAGGTCTTTGAGGGTTTCGGGATGTCTTGAGCTGTAGAAAATTTCGTATCCCGCCTTTCCAAGCAGAATTCCAAGCGTTCCTCCTATATTGCCTGATCCGACGATTCCGATTTTTTTTATTTTCACGGGTTTATCTCCTGATTTATGAAAATTGAGAGATGCTTTTTGGAACTATTCCCTTGCTCCCACTCTATCACATCACGATGCGTTGTCAAGGAGAGAGACTTTTTCAGGGACTCTGTCTGCCGGTCCGAAGGGTCAAGGAAGGGATTTTGTGATGGCGACACCTGCTTCCTCCAGTCCCTTGTAAAGTGCCTCACTCAAAAACTTTGCGAGGCTTGAAAAGCTCCTGTCAGGCAGCTTTGTCTCCTTCGACAACGAGCTGCGGTAAAGTATTTCGCCCCCGGGAGAAAGAAAGGTGATTCCAAGATCAAGTTCGCCGAATGAGTCATTCCCTTTGTCGAATCTCTCGAACCTGCGCAGATTTACCTCGCACCGGTAGAACCCCCGAGGCGCAACCGCCGATGTCCCGACCACGGCAAATACCCCGGATGAAGAAAGCGTATCCCTGATCGCTCCCCTGACAATATCGGCCGGAGTCGCATCCCATCTCGCGGTGTCGGATAGTTCAATTTCATAGGGGGAATTCCTGTGCGCTATATACGGCTGGTCGAGATAGCGGGGGGCACGGACAATTACGTTGACCGATGCACCTGCTCCCGCATTGGGCATCTCCTTGATTGCGGGAAGAGAGAGGTTGTAGATCCCGGTTTCCGGCATCGTACATGACAACAGGAGAAAAACTGATAGAACGGACACGACAAAAGCCCTCATCTCACTCTCCCTTTTTTTCCTTGTAGAAAAGGCTCCAGGGTTTTCTCCTGATCTCCTGGATGACGCCGCGCAGATCCTCCGTCGTCTTTGTCAGAGTATAGATGAGGTTGTCCAGGTTCTGAGACTGCTCGTCAATCGCCTTGCCGGCGGAACCCGATGCATCGTCGATCTTTTTGGCCGCCTCCTCTATATGAGTGATCGTATCTCCAGCCTTGTCGAGGTCCTTCCTCGCTGTCCGTATCAGTTGCGAAACCTCGCCCTTATTGGTCTTGACTGCCGAATCGATATCGTTGAGGACAGTTTGCATCCTCTCTGTTGTCGCCCTCAGGGATGCTGCGACGCTCTCCACGTTCGAAGACATGGAAACGACCGCCTTATTGGTATTGCCCAGCAATTTATCCATTTCACGCACATTTTTTTCGTTGAAAAGCCTGTCGACATCCCTGATCAGGACATCGGAAGTCCGGGTCAATTCATCCAGTCTTGCCATGATCGCGCCGAAATCGGGCCTCGCCTCCGACGGGATCTCATCTCCGACTGCGATCCTGCCGGCGGTCGTATGATCAACGGCAAGAAGTAGATAGATATCACCGAGAAAACCGTTTTGAGTAATAAGCGCCTTTGTCCCATTATAGAGCACCGTTCCCCTTTTGATCGCCATCTCTATCGTGACAGGCCTACCCGGTCCTCCCGGTTCCCTGATATCAGAAACCCTTCCCACACTCACCCCGCCAAGTTTGACCTGTGCGCCCTTGTCGAGGCCTGCCGCATTCATGACCTGTGTGTAATATGTGTCGTATTTCCCGAAGAAGCGACTGCCCCCTATAAGAATTACAAAGACGCCGAGGATCACCAATGATGCGATTATGATGACACCCGCTTTGATCTCTTCTTTCAAGTACCCCGTCTTACCCTGCATGTCAGTCTCCCGTGATAATTCTCAAATAATCGTCAGGTGAAACCGTCTCTTCCTCCGGTCTTCTTTCGAGAAACATCTTTATCCCCGGATTGTCGGATGTTTTCAGTTCATTGAGGGTGCCGGAAAAAATCGCCTCTCCGCCGTCGATCATGATGACGTGATCGGAGATCATGAAGAGGCTGGGAAGTTCATGGGTCACAACGACGATCGTAATCTTGAAGACGTCTCTGAGTTTAAGTATCAACTCGTCGAGGCCGGCGGCCGTGACAGGGTCGAGTCCGGATGAAGGCTCGTCAAAAAAGAGGAATTCGGGATCGAGTGCCATGGCCCGCGCAAGTCCCGCCCTTTTCTTCATGCCGCCGGAAAGCTGGGAGGGGTAAAAGTCCTCGAAGCCCGAAAGTCCGACAAGATCGAGTTTCATGTTCACCATGATATGGATGGTCGATTCGTTCAGCCTGGTATGCTCCCTGATCGGCAGGGCGACGTTGTCGGAGACGCTCAGTGAATTCAGCAGCGCAGCCCCCTGGAACAATACTCCCATCTTCTTTCTCACTTCATCCAGCTCCTCCTCCCCCATAGCGGCAATATCCGTCCGGTTGATGAGAATCTTTCCCCTGGTCGGCTTCAGAAGCCCTATGAGATGTTTCAGTAGCGTGCTCTTCCCTGAGCCGCTTTTGCCCACAATTGTCGTAATCTTTCCCCTTGGCATCGAAACCGTGATGTTCTTAAGAATCTCCACGTCCCCATAGTGGGACTCCAGTCCTTTTACTTCTATGGCGGTCTCCATCATCTCTCCGGACCCGGCTTTTCAGACTCTGAACTTTGAACTGTCATGACGCAAGAACCTTGAAACAGTTCCCTCACGTAAAATAGTAAAAAAGAGCGGTAAAAAAGAGATCGAGAATGATGACCAGGAAGATCGAGGCGACAACGGCTGCCGTCGTCCTCCTTCCCACATCCTCCGCGCTCTCTTTCACCTTGAATCCCTCATAAGCGCCTATGATCGTTATCACGATACCGAAGACCAACGCCTTTACGAGGCCCGTAACGATGTCTTTGATGAGCAGTGAGCTCAGGGTTTGCTGAAGGTAGTTGTGCGGCCGTATCTCGAGCGCGGTCACGGAAAGAAGAAAACCGCCCACGATGCCCAGGCAGTCAGAAAAAACGGTCAGAGCGGGGACCATGATCATCATCGCGAGCACCTTCGGCACGACGAGGAACCTCACCGGGTTGATCCCCATCGTGACGAGAGCGTCCACTTCTTCTTCCACTTTCATCGACCCGATCTCGGCGGCAAATGCCGAGCCGCTCCTCCCGGCCACTATGATCGCCGTCAGTATCGGGCCGAGTTCCCTTGTTATCGAGACGCCGACAAGGTTTGCCACATAGATCAATGCCCCGACTCTCCTGAGCTGGTAGGCTGCCTGCAGGGCGAGGATTATCCCGACGAAAAGGGAAATCACCGCCACTATCGGGACCGCATCATATCCCGCCTTGACCATCTCGGATATGCTCGCCCTGAAGCGTATCCGCCTGCCTTTCAGAGGGGAAATGCAGGTCCAGTAAAAAGTGTCGTTTATGAGCTTCGAGATATCATGGATGTCCTCCCGGCAGGGCACGGCCCTTCTGCCGATGAGACCGAATAGGCTCTCAGCCTTTGAGGGCATCTTCCATACTCCCGTACATATCGAATACCCTGTCCAGTTTTGAAAAATTGAATATTTCCTTTACCCTCTCCGGTATGTCGATAAATTTCAACCGGCCGCGGTATGACATCATGCCCTTCAGCCCCTCAACAAATGTCGCGATCCCCGAACTGTCGATGTAAGTGACGTTCGCCAGGTCTACCATGATTACGGGGACCCTCTGATCGATGAGAAGCAACAACTGCTTTCTCAGCGCAGGGGACGTATACATGTCGATATCCCCCGAAAGCGCAACGATCTTCGCACCCTCATGGTCTCTTAGCTTTATTTCCATGTTTCACCTTCAGATACTTGACAAGCCGGAGCCTGTTGCCCTTTTTCTTTTTTTCGTCAAACTCGACTACGTCGCACGCCCTTTTGATCAGGTGGACGCCGAGTCCCCCGGGTCTTATATCATCAAGGCTTCTGCCCCTGATGGCGGCGGCGTCCGCCTTAAGTCCGCTGTCTTCTATGATCACTTCAAAGGCCTCAGACGAGATCCTGAGCGTCAGCCCGATCTGTTTGTTCGGATCTCCGGCATAAGCGTGCTTTATGACATTCGAGCATGCCTCATCGACGGCATGTTCCATATGTTTGACAACAGTATCGTCAACCCTGTTCTGGACCCCCATCATGACCGTAACCGCCCTGACCAGAGATAGATACTTCGGATGAGAGGGGACCGTGAGCATTACCTCGTCCTTAATGTGAGTTTACCCCCATCTGAGTTGTACAATCGTAACGTCGTCGGCCTTATCAGCCCCCTTCGAATAATCGTCAACATAATCGATAATGACATTGACAAGCTCTTTTTCTTTACGGTGCGCGTCTATGAACCTGACAAGGTTCTCAAAGCCGAGCCTCCGACCAACCCTGTCCTTTGCATCGAAAACACCGTCGGTAAGGAGCAGCAGTCTGTCGCCCCTTTCGAGGGACATGTTCGCCTCAGGATATTCCTCAGGAATGATTCCGAGGGGTGGGCCCGCCTCCAAAGAGATCACCTTCACCTGCCCTTTCGTCAGCCATAAGAAAGGCGGATGGCCGGCCACGGCGAGCTGTACGCCACCCGTGACGATATCTACCACCAGGTAAATACAGGTAAGGAACATTCCACGCGGTGACTTGAGGAGGGACAGGTTTAGGCGGTTAAGAGCAGCGGAGGGGGAGCCGGCGATATGGGCGACGTACCTGAAATCGCTGCTGAATCTTGCCATGTACATGGCCGCCGATATGCCCTTCCCGGATACGTCTCCTATAAGTATCCCGACTTTGTTCTCGTCCTGTTCGATGAAATCATACAGGTCGCCGCCGACCTTTTCAGCCGATATATTCACGGCGCTGACCGACAGATCGCCTTTTCTAAAGGCAGACGATTCGGGGAGAAAGCTTCTCTGGAGTGTGGATGCAATATCAAGTTCCTGCTTGAGCCGTTCCCTCTCGACGGACTCTTCGTAAAAAAGCGAATTTTCTATCGCAATCGCAAATTGCCTTGCGAGGAGCCGGACTATCTCCGGGTCATAATCCTGCTTCCTCGGATTGAGCATCTCAGCAACACCTATCAGACCGCTTCTGCCGATAAGCGGCACCGCGATGAGGCTTTTTGCCGGGAGCCCCTCAAACCTGTCCGCCTCCTGACGGAACCTGCCGTCTGTGCGCACATCTTCCAGAAAAACGGGTTGCAAAGTCTCGGCAACCCGGCCCGCGATGCCCTGTCCCATTTCAAGAGCTCCCCTTTTTTTCTGCAGGATTTGGGAAGCCTTTTCGTCTTCGCAAATCGCTCCCTTGAACTCAAGCCTGTTCGTTTCTTTGTTATAAAACAGGATCGCGCATGCCTCGGCATCGAGGTCGCTTTTCGCTTTTTCCATGACAAGCGATATGAGGTCGTCAAGGTCCAGCGTTGATGACAAGATGGCCGACATCTCCATGAGTGTTTTGAGGCGTTCCACCTTTTTTTTCATACTCGTCAGGGAGGCTTCGGAGACAGTCACGAGGGGTTTATTCTCCATAGTTAATTGGATATCAGATTTACCTGTGATTTGCAATAAGAATGTGGAGAAAGCGAAACAGATTACCCCACCCCCTGACAAACCGGGCATCCCGGTCGACCTCACTTTCTCCTCCCGTTGGTACTGTCCTAATTTGGAATGTTAGGACGGTTCATACTGTGAACAAGTGGACCGTAAGTTTTCTTACTGTTCTAAACAGAGATTTTCACGGCTGCTTCTTCTTAGCTTTCACTGCCCACCAAATACCCCAAAGAAGCACTAAAGGAATAATTCCGGCTACGATAAAATAGTCCCAATGGCCCAAAGTAGAAGCGAACACTAGGAGAACCCATATTACAGAGAGAACAATGGCAATGCGGAATCTCATTCCTTTTCTCCGTGGCTCGACTTATGGTCGTTAATTATTGAAGCTCTAACCGCTTTCTCCGGCGAATCAACAGGCGGGATATGAAGCACGGCATAATAGCGCCGCTTCTTACTTCCTTCAATCGGTGAGGACCACGCATAGCATTTATCAGCTTTTGGGTTGCCCTCGATCTTGAAGACGTGAACGATGCCCTCCCAAACAGTTTTATCCCCAAATTTCTCAATAACCGCTACTTCTTTAAGAAATGTAGCCTTGCAGTTGTGAAGGCGTTCAATAGTGTCTGCTAAAGTCCTGGTCAATTCCATTTGGGAGAGATTACTCGCTCTTTTTGGTTTCATTTCTTTTGCTTTCGGGAAGTTCACCGGCCCCGACATGCGCCAGAGTATTTTTAACTGCCTCAGTCATATTGATTGGTGTTAAATTCACTTCTGGATGTTTATTGTTATAAACCCTGAAAATCTCATCTGCGAAAGGCTGACCAATTACGGTGACGCCATCAAAATCCAATATAACCTCACGGAAATGTCCTAAGCGCGCCACCAAGCGCTTAGCTTGTGAACGAGATACTAAGGCTTCCCTTTCCTGTTGTAAGAGCTTGACAGGTAGGTGCGTTTTGGAAAAACCGTAGTCATCTATTTCAGGACTCGCATATTTATTGAATACTTCTTCCGGGATTAGATTTGAATCCCTTTCTATTCCCAAGAAGACAGTTGTCCCTTTTCCAAATCGTTCCATTTGTATCAACCAATCGTCTCTATCGTGGCCTGAGAATAGCAAATCATCAGACATAATTTCAAAAGAATCACATAAACGAGATGTAAAAAAGATACCTTCGCCTGTATGGCGTTCTGGATCAGAAGTAAGTTTCCCCTTTGCCAATTCAAGGATAGCATCACTTTTGTTTTCTATACATAGCGCATTAAGTAAGTGCGCATAATTTACGAACAACGTCGTCGCCTGCTGCCCATTCACTGAATCTTGACTCCACCGATCGTACAACATCCTCAAGAGTTGGGAAGTATCGGTTATGCA
>JBJKSM010000019.1:0-3088 GCA_046704045.1 Thermodesulfovibrionales bacterium | reverse complement strand
CATACCCAGATAGAAAGGGGATTTCGTGAGGCTGTAGACGAGCCATCCCTGGGCGACCGACTGCATCCAGGTCCCTGAAATGGAGATTATCTGCCCGAACCAGAAGAGCCTGAAATCACGGTAAGATAAAGCGGAAAATCTTTTTGGATCCGGCATTTTTCTATTTAAGCAAAGCGGTGGAGCGGTTTGCAAATCATGCTCGTTTCCGTTTACACTGTATCAGATTACCAAACAGACCGGAGGCTGGGAGAATGAGATATACGGGCAGTTTTTTACGGATAACTGTTTTTCTTTTGACCGTCCTGATGTTTCTGTTTCTGCCGCCCGCCTCCAACGCTGCCGGCGGAAAACTGAAGGTTGTGGCAAGCATCGCCCCCCTTGCCGATTTCGCACGCCAGGTGGGGAAGGACAAGGTCGACGTCCTGCTTCTTCTGCCTCCGGGCGCCAGCCCCCATACCTATGAGCCTGTGCCGGGGACGGTCCGGGAGATCTCGAAGGCCAGGATATTCATAAAGATAGGGGCGGGTCTTGAGTTCTGGGCCGACAGGCTGATAGCGGCGGTTGCCCCGGGAATCGCCACCGTCACATGCTCCGACGGGATACAGCTTCTCAAAGGCGAAGAGCACGATCACGCCGTTTCGAACGTCAACCCGCACATATGGCTGGACCCGGTCATCTGCATGAAGATCGTCGACAGGATCGCGGCGGCCTTCGCAAAGGCGGACCCGGCGAACGCTTCCTTTTACCGAAAAAATGCCTCCGCCTATATCTCCAGGCTTTCCGCACTCGACAGGGAGATCGCGCAAACGGTGAAGACCTTCCGCACAAGGGACTTTGTGACCTTCCATCCCGCGTGGTCCTATTTTGCGAAGAGGTACGGACTGACGGTGGCGGGGGTGATAGAAGAGGCGCCCGGAAAAGAGGCTACGCCGAAACACATACAGAAGATCCTCGACGAGGTCGGAAGAATGAAGACAAGGGTCATATTCGCGGAGCCCCAGCTAAGCCCGAAGATAGCGGACGTGCTCGCAAGGGAGGCGGGCGCGCGGGTGCTGATGCTCGATCCCCTCGGCGGCGGGAAGGGCAGGAAAACGTACGTGGATCTCATGAAATATAATCTCTCGGAGATGGAAAAGGCGATGAGATGAGCAGCGCCGTCGAGATAAAAGGCCTTTCCGTCGTCCTGAAGGGAAAAGAGATCCTCAGGGACGTCGATCTTACGCTTGAAGAGGGGATTTTCCTGGGCGTCGTCGGACCAAACGGAGGAGGTAAAACCACGCTGATCCGCACTATCCTCGGCCTTCTGAGACCTGCGTCCGGCGGCATAAGGGTCTTCGGGCAGAGCCCTGGGTGGGCCATTGCGCGCGGCGGCGTATTCGGTTATCTGCCCCAGCACCACAACATCGACCCGAATTTCCCGGCAACGGCTCTCGACATTGTCCTCATGGGAAGATATCGCGTCGCAGGCTTTCTGAAATGGCCTGGGAAAAAGGACAGGGAAAAAGCCCTGCAGTGCCTTTCGATAATGGGGGTCGAGGAGTTGCGCAATACACAGTACAGCCAGCTGTCGGGCGGCCAGCAGCAGAGGATTTCGATAGCCAGGGCTCTGGCGTCCGACCCGAAGATCCTCGTGCTCGACGAGCCCAGCACAGGCATCGACGTCGTCGGCCAGGAAGATTTCTACCACCTGCTCAAGGGACTCCAGAAAAGGATGAACCTGACCATCCTCATGGTATCCCACGACATCGGAAGCGTAACCGCATTCGTCGACGAGATAGCATGCCTCAACATCAGCCTCCACTACCACGGCAACCCCCTTGGCGCCCTCGACGACAATGTTATGAAATCCCTTTACGGCAAGAGCGTGGACCTGCTTGTCCATTCCGATGTCTGCGACAAATGCGAGAGGTTGAGACAGCAGTGATAGAGATCCTCGGTTCTCCCTTCATGCAGAGGGCCTTTGTCGCCGGGCTCCTCGTCAGTCTTCTGACCGGGATCATCTCGTCGTTCATCGTTCTCAGGAAGATGTCCTTCGTGGGGGCCGGAATCGCCCACGCGGCGTTCGGAGGCGTGGCAATAGGCTTCCTTGTCGGAGTCAGCCCTCTCATCATGGCAGCCGTTTACGCTGTCCTGGTGGCCTTCGGCATCGACTTCACCAGCCGCAGGGGGAAGATATCGGAAGACGTTTCGATTGGCATCTTCTTTTCGGTCTCGATGGCGCTGGGAGTGGCCCTCGTCAGTCTTTCAAGGGCATATAACGTCGATCTTTTCGGCTATCTCTTCGGCAATATCCTTGCGATCACAAGGAATGATATCGTCCTGACGGCGGTCTTGTTCGTTATTGTGACAGGCGCCATGATTTTTTTCCTGAGGGAGTTCTTCCTGATAACCTACAATGAAGAGCTTGCGCTGGTGAGCGGCATAAGGGTGCGGGCCCTCAATGTCCTTTTTCTCGTAGCCGTCGCTGTGTCGATCGTTATTTCGATACGCATAGTCGGGATAATTCTGGTCTCGGCGCTGCTCGTCATTCCCGGGGCCACCGCCAGGCTCTTTGCTAAAGGCCTGCTTTCGATGATACTCCTTTCCTGCGTAGTGGGCGCGGTTTCCGTAATAGCGGGCCTCTTCCTTTCCTATCAGTATGACATCGCCCCCGGAGCGTGCATCGTGCTCACGGCGGCCGTGATCTTCTTTGTGCCGCTCTTTTTGAAAAAAAGGGCGTAGTTGATAAATAATTAAGGAGGACGGATGCTCAATACGTCAAAGGAGTCTGTATGGCCGACAAAATAAAACCGACCGTCAGTTTCAGCATTGTCTGCGATGACGTCCGCCAGGAGGTTGGCGGAAAAGTAAGTCTCATGGGGCTTTTCGAGAATATCTACGCAGCAAAATTCCCCGCGATCCACCCGAGGCTTGCGGTCGTCACCGAATGGTCCGACGGTGCCGGCCAGTTCGAAATAAGGACGCGTCTGCTGTCTCCCGACAGGAAAACCCCTCTGAGGGAAACGGCGTCGAGGATCACCCTCAACGGGGTGCATTTCCGGCACCGCGATGTCGCCGTCCATCTGAACGTCGAGTTCAAGGCTCCCGG
>JBJKSM010000018.1:0-11972 GCA_046704045.1 Thermodesulfovibrionales bacterium | reverse complement strand
CTCTTCACTGAATATTCTCGACCTTTGCACGGGTAGCGGGTGCATTGCCCTTTCCCTTGCTCGTGAATTCCCGGATGCGGAGGTGTATGCCGTCGATATTTCGAAGCGCGCGCTGAAATATGCAGGGAAAAACGCCGCGTTGAACGGCATCGGCAACGTCAGATTTCTGGAAGGCTCCCTGTTTGGACCCGTCAGGGACCTTGTCTTCGACCTGATCGTTTCGAATCCCCCCTATATCAGGACTGCGGACATAGCGGGACTGCAGAGGGAGATCAGGGAGTGGGAGCCGGTGGACGCCTTGGACGGCGGCCCTGAAGGACTCGATTTTTACCGCGATATTTTTGACAGGGCGAAGGGGTTTCTGAAACCAGGCGGGATAGTGATGGTTGAACTCGGGTTCGGCCAAGCCGAAGATGTCGCGGCGATTGCACGACGGTCCGGGTTCTCGCCGATAGAGATCACGAAAGATTATGCCGGCATCGAGAGGATCCTGAAGGCACACGAATAAGGCGTGAAAAGTGAATATGGCCCCGGCCCGAGCCGGCGGCTTACCTCAAATCGACTCCGGCATTTGCAACGACAGCCTCTATTCTTCGCACTTGCAGGGATAAAACATGAGAAGTGCGGATTTCAACTTTTCGATCGCCTCGTCGCTTGTCCTGCCTGTAGCCCTGTAGCCCGGCAGTTCCTCGCATTCCGCCACCCACAGGCCGTCATCATCCTGGTAAATCGTGACCCGTCTCATGATTAAATATAGCATCCCGGCGGCAGGCATGTCCCTGATTCTCCGGGATATCCCCTGCCTTCGACTCCCCCCCTAAGATAAGAGGGGAAGTTATCGACTTTTATTTCCCGATATTATTAAAATACGAAAAATACTTTTTCGGGAGGTCATTCTGGACAAACTTATCATCAGGGGCGGCAGACGGCTGAAAGGCACGGTCGAGATCGGCGGATCGAAAAACGCCGCGTTGCCGATCATGGCGGCGACGATTCTCGCAGAGGGCGAGCATGAGCTGAAAAGGGTCCCTCATCTCAGGGACGTGTCGACGATGGGCAGGCTTCTGGCAACCCTGGGTGCGGGGTTCCATCTCGAAAAAAACATCGCCATCCTCGACTGCAGCAAGATAAAAAATTTCGAGGCGCCCTACGATCTCGTAAGCACCATGCGGGCGTCGGTGCTTGTGCTGGGCCCGCTCGTCGCAAGACTGGGAAAGGCAAAGGTGTCGCTGCCCGGCGGATGTGCGATCGGCGCGAGGCCGATAAACCTGCATATGATGGGGCTCGAAAAGATGGGCGCATCGATTACGCTCGATTCCGGTTATGTCATTGCAAAGGCAAGGAGGCTGAAAGGAGCGTCGATCTATTTCGATATCCCGACCGTTACCGGCACGGAAAACATCATGATGGCCGCCGCCACTGCGGAGGGAAAGACGCTTATAGAGAACGCCGCGATGGAGCCTGAGGTCGTCGACCTTGCAAGCGCGCTCATATCGATGGGCGCGAAGATAAAGGGCGCCGGGGAGAGCGCGATCGAGATAGAGGGCGTGAACGGACTGAAGCCGCTCCGGCACACCGTCATTCCCGACAGGATCGAAACCGGGACGTTTATCTCTATAGCAGGCATCACAGGCGGCGATATAACCATAAGAAAATGCGTACCCGATCACCTCGAAGCGGTGATCAACAAGATGCAGGATGCGGGCATGACATTCAGGCGCATAAAGGACGGGCTGCGGGTGACGGGTCCGGGCATCCTGAAACCGGTGAACGCCAAGACGATGCCCTATCCCGGGTTCCCTACGGACATGCAGGCCCAGCTGATGGCGATGATGTGCGTGGCCGGCGGGACGAGCGTCATTTCCGAGAGTATCTTCGAAAACAGGTTCATGCATGTGGCGGAGCTGAGGAGGATGGGCGCGGACATCACGATAGAGGGCGGGACGGCGACTGTCCGGGGAACGGAAAAACTGAAGGGTGCGCCGCTTATGGCGACCGACCTCAGGGCGAGCGCATCGCTCATCGTGGCTGCACTCGCCGCCGAAGGCGAGACATCCATAAAGAGGATCTATCACCTCGACCGCGGCTATGAGAGGATCGAAGAAAAACTCACAGGGCTGGGAGCGGACGTGCGAAGGGAAAAAGAGTAGGGGCGCCGCCCGCCGCGTCCGCTTTTCAATATCCTACGCCAGCAGCACGTCCTTTTCGTCCGGCTCCATCTCCTCATAGAGCTTGAAGAATCCGTCTTTGGTCAGGACGTATGTCATCTCCGCCTCGCATGTCCTGCATTTTCTGAGTTCGATCGCCTTTATGCCGAGGGCCTTCATTTCAGCGGTCGGATTGGGATGAAAGACGGGTTCGTATTCATGTTCGTGTCTGTGTTTCATCTCTGTCCTCCTTTTTTCAGCGTACACCATTTGCCTCATGATGTCGATACTTCCATCGGCTTACGGGTAATTTTGCCGGAAAATATGTTAACTTTAGAAAAGGAGTTTCGGGGGGATATTCCTTATGTCAAAGGCAGGGACAAAAGACACAGCCGCTTCCCGGGTCAGGAAGCCGGCGGAACAGAAGAAACCCCGCTGCCCGTCCGTCCGGAATCCGAAAGGCCCTGCAAAGAATATCAGGTCAGCCGGGATTGAACCGTCGGCACAAATAAAGAAACCGGGGGACCGGCGCGAGGCTGCATTGCGGGCTGCCCGCGAAGAGGCCGAGCGGCGGACGTCGGAGCTGAATGCCGTCTTCGATTCGCTGGCCCAGCCGGTAATCGTCTTCGACGCCTCGGGCAAACCTGTGAGGGCGAACCCCGCCGCCCTCCACGCTTTCGGAATGGACATGACGCGTCTCGGGGCAAAGGGATATCTTAAGCTGCTGGCAAGGTTTGCGGCCCGCAGCTCCGACGGACGGAGGGTGCACGGGGATGAGTTGCCGGTCAGGCGGGCCCTTCGAGGGGAAGCAGTCAGTGAAGAGACTTACGCCTTCACCAATGCACGGGGCGAGGCGCTCACCTTCGATGTTTCCGCCACGCCCCTGTTTGCTTCGGGCAGTATTATAGGGGCGGTGGCTGTCTGGCATGACGTTACGGTTCGCAGGCTGATGGAAGAGGCCCTTCGGGAAAGAGAACTCATGTTCAAGCGATTAATCGATTCGAACATTATCGGCATCATAGCGGGCACGGCCAATGTCATTGAAGAGGCTAATGATATTGTCCTTTACATGCTGGGCTATTCCAGGAAAACGTTGCTCGCGGGAGAAATAAATCTGGGGGAAATAACCCCGCCGGAGTATGAATACCTGGATAGGCGGGCGATGATCGAGCTTACCGATTACGGCGCGTGCATTCCCTATGAAAAGGAATTCATCCGCAAGGACGGAAGACGCGTGGCCGTCCTTATCGGGTCGGCGCTGCTGGACCGTTCAGGGTCGAAGTGGATATCCTTTGTCCTGGACCTAACCGAGCGCAGGCGCATGGAGAAGAAGGTTTATGAGAGTGAAGAAAGACTTCAGATGGCGATCAGTGTCGCCAACGAGGCGATATGGGACTGGAACGTCACGGATAATACGATCAAGTGGAACGAGACCTACGGGACGCTCTTCGGCAGACCGGAGGATGCGGACTCTGCATCGCGGTGGTGGGTCGGGCACCTCCATCCCGGGGACCGGGCGCGCGTCCTCGCCAGCCTCCGAAACTCGCTTCAGGGCGGCGAAGACAGCTGGAGCGTGGAATATCGCTTTCTGAGGAGCGACGGCGGCTGGGCCTACGTGCACGACCGTGCCCACATAGCCCGTGATGCGGCCGGCCGGCCCAGGCGCGTTGTCGGAGCCATGCTCGATCTGACGGAGCGCAGGCGGGCGGAAGAGGCGCTCGAATCCAGGACAGCCGACCTGGAAAGGATCAACAGGGAGCTCGAAGCCGCATACAGGGATATGGAGAGTTTCAGCTACTCCGTATCCCATGATCTTCGCTCTCCGCTCATCGCCATCGGCGGTTTCTGCCGCGTTCTGCTCGAGCACTACCATGACAGGCTCGACGCCACGGGCGGGGACCTGCTGCGCAGGATCGGGGCTAATGAAAGCAGGATGGAACGGCTCATCGACGATATCCTTGCCTTTTCCCGTATCGGCATACGGGAGATAAGGACGACCGAGATCGATATGGAGAGGCTGGCGAGATCAGTGTGCGAAGAACTTGCGACTGCAGGAATGGGCACGAAAAACCTGCACTTCAATGTGGGATCCCTGCCCAGGGCACTTGGCGATCCGTCGATGATACGGCAGGTCTTCAGCAATCTCCTGTCGAATGCCATCAAATTTACCGAACCCAGGGACGTCGCTACAATAGAGATCTGGGGGCGCCCGGAAGGCGATGAACTGTTGTTTTGCGTAAAGGACAACGGGGTAGGGTTCAGCATGGACGACTATGATAAACTCTTCGGTCTCTTTCAGCGGCTGCACGGTCCCGAGAAGTTTGCCGGAACGGGCGTCGGACTCGCGATCATCAAGAGGATTGTCGAAAAGCACGGGGGCCGCGTATGGGCCGAAGGAGAACCCGGCAAAGGGGCGGCATTCTATTTTACGCTGCCGAAAAAAACGGCCTGAAGACGCAGCTGTCGCAGGTTTCCGCACCGCTCCTGCACACCCCGGAGATCCCGTGATGGCAGAGGGCAAAATCGTATTTGAGGGGATCTTCGGGGTCGATCCTCTTGAGCGCCTCCGTTATCTCTACGGCCATTTTCCAGTCAGCGGACTTCCGCTGTGTGAAGCCGAGACATCGGGAAATCCTCGCGATGTGGGTATCGAGGGGGATGACGAGCCTGTTTTTAGGGATATCCTTCCAGATGCCGAAATCGATGTCCCTGTCCCGTATCATCCAGCGGAGAAAGAGGTTTGCCCGTTTGCACGCGCTCCCGTTTACCGGGGAGGGGAAAAACTGGAGATATCCGGGGGGGCGAATATTGCGGCCGTAAACCTTTGCCGTGTCGACCTCCAGCATCGCCCCCATGAGACCGGCAAGGCCGCCTTCGATATTCGCGTCGTCGCGGCGGTATGATTTCCTGAATACCTTTTCTATGGAAGAATCTTCTTGCAGGATCGAATGCAGGACGAATAGGAGACAGAGGATATCTTGGGGTTCGTTGAACCTGTATCTGACGCCCGCGAAGGAACTCCGGGCCTTTTCGACATCCAGATGCAGGAGAAAGTCATATGGGCTTTTCCCCATGCGCGAGAGTAGCCGCCCGATCGTTGTTTTGAACGTCTCCACCCGGCCGTACGCGAAGCACGAGGAGAGGAAACCCACGACCTCCACGTCCCGCGCATTCCTGTACCTGTGGGGAAATTCAATGGGGTCGAGACGCATCCTCCCCTCGAAATCATACTCCCGGTAGAACCTGTCGAGGGTCCTTTTCAGTTCCTTCACCTCTGACATTGTACTCCCGGACATGCCTATTTCTCCAGATGGAAGGGGACGCTCGTGCAGACAACGCCCCTCTTGAAAAGGAGTATGCCCTTTATGAAGAGGGCCGTCTGGTTGTGCAGGAGATGATGCCACCACTTCGATGGCACAAACTCCGGAAGCACTACCGTAATGACCCCCTCCCTGTATCTGCTCTGAACTTCATTTATATAGTCTAACAGAGGCTCCGTGATGGAACGATAGGGAGACTCTAGTATGTTCAGCGGAACCCCCATGCAGTGCTTGTCCCACTTGGTCTGCATCCTGGCGGTCTCCACAGGATCGATGCATACATATGCGGCCACTACGTCATCTGACAGTGCCTTCGCATATTTAATGGCATTGATGACCGCCTGCTGTATCCCGGACACGGGGATGATCACCGAATGGTGCTTATATTCCTTTTCTCCGGTGATACACCGTTCGAGGGAAAGCTGCGCCGCAACGGAAAGATAGTGCTGGTGCACCTTCTGCGTCAGGAGGACGAGCACGGGGATGGCGATGAGAATTATCCAGGCGCCGTGGGAAAACTTTTCGGCCGCGATGATCACCAGGACCACACCCGTAACGAGTCCCCCTATGCCGTTTATAAAGGCGCTCTTGAGCCATCCTTTCCCTCTGTCCTTTATCCAGTGTTTCACCATACCTATCTGTGACAGAGTAAAGGCCGTGAAAACGCCGACGGCATAAAGAGGAATGAGCAGATGGGTCTCGCCTTTGAAGAGCACCAGAAGGAGGGCCGAAAGCAGTCCGAGTATGAGTATGCCGTTTGAAAAGACAAGCTTGTCGCCGCGGTTGCTCAGCTGCCTCGGCAGGTAGCGGTCGTTCGCCATGATGGAAGAGAGCCTCGGAAAATCCGAGTACGACGTATTTGCGGCGAGGATCAGTATAAGGGCGGTAGCAAACTGGATCATGTAATAGACAATGCCTTTCGAAAAGATCGTCCTTGCCAGCTGCGACAGAACGGTCTCGTTTTCATTCGGCAGGATGCCGTAATAATGCGCATAGTACGCTATTCCGATGGTAAGAATCGCAAGAGTAAAGGCCATCCAGACAAGAGTGGCCCCGGCGTTTTTTGCCTCCGGGGCCTTGAATGCCTTCACGCCGTTTGAGACCGCCTCTATACCTGTAAGTGTCGCACACCCGGAAGCAAAGGCCTTCAATATGATGAAGATGGGGAATATGTTCGACGTTGCAGCATTCACTTCCCTGTAGGTGACCTGTGGGAGGGAAAAAGATTTCGTAAAACTCGCGCCTATGAGCAGAAGCAGGCTGCCGATGAATATGTATACGGGCAGTGTAAACACCTTGCCGGTTTCCCTGATTCCTCTGAGGTTTACCATTGTAATGAATAAGATGGACAGAAGGCACAAAAGGACAGTATGCTCCCGAAGTGCCGGGAATGCCGACGTGATGGCGGCGATGCCGGCCGCGATGCTGACGGTGACGGTCAGGACGTAGTCGATGAGAAGGGCTGCCCCGGCAACGAGCCCGGGATAGGTCCCGAGGTTGTCCTTGGCGACGATATAGGCCCCTCCGCCGGAGGAATATGCCTGGATCGTCTGGTAATAGGAGGTGGCGACGATTGCAACAAGGACGACGATCGCCACGGCTATGGGAAGGAGGTAATGCAGGAACGCAGTGCCTCCCACAACGAGGGCGAACAGGATTTCTTCGGTTCCGTATGCGACCGATGACAGCGGGTCCGATGAGAAGACGGCAAGCCCCATCGTTTTTGAGAGCCGCTCGTGTTTTTCCTTCACCGTCTCGATCGGACTGCCGATGAGAAAACTCTTGATGGACATGTTTTCCTCCTGTGGGGGGGGCAAAACGAGGAGAAAAAAGAAAACCGCTGCGTGCGCAACGGTCCGTATTTCAGCCGGTTGCCCTTCCAAATGCCTGCGAGGTTAGCTGTCGGGCTCGGGTCTGGAAGTACCCTATCCCCGATGCCCAAGGCACCGGGAAATACGCCCCGTAAACCGGGTCCCCCGTATCCATTCTCTGAATGGATTTCGGCTACAAGTCTCAGTCAATATTAAAACCCGCGCTTTCTTCTGTCAACAGCACGGTGAGGCAATGCGCGCGCTGAATCCTCTCGTGCCGTACTCCTCATAGTGACGGTGGATCAGGGGATCCGCCGCGTCAGGCGGAAAAAATGACTGCACAATTATGTAAGCTGCCACATTATTGTCTCAAATGACAATAATGTTTTGGAGCAGCAAGCTGAAAAGCGGGTAAAAACAGCCGGTTGCGAACTGGCACGTTTTTAGATACTGGAAAGTCATGATGAACGCGGCCGGCTCACTCAAAAACAGGATACGGGAGATGGAAAGGAAAGAGATAATCAACGCCCTCAGGGAATGCAACTGGGTCATGGCGAGTGCCGCGAGAAAACTCGGCATCACCGAAAGAATGATCGGATACAAGGTCAGGAAATACGGCATGCGCATAAAGGAGGTGCGGTGGATAGTAGATAGCGGCGAAGCGCAGTACGACAGGGGCAGTGGCGGTTCATAGGTTATTCTGCAAAACGATTGATACAAAAGGAGGCAATAGGCATGTCGGAAACAACAAAATCACCTGAGCCGGTCACAAGAGGAACTCTCGGCCTGACAGGTCTGACGATGAACGCAATGGCGCTGATCGCACCGGGCGCGTTTCTTTGGCTGACCTTCCAGATCCAGTCCCTCTACGGTGCGCCCATGGCCGGCATATCCATGTGGGCGGGCATTTTCTTCGCACTTCTACTCTGTTTTGCAACGGCGATCAGTTACTCGGAATTGGCAAAGCTCTATCCGGGCCCGGGTTCGTCGTATTTATACGCCGAGCAGGCTTACCTCTCAAAGACTCACGCCTACAAGTTCGCCCGTGTAGCAAAGTTCATAACCGGATGGGCGAGCCACCTTTACTATTGGGTATATCCCGGAGTTATGGTCGGCGTCACGGCGCTCCTGGGGGGCTATCTGATGAGCATTTTTTTCCCGGGCACCTTCAGCGGCACCTATAACAGCCCGCTGTTCATGTGGTTGTTCTGCGTCGTGTTCGCGCTCGGCGTGGCCTATATTGCCTATCGAGGTATAACGGGCACAACGGTCGTCAATATCGCGATCAATATCATCCAGATTTCGGCGCTCCTTGTCTTCTCCGTGATCGCCATCGGATATCGCGTGCAGCACCCGCAGGGCTCCGTCGGTTTCCACCTCTCAAACGGCGTGGCGGTGAACTATCAGGTCGCCCGGGGCACGCTTAAAGACGACAAGGGCAACCCTGTTGCGGTCCTGGACGCCGACGGCAAGCCGGCTATGGACAAAAGCGGCGGTCCGGTATACCAGATGCAGGACCTGACAGATGATAAGACCGGCATGCCGGTCATGGCCGACAGGGACGGCAAACCGGTGACCGATCCGAAACTCGCCGCGCCATTTAAGGTTGACTATACCGACGGGGCAATGACAAAGGACGACAAGGGCAATCCGGTCTTCAACTACCATAAGGACGCCGCATCCGTCATCGGTATGCACGGGTTCAATTTTATCTTCATTCAGGCGGCTATCGCGATCCTGATCCTGGTCGGATTCGAATCCATTACCTCGATGGCGCATGAGGCGAAGAACCCGAAGAAGGATGTTCCCCGGGCCGTGCTTCTGTCCCTTGCGATCCAGGGCGCGGTCTGCTACCTGATCGAGTATTTCGCCGCCAATTACTTCCTGCACAACGGCTATACCATGCCGATGGCAGGCGCCTCCGGCGCCCCCCTCGGCGACATGATGGTTCTCGCCGGTACCTGGATGTTCGGAAGCTACGCGGCAGGCAGGGCGTTTATGCTGGTCCAGGCGTTCACGGTGTTCCTGGCCCTGATCGGCACCACGCTCTCCTGCCTGAGCACCGGTGCCCGCGTCACTTATGCAATGGGCCGCGACGAGGAGGTGCCTGCGCACTTCGGCCTCCTGCACGGCAAGACGGCATCGCCCTATCGCGCGATCTGGACCCTGGCCGTGATCTCGGCGATTATCGGCATTATCACGACGGCCTTATATCTCGGCGGCACGACTCCGGCCGCTCTTGACAAGCACAACATCTGGTACAGCTTCGGCATCTTCTCGCCGGCTACATATGCGTCGCTGCCCAATTCGCTCGTCATCACCACGCTGATCAGCAACTTCGGCACGTTCATGCTCTACATGATCACCTGCTGGATTGCGATGGTGGCCTTCAGGGAGCACCGCAGCTTCAACGGCTTGAAGCACCTCGTCATACCGGCTCTGGGTCTTCTGGCGAATCTTGTGATCATGCTCTTCTACCTTGTCGGGCCGTTCACCGTCGTCGGCATGAGCTGGAAGGAGCCGTATATCGCGCTCGGTGTCTGTGCCCTCTGGGGGGTTTACGGGGCCATTTATTTCTTCAGGTCCAGCAAGGCAAAAGGGAGGGAAATCCTGCTCAGCAGCAAGCCGTCTCCGGTTTAACGGACTGCATCGGTGTTTCTCGGGACGGGCGAATCAGGACGGTCATCTGCAAGGGTGGCCGTCCTTTCCGGTGTCAAAAATGATAAAATGCCTTAAGAATGGAACTGACCTACGCTGAGCTTTCTTCACCGGGACCGGCCCGCGAGAACAATGAGGATTTCGTCGGCTTCTGGCAGCCGGACAAGCTGGAGGAGAAACGCAGCCGAGGCGCGGTTGCAGTATTGGCAGACGGCGTCGGAGGTCTGCACCGGGGCGAGGTGGCCAGCCGGCTGGCGGTGGAGACTGCGCTGAAGACGTTTCGCGAGGCCCGGGGGGAACAGAGTCCGCAGCAGCAGCTCACGCAGATGTTCAACGCGGCGAATCTTGTCGTATACGACAGGAGCACGGAGGACCACGGCAAGTTCCGCATGGCGACGACCCTTGCTGTTGCGGTGCTCCGCAACAACGAGATCACTGTGGGAAATGTGGGAGATTCCCGCGTGTATCTGGTTCGCAGGGGCGAGATCAAACAATTGTCCACGGACCACAGCTATACCGGCATGCAGCAGAAATTCGGCTTGATTTCCGAGCAGGAGGCCAGGACAAGCGAAAACCGTTCCATCCTTACCCGCAGCGTCGGCCAGGAGCCGGTTATCCGGGTCGACGTGGAGAGCGCTGCTGCGTTCAAGGGCGACAAGGTCGCGCTCTGTTCCGACGGTCTCTATACCTATGTCGCCGACAGCGAAATCGCCGACATTGTGTCGCGCTGTTCTCCGGCCCAGGCATGTCGGCAACTCGTTGCTTTGGCGGAGCAGCGCGGCACTACGGACAACCTTTCCGTGCAGGTTATCCAGATCGACGAAGTCGAGAAGGTTGCATATTATCGCGGCATCGCGATGTATGAAGAGCGGGCGGACCCGGCGGCGCACTACGAAGTCAGGCCGGGGCAGATTATCGACGAGCGGTTCCTCATTCTCGAGACTGTCAGCCGGAGCGGCATGGCGACAATATTCAGGGCTACCGACCTGAAGACGAACCGGACCGTGGCGGTGAAGGTCCCGCTTATGCAGTTCGAAAGCGATCCGGGTTTTTATTCGCGGTTCCGGCGCGAGGAGGAGATCGGGCTTCTTTTGGACCATCCGTACATACTGAAGTTTATTCCTGTTGATGAGGCGCGCCGCAGCCGTCCATACATCGTGACCGAGTATCTGCGGGGCTATACCCTTTCCCATCTGCTGAACAGCGTCAGGCCGATGCCTGAGAAGGACGCGGTCAATCTCGCGGCGCGCATTTGCGAGGCGCTTGTGTACATGCACGGGCACGGCGTCGTACATCGCGATCTGAAGCCCCAGAACATCATGCTCTGCTACGACGGCACGATCCGGATCATGGACTTCGGCATCGCCAGGGCCAGGGAGGGGAGGCGGATAACGTTCACGGGATTTACCCCCGCCATAGGCACACCTGATTACATGGCCCCGGAACAGGTAAAGGGAAAGCGCGGGGACGAGCGGACCGACATCTACAGTCTCGGCGCCATGCTCTACGAAATGGTAGTCGGCATGACGCCGTTTGAGGGCGAGAATGACAACCCGTTCGTGATCATGAACGCCCGGCTCACCGGTGACCCCGTGGCTCCGCGGAAACGCAATCCGAAAGTATCTCCACAAGTCGAGGAGATCGTACTGCACGCAATGGAACGCGATCCGAAGAACCGATATCAAGCAGCCTCGGTGATGAAGGCCGACCTGGACAACCCGGCTGTTGTGCAGTTGACCGGGCGGTGCGAGCGGCTCCGGGCCCCGACTATCTGGAAGCGCGGCGGGAGGAGAGCTCTCCTGATTGCGCTTGCCGTGTCTGTTCCTCTTGTCATCCTGATCCTCCTGGTGCTGCTGATAATCCATCGCGGGCCGGCGCATTGATCGTCCCGGCTTTCCTCCATTTCTGTCGGTTATAACATTGTTGTCGCAGCATCGTGAACAAGATCCCTGCAAAACAACGACATTCGCCTGGCACGCTTGTTGCCTTTATGTCCTTGAGAAGCAAGGGTTCGGCAAAAAAGGAGACTCCATGGA
>JBJKSM010000017.1:0-16893 GCA_046704045.1 Thermodesulfovibrionales bacterium | reverse complement strand
GGCGACGTGGCGGCCATACAATGGCTCAGGCGAAAGGCGGACAGGGACATTGTAAAACGGATAGAGTTTTCCCAATTCTCGGCTGAGGGGCTGGACTACTTCAGCATCGCCCTCGTACGGAGGATTTTCGTAAAGGAAGTCATGTTCTCGCACCTTGGACCCGTCCCGTTCTTCGACGTCTGCGTACAGGTAGCGGACTTCTTTATCAGGGTAGAAAATGTTTCGTGGGCCCTGGTCACGGGAGTGGTGGGCGACATGCTGGTGATCGTCTTCCGGAATGACGGTCTCAAGAAGGACGCCGGCTACCTTGCGCGTGCCGCCTTCGGCGACAGGGGTGGAGCGGGCGGTCATAAGTCAATGGGACGCGCCCAGATCAGGCAGGACGCCCTTCCGAAGGGGCTTCTTCTGTCCGACAACACTGGCATCGAGGCGTTCGTGCTGGGCTCTCTCGCAAGGGTCAACCCCGTCTTCGGACCGGTTCTCAAATCTTTGGAGAGGGCTCGAGCATTTCCCGCTGGGAAAAAATGAGCGGCGGCTCTTCACCCTTCGGAGGTTCGCCTGTTTGCCGCCGTTGCGGCCGCCTGTTGAGAGGCTATATCCTTTCTCTCTGCTGTTTCGCCGTGTTGCTCCAGGGCTGTTCTTATATCTTCAGGGAGGCAACGCTCGCGTATGTGGAGGTCAATTCCCATTTCTCCCCGGAGGGCATCGAGGTCGAGATAGATAAATCCTTCATTGAACGATACAGCAACCGGGTAACCATCGATACGACGTTTCGCGTCGACCAGGCATGGCAGCATCCCAACCCTCCCTTTATGGACGGAGACTTCCATTTTGCCGGCCGCACTCCCCAGGTGGGCCTGCCGACAGTCGGTGAGATCGTGAACGCGGCTTCCGAAAAAGAGGCCGTGGATCTGGTCCGCAGTGCCGGGCGCACCGGCAGTCGCCTGCAGATCTCGGGCGTGTGGAGACTATGGCCGGAGCACTCGGGAAGCGCCGAAGAAGAACAGGGCGAGAAGCTCCGGCGACTTGGATCGGCCAACCCGGACCACGTTTTCGAGGTACACCCGGTGACCCGCGTAGACGGCGTGGGCCTGCTCGAATCCTTTCACCCGGTAAAAGGATTCAGTCCCGGCGATGCCGACACCGTCTTCGGGATTTATGAGAAAGTCCCCTGCGCGCTCCGGGTGAAATACAGAACGGTTTCTCTCGTCACACGGAAGGGCCTCTATAACGATGTTGAATTTATCATGGAGATTGCCGATGACCGTCAGACTGTAGTGCGGGACGGCAGGTTCGTGACGGCCGAGGTGAGAGACCTGAAGGGAAAACTGCTCGCAAAAAAAATTCGAATGGTTTTCATGAAAGATACGCCCCCGGAAAGAGCGGTGAGGGACCTCAGGCGCGGCGACCGCCTGCACGTTTACGGGATACCGCGCGTCGATTTCTCTGAAATCTCGCGCAGAGTCGCACAGTATCGGGAACACCCCGGGCTTCTCAACAGGAACCTCCCCTATGAGATCGTTATCATCGGTTTCTTTCCGGCTTCACCCGGAGGGCGGAACAAATAGATCCTCACTGCTCAAAGACATTCACGCCCTTCGGCAGTGCCAGGTCGAAAAAAGAATCCTTCAGCCCGGTGTTCAGCCTGACGTCCTTCAACCTGATCTCGACCACGTTGCCCCGGTTGTCGTCGATGATGAAGGACCGGATCGGGAAAGCGCCCCCCGAGAGGATCACCTTTATCGCCGCCACGTTCCCCATCGGTTTCTTCGGCTTCAATACGATCGTATCCCCTCCGCCGGAAACATTGAACTCTTCCTTTATGTTTCCGAAGCCGCTCAGTAGGGCCACCGGCGTCTGGCCGTAGGTCGACCTGTCGAACCTGCTCTTGTATGCCTGTTTGTCGCCCTTTTTGTAAATCAGCACCGTATCGCCGTTTATGATCAGGTCCTGGGCTGTCTTTCCGGTATACATCCATTTCATCTTCATGGGCCTTTTTATGAAAAACTCGCCCCTGTAAGTCTCGGTCCGGTCAAGGTCCTTTATCACGCTCTTCTGGACAAAGTACCCCTTCAGGTCCCTGATCCCTTCATACGTCTTCTGGATCTTCGCGACATTTTCGTCAGGCCCGGAAGCACGTACCGTCGCGGCAAAAAAGGAAAGCAGAAAGACCGTAAACAGAAGAAAACAGGCCTCACAGGTCATATAGGGCCTACTGGTCATATTACTCTCACACTTGCTCATCAATGTCTCCTTATGAAATCCCTCGGTTTGCCCGCGCCCCTGGGCGGGCCCACCATTCCCTCTTCTTCCATGATTTCCATGATCCTCGCCGCCCTGTTGTAACCGATTTTGAACCTCCTCTGAAGCGATGAGATCGAGACCTCGCCGGCGGCCTCGGCGAACGCGACCGCTTTGTCGAACATCTCGTCCTTTTCTGCCGAATCGTCGTCTTCGGAAGGAGGCGCCTCGACCGGGATATCCTCGAATATCGAAAAGTCCGGTCTTCCCTGCTCCTTGATGAAAGCTGTTGCGGAAGTAATCTCGTCCTCGGTGACAAATGCGCCGTGGACGCGGATGATCCTCGACCCCGGCAGCATCAGAAGCATGTCGCCCTTGCCCAGGAGCTGCTCGGCGCCCTGGGTATCGAGGATCGTCCTCGAATCGATCTTCGAAAAGACCTGGAAGGAGATCCTCGCGGGGAAATTCGCCTTGATGAGCCCGGTGATGACATCCACGGACGGCCGCTGCGTCGCAATGATAAGGTGTATCCCGGCAGCGCGCGCCATCTGGGCGAGCCTCGTGATCGAGTCCTCGACCTCGTTCGACGAGGCGAACATGAGGTCGGCAAGCTCGTCGATGAAGACGATGATGTAGGGCAGCCTCTCCTCCTCCGGCACCTGAAGGTTGTAGCTGTCGATATTCCTCGAACCCTTTTCGGCAAGCAGCCGGTACCTCCGCTCCATCTCGAAGACCATCTTCCTGAGCGCCTCGGCCGCCTTTTTCGGGTTCGTGATCACCGGGGAGATGAGGTGCGGGATGTCCTCGTACATGGAGAGCTCGAGGAGCTTCGGGTCGATCATCAGCATCTTCACTTCAGAAGGCACGGACTTATAGAGGATGCTCATCACCATCGAGTTGATCGAGACGCTCTTGCCGGCCCCCGTGGCACCCGCAACGAGGAGGTGCGGCATCCTGGCAAGGTCGGCCACAACGGGGTTGCCGAAGATGTCCTTGCCGAGGGCGAGCGTGAGCCTCGAATGACTCTTCCTGAAATTCTCGGAGGTGACGATCTCCCTGAGCGAGACCACCTCCCTCTGCCTGTTCGGCACCTCCACGCCGATCGTCGCCTTGCCCGGGATCGGCGAAACCCTTATGTTCTGGGCCTTCAGCCCGAGCGTCAGGTCGTCGGCAAGGGAGACGACCTTGTTGATCTTCACCCCGGGCGCAGGTTCGAATTCATACATCGTGACCACCGGGCCGGGATGTACATGGGTGACCTTTCCCTCCACGCCGAAATCGGCAAGCTTGCCTTCCAGCAGTCCGGAATTCGAAAGCAGTTCCTCCTTCTGGGGCCGTATCTCCGAAGTGTCGTAGACCTTGAGGAATTCGACCGGGGGAAGCTGATAGCCCTGCGGCGCGACCGCTTTCGCAGGCCGCTCCGCCCTTGGCGCCTCCCTTTCCTCCTTTACCGGTTCAGGTTCGGGAGGCGCATGCTCAACCAGTTCCGGCGCAACCGCCGTCCTTTCACGCTCCCGTATCAGGATCTCCTCCTCCACTACCCCTTTTTCGGGCATTTTCGGCCGGTCCTTTGCCTTTGCAGGAACGCGATGGAGCGCGAAAGAAGTCAGCGTGCCGGGACTCAGCAAAATGATGGAAGAGAAAAAGCCTGAAAGGGAAAAAACATAGGCGCCGACGCGCGAGAAATACCTCTTCATGAAGCCGGCCATATAGAATCCGAAGAGTCCGCCGCCGTTGATGTCGGCGGTCAAGTGAAACGTCGACAAAAGGAGCGACAGCATCAGGGCCGACGAAAGAACGAACAACCCGGCGCCGTAGAGCTGGACCTTGTGCCCCGGCCTGCCCAGGACCCGGCGTATCCCGTAAACGACCAGGAAGAGCGGGATCGAGAAAGAGGCGACGCCGATTACCGTGATCAGCAGGTCTGAGAGATAGGCCCCGAAGACACCGCCGTAATTCCTTGCGGGCGCCAGAGTGAAGGTGAAGAAAGAGGGGTCCCATTTCGAGTAGGTGTAGAGACTGAGGCCGAGATATATGCTTCCGAGGACGGAGAGGACTCCCGCGATTTCTTCCCTTATCCGGCTTACCCTTTCAGCCATACCAGTAATTATAACAACTCACACTTCGAAGATGATCGGCATGATCATCGGTTTCCTGTCCATCGTGTTTCTGAGGTACTTCTTGAGCACCGACCGTATCTTCGCCTGGATCAGCGTCTTGTCCGCGATCACTTCGCTTTCGAGCTCCTGCATACTCTTGTAGACGAGCTCCTTCACGTCGTTTATCACGTCCTGGGAGGCGTCCTCGAAGACAAAGCCCCTCGACATGATATCGGGGCCCGAGACGATATTTCCGGTCAGCTTCTCTATGCCGATGAGGATGAGGACGATGCCGTCGTGGGCGAGCCTCCTCCGGTCGCGCAGGACCATGTCCTCCACGTCCCCCACGCCCTTTCCGTCGACGTAAATCCTTCCGGAAGTGACTTTTCCCGCCTTGGAGGCGGACCCCTCCGATATTTCAAGCACGTCGCCGTCATCGAGGAGAAAGATGTTTTCCCTGGGTATCCCGGTCTTTTCGCCGAGCCTCGCGTGGTACACCTTATGCCGGTACTCACCGTGGACCGGCATGAAATATTTCGGCCTGACGAGGTTGAGCATCAGCTTCAGCTCCTCTTTGGAGGCATGGCCCGATACATGGATTTCCGAGACCTTTTCATAGATCACGTTCGCCCCCCGCCTGAAGAGGTGGTTGATGATCCTTCCTATCGACCGCTCGTTGCCCGGGATCATCTTTGCCGAGAGGATGACGACGTCGCCCTCCTTTACCTTTATCGTCTTGTGTTCGTCGGTGGCGATTCTCGAAAGCACGCTCATAGGCTCGCCCTGGCTCCCGGTGGTGATGAGCACGACCTCGTTGTCGTTGAGGCGCTTCAGGTCTTCGAGCTTCACCCAGGTATCAGGCGGTATTCTCAAATATCCCAGGTCGAGGGCGATCTGGGCGTTGGCGATCAGACTCTTGCCCGAAATAATCACCTTCCGGCCGAACATGGCGGCCACGTCGATCACCTGCTGTATCCTGTGGATATTCGATGAGAAGGTGGCGATGATGATCCTCCCCTTTGTCTCGGAGAAGACATCCTCAAAGGCCCTGCGGACCTCCTTTTCCGAAAAAGTGAACCCGCCCTTCTCGGCATTGGTGCTGTCGGACATGAGAAGGATGGTCCCCTTTTCGCCGTATTCTGAAAACTTGTGAAAGTCCATCAGCTGACCGTCGACCGGCGTCGGGTCGAGCTTGAAATCGCCTGTATGGACGATGAGACCCGCCGGCGTCTTTATCCCGAAACCGACCCCGTCGACAATGCTGTGTGTCACCCGCAGGAATTCTATCTCGAATACGCCGAGCGTCACGACCTCCCTCGGCAGCACCGCGTTGAGCTCGATGTGTTCGAGCCTGTGCTCCCTCAACTTTTCCCTCACAAGACCGACCGTCAGCGGCGTTCCGTAGACGGGGACCGACAGTTCCTTCAGCAGAAACGGCAGCGCGCCTGTGTGGTCTTCGTGGCCGTGGGTAAGGACAATTCCCCTCACCTTTTCCCTGTTTTCGAGGACATAGGTGAAATCGGGGATGACGAAGTCGATGCCCGGCATGTCCTCTTCGGGAAACATGAGGCCCGAATCGATGATCACCATGTCGTCGCCGTATTCCATTACGGTCATGTTGAGGCCTATCTCCTCGAGCCCGCCGAGGGGGATTACAGAAAGTACGTTATCCAATGTTCTCAAAAACCTCCACTGTGTTGCCGCCCTTCCGGAACGCCGAGGCAAGGGCGGCTTCCGCACATTGTATCAGTTCCTCGGGGGTATGGTCCTCAAAGGAAGCCACCCCGACGCTGACCGTGATCCTGCCCCCGGGCTGCACCTCCTCATGGAGAAACGGGTAGTCGCAGATGATCGTGCCGAACCTTCTGCCCAGGGAAACCGCAGGTCCGAGAATGGTGTTCGGAAGAATGATGCCGAATGCGTCTCCCCCGTATCTTACCACGATGTCCGATCCCCTCACGTTTCTCAGGAGCAGCTCCGCCGTTTTCTTGAGGACGAGGTTGCCGTAATAATCCCCTTTCGACTTCACATAGCCGCCGAAACCGTCGATGTCGAGGAGCGTCAGCGTCAGCGGCATTTTGTACCGCGCAGACCTGTTGACCTCCTGCGCCAGCCGCAGATGGAAGTAGCGGTGATTGAAGAGACCGGTGAGGCCGTCGACGAGACCCGCCCTCTTGGGGTGCAGTATCTCGAGGTCCCTGATGTGGCCGACAAGGTCATGCGCCGTCATCTCGTCCTTCCTGAGTATCCTTTCTATCTGCCCGGTCATACTCATTCTCTCCTCGACCGACAGGTCCCTGTTCGTGAGGGCGAAGATCGGGATGCCCGCCGTCGAGGCGTCGCTCTTCAGTCCCCGTATGACTTCGAAACCGCACGTGCTCAAATCCACCATTATTATATGAGGTCTTGCGGCGGCCGACAACTCCCGACCCTCTTCCCTTCCCGGGGCGCACCGGAAAAGAAACCCGTTGTCGGTAGCTATGCTGCAGAGGCGGTCCTGGGTTTCGCTGTCGTCGGATATGAGAAGCACAGATACCGGAATCTCGTGCCGTCTCGCAAAAAGCGAAAAATCCCTGAGTTTGTCTATCAGGACGTTCTTGTCGACCGGCTTCAGAAGATAGTCCGCTGCGCCGAGGGTGAAG
Source organism: Thermodesulfovibrionales bacterium (assembly GCA_046704045.1). GTDB lineage: Bacteria > Nitrospirota > Thermodesulfovibrionia > Thermodesulfovibrionales > UBA6898 > JAWOKY01. Next base: position 9,911 of record JBJKSM010000017.1, on the reverse strand, counting down.
GCAAGGTCCCTGTTGTCGATGATCGAGTGGATGATGACCGGGATGTCCTTTGTTTCCGCGTCCGCCTTGAGGGACTGCAGCACCTCCCAGCCGTCCTTCCTCGGGAGCATCACGTCGAGGGTGATCACGAAGGGGTTTTCATCCTTCGCCTTTACGATCGCCTCGACGCCGTCGTAGGCATGGATGACCCTGTAGCCGGCGCGGGTCAGATGGATCGTCAATATCTCCGACGTCGGGAGGTCGTCCTCAACGACGAGCACGAGCGGACCTTCTTCGCCGGCCCACGGGTAAGCCGCCGGAAAAGGCTCCGGTCGCACAGCGGTCTCCTGCTTCGCCCCGGATGCCGCAGCCGGCAGGTAGAAGACGAATTCGCTCCCCTCGCCGTAAGTGCTGTCCACTTCGATCCTTCCTCCGTGAAGATCGATCAGCCGCTTCGTCAGTGCAAGCCCCAGCCCCGTGCCCTGGTAGTTTCGCGACATCGACTGGTCGGCCTGCTCGAATTCCTCGAAGATCCGCTCAAGGTCTTCCTCCCTGATGCCGATCCCCCTGTCTTTGACATACACCTTTAAAAGCGTCTGTCCTTCCATCGCCCAGGGGAGCATGCCGCTCCTGTTCAGAAACGGTTCGGCGCCGATCTCAACGGACCCGCCCTCGGGGCTGAACTTTATCGCGTTGGATATGAGATTGTAGAGTATCTGCTTGAACTTGACCTTGTCCGCGGTAAAGTTTTCCAGGCCCGGCCGGATTCCGGCGCTGATCGTTATCGCTTTCTGGGCGGCGAGGGAATTCATGATCATCACCACTTCGTCGATCGCATCGGGTATCCTGAACTCCTCGGGAAAGAGCTCTATCTTGCCAGCCTCTATCTTCGCAAGGTCGAGGATGTTGCTTATAAGCTGCAGGAGGTGCTTGCCCGATGCATTGATGTTGGAGACATGCCTCCTCTGGCGCTCGTTCAGCTCCCCGAAGGTATTGTCGAGCAGGATATCGGAGAAGCCCAGTATCGAGTTCAGCGGCGTCCGCAGTTCGTGGCTCATGTTCGAGATGAACCGCGCCTTTATCTGGTTCGCCTTCGTCAGCTCCCTGTTGATTTTTTCGAGCTCCCTTGTCCGTTCGAGCACCTTGTCTTCGAGTTTCTCATTCAGATAATTCAGTTCTTCATTCCTGCTGCGCAACTCGTTGCGCAGCCTCTTTTCCTCAGTAATGTCCTTGCTCACGCCGACGGTCCCGACCACTTTCCCCGTCTTGTCCGTGAGACGGGAGATGGTGAGGCTGATATCGACCGGCGCACCGTCCTTTCTCACGAGCCGTGTTTCATGGTTACAGACCGCCCCTTTGCTCCTGAGCAGATCGAGCACCTTCTGCCGCTCGGAGCGGTCATGGTAGAAGTCGGAGGCTTTCCTGCCTATGACCTCCTCCCGGGTATATCCGAGGATCCGCTCGCCTCCCCGCGAAAACTCGACGATCCTGCCGTCGTTGTCCGTGGTCGCGATCATGTCCTGCGAGTCATCGAGCACGTTCTTGAAATACACAGTCGTCTCGTCCAGTTCCCCTATCACCCGGTAGAGCTCGTCGAGGATCCTGAATTTGTCGATCGCCTGGGCAGCCTGCATGCCGAACAGGCGTATGAGGTTCCTGTGCCGGTCAGAGAAATGACGGGGCTTGAAATCGTCGAGGTAGATAATGCCGACAATGTCGCCGTTGATCATGAGGGGGCAGGCGAGGATGGACTGAATCCCCTCTCCGCGCAGGGCGTAACTGTCGGCAAAGGGGTACTCATAGATGTCCCTGATCTCGACCGGCTCCTTGTGCTTCAGTATGTAGGCGGTCAGGCCGTTCGGCCTCGGGGTCCACCGCGGAACGCTCAGGATCTCGGAATGGAGCCCCTTCCAGACGGCCATCACCATCTCGTTCCTGTCGCAGAGCGCGATGCTCCCCGCAGGCGCCTCGGTCAGCTCCATAGCCTTTTCGAGGGTGGCATTGAGAACACCGCCCAGCTTCTTCGACGACGTGAGCGCAAGACCGTTCTGGTAAAGGTTCTCCATGTCCTTCCTGGCGTCCTTCTGCCTCTGGACGAGCCCCCAGAGAAAGCGGGCCCCGGTGCCCTCGATCACCTCGGTCCGCGGGGATCCCTTCTCCCTGACAATCCTGCCGACGTCCGGGTCTCCCGTTACGTTGATCACGACGTCCGGTTCCTGCGCAAGGAGTTCGCCGACGTCCTTCGCGATGAATACCCCCCACTCTTTCGCGACCACAAGGCCGGGGGCGTTCTCATCCCTGTCCGTTATGCCGACGTTCCTCACGACCCCGTTCGACTGGAAGATATCAAGCAGCGCCCGGCCCGCCTTCCCGGCGCCGGCTATGGCAACCCTGATCATTATTCCCCCTTTCTGCCTTTTATCATTTCGATGAAGCTTCCTGCAAGGTCGGGGTCCCACTGGCCCGCATGCCTTTCGCCCTCCATCATCGCCAGTGCCTCCTCTTCGGAAAACGGCGCCCTGTAGGGCCTCATCGATACCATCGCGTCGTACGTATCCGTTACCGCCAGCAGCCTCGCAAGAAAAGGGATATCCTCCCCTTTCAGGCCGTCCGGAAAGCCCGTGCCGTCCCATCGCTCGTGATGATGGCGTATCAGGGGGAGAATCTTCCGCGCCGAATAAAGCGGCATGCAGATGTTTTCGCCGATGAGAACGTGCTCTTTCACCACCCTCAGCTCTTCGCCAGTGAGGTTGCCTCTCTTATGCAGGGTGTAATCGTCTATCCCGATCTTGCCTATGTCATGGAGTATCCCGGCCTTGTACAGAAGCCTGCCGTCTTCTTCGGGAAGGCCGAGCCATTGGGCGAACTCAGACGACAGGGTCCCGACCCTCTCGGAATGGCCTTTAGTATAGGGGTCCTTCGCCTCTATTGCGATCGCAAGAGTGAGAATTATATCTTCGGAATGGTCCAGCTCGCTCTGGAGCTTTCTCAGGCTGAGGAGCGAACGGATCTTCGTGACAAGTTCTATCGTATGGAAGGGTTTGGTGAGGAAATCGTCCGCCCCCGCCTCGATCCCCCTGATCTTGTCTTCGAGCTCGTTCAGCGCGGTGACGAGGATTACCGGGAAGAACCTCTTCCCCGAGATCGCCTTCAGCCTCCTGCAGAGGTCGAATCCGTTCATGCCGGGCATCATCACATCGAGAACCGCAAGGTCCACGGAAGACTTTTCTATGATGGCAAGGGCCTCTGTTGCATCCGAGGCGGGCAGGACCTTGTATCCTTCCCTGTAAAGGATCCCCTCCATCACCTCCAGGTTGAACTGGAGGTCGTCGACGACCATTATGGAAAAGCCGTCCGAGGGATTTATCCGGGAGGGCATGTTCCGCTCATAATTATTTCATTACGATCTCGAGAAGCGCCTTCTGTGCATGAAGCCTGTTTTCCGCCTGGTCGAATACGACGCTGCGCGGGCCGTCCATCACCTCGTCGGTGATCTCCTCGCCCCGGTGCGCGGGCAGGCAGTGGAGCACGATCGCGTCTTTCTTCGAGCAGGCAAGGAGCCTGTCGTTTATCTGGTAGTCCCTGAATTTCTCTTTCTTGTCTCCGGAGAGCCCCTCCTGCCCCATGCTCACCCAGACGTCGGTATAGACCGCGTCGGCCATACCCGCGGCCTCGCGCGGGTCGTTGAGGACCACGATCTCGCTCTTTGCTGCAGTCCTCGCCCTTTCAAGGATGCCGGCATCGGGCTCGAACCCTTCGGGAGATGCGACGGTAAGGTTGAACTCCATCCGGGACGCCGCCTCGATAAGCGAGTTGCAGACGTTGTTGCCGTCGCCGATGAAGGCGACTTTCAGCCCTTTGAGTCCGCCCTTCTTTTCGCGGATCGTCAGTAAGTCGGCAAGTATCTGGCAGGGGTGGTGCATGTCGCTCAGACCGTTGATGACCGGCATGGATGCGCCAGCCGCGAATGTTTCGAGCGTCGCATGGGCAAAGGTCCTGATCATGAGCGCGCTCAGGTAGCGGGAGAGGGTCTTCGCCGTGTCGGTCATCGTCTCGCCGCGTCCCAGCTGAAGCTCGGAAGGGTTGAGCGTTACGGCCTGGCCGCCGAGCTGGTAGATGCCCACCTCGAAGGAGACCCGTGTCCGCGTCGAGGGTTTTTCAAAGAGCAGTCCAACGCTCTTGCCGATGAGCGGGCAGGCGGAGGCGTCCTTGCCGGATTTCAGTTCCGCTGCCCTGTCGAGAAGGCCAGCTATCTCTTGCGCTGATAAATCCCATATCGTAAGAAAATCTCTCTTCATTTCGTCTCCTGCTATATCCGGTCGAAAACCTGTCCGAGGACGTCCATCAGATGATCGATCTCTTTTTCGGTCACGATAAGCGGCGGCATGAACCGGAGCACGTTGCCGGCGGTACAGTTGACCAGTATGCCGCTGTCCATGCACGCCCTGACCGCGGGCGCGCAGTCCCTGACCAGTTCCATCCCGATCAGCAGCCCCATGCCCCGCACATCGGCGATCAGGCTCGGGAATTCCTTCTTCAGCTCTTCAAGCCCCTCGACGAGATACCTTCCCATCCTCCTGCACTGGTCGAGCACAAAGCCGTCTTCGAGGATCGTCTCCAGCGCGGCGGTCGAAGCGGCGCAGACGAGAGGGTTCCCGCCGAACGTCGATCCGTGAGTTGCGGGCTGGAACGCCGAGGCCACCCGTTCGACGGCTAACATCGCGCCTATCGGCACGCCCGCGCCGAGGCCCTTTGCGAGTGTCATGATATCGGGGGCGATCCCGTATTGTTCGCAGGCGAAGAGCTTTCCCGTCCTGCCCATCCCTGTCTGGACCTCGTCGAGGATCAGGAGTATCCCCTGCCTGTCGCAAAGTTCCCGCACTTTTTGAAGGTAATCGGAGTCGGGCATCTTCACCCCGCCCTCCCCCTGGATAGGTTCGAGCATCACCGCGCAGGTATCCCCGGTGATCGCGGACTTCAGCGCGTCGATGTTGTTGAATTCCACGTGCCGGAACCCGGGCATCGGCGGATCGAAGCCTTCCCTGAACTTCTCCTGCCCCGTGGCGGCGAGGGTCGCAAGCGTCCTTCCATGGAAAGAATTCACCGCGGTTATTATCTCGAACCTCCGGTGGCCCGGCTGTTCATTGAAGTACCGTCGGGCCAGCTTTATCGCCGCCTCGATCGCCTCGGCCCCCGAATTGCAGAAGAATACCTTGTCGGCAAAGGAGTTCTCGACAAGAAGGCGGGCAAGCTTGATCTGCGGCTCGATGTGGTAGAGGTTCGAAACGTGGATGAGGCGCTGCGCCTGCTTCTGGATTGCGATCACGACCTTCGGATGACAGTGGCCGAGACAGTTCACCGCAATGCCGCCGACAAAATCCAGGTACTCCTTTCCGTCGGTGCTCCAGACCTTCATGCCGCGTCCCTTTCTGAGAACAACGGGGAAGCGGTTATAGGTATGCATCAGGTAGCGGCTTGAATCGTCGAGAAGTTTTTTGATTTCCATGCAGGAATAATAACGCAAAAATTGCCGGGAAATCAAACAGATAAAGGGTTTTCGCCGGAAGCGCCCCTCAGGAGCGCCTCCTTTGCTTTAACGCGGCGGGAAATGGCCGGCGGTCATCCGGCAGGTTCCGATTGAGGAATATCTTCCGGTACGGCCGTTTCCTCTTCAGTCATCTCTTCATCATCGTCGCCGTCGTAATGGACGCAGTCCCTCGCCTTGAGCCACGCGAAGGTATTGAAGTCGCCGCCGGGCGTCCTCTGGAACCTCACTCCAGGATGCATGCCCTTGCCCTTCATCTCGCACTCTGCGGTAAAACCTTTATTGGAAATCTTCATATGGGAACACAGCCCGCACGTTTTTACCGGCTTGAAGGTCTGCGCTTTATCTTTTGTCTCATCGGTCATCTCTGTCGTCCTCCCTTAAATTCGCTGTTCGCTCTTTATACTTATAGTAGCATCACTGAGGTGAGGAATGTCACATTTATTGCGGCAATCTTTCCCGGGTCTTTTTTGACAGCCTCCGAATGTCGATGGTAAGATTTGTTATGAAGATCGCAGTGACTGGAAAAGGCGGGGTGGGAAAGACAACGCTCGCCGCAATGTTGAGTTATCTCTTCGCCTCTGAGGGAAAAAAGGTAATCGCCGTGGACGCGGACCCCGATGCAAACCTCGCCTCCGCTCTCGGGATATCAAAAGAAGAGGCGGCCGGGATACGGCCGATCGCCGAACTGAGCGAACTTATAGAAGAACGGACAGGCGCGAAGCCGGGCGGCATGGGGGGCATCTTCAAGCTGAACCCGAAGGTGGACGACCTTCCCGAAGGATTCGGATACAGTCTCAACGGCATCACGCTGCTTGTCATGGGGAAATCGAAGGCGGCGTCTTCCGGATGCTACTGCCCTGAAAACGTGCTTCTCAGGAGGCTCCTGAAACACCTTGTCGTCGAAAGGGACGAGGTGGTGATTGTCGACATGGAGGCCGGCATCGAACACCTCACGAGAGGGACCGCAGGTTCCGTGGACGCCTTCATCGTTGTGGTCGAACCGGGGCAGAGGAGCATGCAGACAGCGGGCGTGGTAAGGAGGATGGCAAAGGAGCTCGGCGTGCGCCAGGTATTCGTCGTTGCGAACAAGGTGCGAGGCGAAGAAGACCTGGATTTCATCAGTAAAGGCATAGAGGACATGGAGCTCATCGGCTTCATGTCGTTCAGCCCCCTGATCATGGAGGCCGATATCAAAGGGGCGCCGCCTTTCTCCCTTTCGTTCGAAACGGTGGAAGAGGTGCGGAAGATAAAGGCCGCGATCGAGAATACGCTTCATGCAGGCCGCCAAGCCTAAGGCGTCGCTCAGGAAAGAACTCCTCGAAAAAAGAGACGCCATACCGCCCGAGGTGCGCAGGGTGAAAAACAGGCTGATCTCTGAGCGGCTCCTCTCCCTCGATGAAATCAGAAACGCCGGGACCATCTTCCTATTTGCCTCCTTCAGGTCCGAGGTCGACACGCTCGGTGTGGTCGACCGACTGCTTGGGGAGGGAAAAAGGATAGCGCTTCCGGTTGTCGAAAGAGAACGTCACAGTCTCCTCCTTTATGAGATCAGGGACCTCGGTGAACTGACACGGGGGTTCATGGGAATACCGGAGCCTTCCGTCAGGACGGGGGAAAGGCTTCTTTCGATCAACGATGTCGATGTCGCTGTCATCCCCGGGGCGGGGTTCGATCACAAAGGAAACAGGATAGGTTACGGAGGGGGATACTATGACATCCTGCTTGCCGGCCTGCAAAGGCACATCCCCGTCATCGCCCCGGCTTTTGAGGAGCAGGTCACCGATTCGGTGCCTTCGGAGCCGCATGACGTCAAGGTCGACATCATCGTCACCGACAGACGGCTTATACGAACGCGATGACCCCTGCGACCTGAGGGATAATGCTCCTGCCGCGTTACGGTAAGAGCAGGTGTTGCAGGGAAGACCTGATATCCATGCCGAATTGGTCCATATCGAATGCCTTGTGAAGGAACCGGTCCGCGCCGGCGGCGTATGATTCTTCCCTGTCTGTCTCAAGGGACGAATTGGTGACAATTATCACCCGAATATCTTTTAAACGCTTGTGCGCGCGTATCCTGCGCAGCGTGGCGATGCCGCCCATGCCGGGCATCTTCAGGTCCAGCAGTATGACCGAAGGCAATTGATCGCCGCCCAGCAGTATCTCAAGGGCCTCCTCCCCGGTCGAGGCTGTCTGCAGAACCACGGCCTGCGGCATCTTCGACAGGACCCTCCCGGTAATGTCCGCCTCGTCAGGGTTGTCGTCGACTATCAGGATCTTATGCGCCACTGCAAAATCCGTTCATCATCACTCAGAGAGAAACCCCCGTGTCTGTTATTCGGACCCGCCTGTATTTTATCACATTTTTCCGGCCATCACAGGGTCGGGCAGACTTTTTTCACTAACGGGAAGAAGCTGCGGGCGGGCCGAGCGTAAAGTAAATCGTCGCTCCCTTGCCCTTCCGTCCCTCCGCCCATACCCTGCCGCCATGGCGGTCGATTATCCGCTCGACTATGGTAAGGCCGATTCCGGTGCCTTCGAATTCCCGATCGGAATGCAGCCGTTGGAACGGCAGGAACATCTTCTCCATGAACTCGGCGTCGAACCCCGCGCCGTTGTCCCTGACGTAATAGACGGTCTGCCCTTCTTTCTCGGCCGCACCGAAATGGATGCTCGCATTGTCAACTGCGGCGGTAAACTTCCAGGCGTTTCCGAAAAGGTTCGAAAGAACGATCCCGGCCAGACGCCGGTCTGCAAAGGCACTGAGTCCCTGCTCTATCGCAACATCGATGCGCCTTCCCGGGTCGGCCTCGCGCATATCGGAAATAACGGAGGACGCAATTGCGCTGAGATCGACCTCGGTCTTTTCCATCTCCTGCCGGGAGACCCGGGAAAGATCCAGCAGGTCGTCGATAAGCCGGGCCATTTTCGCCGCCCCCCGCAGAATGCGCCTCAGATAATCCTTTCCCTGTTCATCGAGTCCCTGCGTAAAATCTTCATTCAGAATTTTGGCGAACCCGGCCATTGACCGCAGCGGTGCTCGCAGATCATGGGAGATGGAGTAGATGAATGCCTCCATTTCCCTGTTCGCCCTCTCAAGTTCGACATTCCTCGCCGCCATGTCTTCACCCAGCTTCAGGACGTCGGCCTCTCCCTTCATCCGGATCATTGCCGCAGCCACCTGGTCCGCTACGGCCTTCATCAGCGAAATATCTTCCTCGCTGAATGTCTCCCGGTTGCACGTGCCGAAAGAAAGCGTCCCGATTACCTTCCCGCCGGGGCCGAGCAGGGGGTGGCAGCAATAGGCCTTTATCCCGTAGGATCTCACGAGCTCCGTCCGTTCGTCCGGAGTTGTGGGGATATGTTCCGCTATGATGCGCTGACCTTCGCGGGCCGCGCACCCGCAGATGGCGACCCCGAAGTCAAGCCAGGCGATCTTTCCCGCTTCTTCTTCCGGTACGCCCGCGAAGGCGTTCAGGTGCAGCTTTCCCGCCTCCGCGTCGACAAGGAAGTTGAAGAAGGCGTGACAGTCGAGGTATTCCATTATCTTTTGGCAGACCGACGCTACGACTTTCTGCGGCTCTGTCGACTGCAGCAACTCGAAGGCCGTCACGGTCAACAGCTCGAACCGGCTGAGGCTTTGCTGAAGCGATTCCATCAAGGCATCCCGTTCGGTCAATGACCTCGCCAGCTTTACATTGCTGTAACTGAGCTTCGACAGTATTTCGGCAAACCTCAGGTAATAGGCCATCCCCTCATTCAGGAACTCCTTGCTGATGCGCGGGACCTTTTCCAGGGCGGCCAGGTACTCTTTTTCGTTGAAACCGTATTGCCGGGCCTGCGCACGGAAGAATTCGCGGTCCAGCGGCTCGTCATCGAAGAAGAACTGCCCCCAGAACAGATTGCCCATGTGCTGGCCGCCCATCATGATCGGCGTGGCGGCATCCCACATGCCGTTCTTGCATTTATACAACCTGAATTCTCCGGCCGGGATACCCCTCGTCAATTCGAGATCGCTTTCCGTGCAATGCCTGCAGGCGTCGGGATGGGCCCGGTGGTACTTCGTGCAGATATCCTGCCAGCCTACGCCGACGAGCACCTTGCCTTTGAGATCGAGGATGCCGACGGGAACATGAGAAACTTTGTAGAAATCATCCATGAGGGCCTGGACCGATTTGACGTCGATAATGTCGGCAAGATCCAGGGTGTCGATATCGCCCTCCGGATAAAGGACGCTCTCCAGCTTGTGTCTGACGCGCCCCTCGCTCTCCCGCAAAGCCTCTTCTGCCTGTTGCTGAGCGGCTTTTATCCGTAAAACTGTGATTCCGTACGCCAGGTTGTCGGCGAGTTCTGAAAGAAATTTTACTTCGCCTTCGGAGAATGGGTC